>NZ_LPMU01000071.1:0-48863 GCF_001534535.1 Burkholderia sp. MSMB1459WGS
CTCTCCAGCAGCAGATACGCATGCAGCACGGTCGTGATGCTGATCCGGTGCTGCTGGCTCGCCTGCCGCACCGACGGCACACGATCGCCGTGTCGATATACCCCTTGCCGAATGAGTCGCTCTACGTCGTTTGCAAATTTCTCGTAGAGCTTCATCCGCCTCGCCCCGCCAGCGATGAACCGGCCTGCCCCGCACGAGCGGTACGGCCACGCCGACGCATGAAGCCGGATAGCCGTCGCCGGGCGCGGGTGTCCCGGTTCGGACCTCGTCCGTTACCGAAATTGAAGGCGAATAGCAATGCGAATCTCATCAAGACAAGGTTCGGCATCCTACTGCGTCATTTCGGCGAATGTAAGTGACAGTTTGGCGAGGAAAACTCAAATCCGGCCGGCGTGGTGAACAGATGCGTACACGACGGCGCGGCCGCACCGCGGCCGGTCGCAGCGCGCACGTCATCAAGTACCGCGGGTGGAGGAGGCGCCAGCGGTGGCGCGAGGCCTGGCCATGCGCGGGCTCGCTCGCGCTCAAGCGTCGTCGACGTTGTCCGCGTAGTGGTCGATCGCGACCTTGCACTCGTCGAACACTGCCGTCAGCAGCGCGACGTCGTTCGACTCGATCCACTTGCGGATCTGCAGGAACTGGCCGGTGCCGAGATCGGCGATGCGGTCCGGATCGTCGGTCGTCACGTCGACGACCGCGATCGCGCGGTTGCCGGGCAGCGGCGACAGCGTCGCCGCGATGTCGAAGCGCCGGTACGATTGATCGATGCGCATGCAATGCTCCCGAATCGGTTCGAAAGGGGCGCGCTCAATCGAGCGCCTGGCGAAAGACCTTGCCGCCGAATCCCGTCACGACGTTGTCGACCGAGAACGGCGTGTCCTCCTTCGCTTCGAGAATGACCGCGACGCTGCCGGGCACGAGCCGCGCCGCGACCGTTTCGACGAACGCACCGTCGAGCAGCGCATTGCCTGCCGCGTGCGCGAGAATGCCGGCGCCCGCGCCGGTCGCCATGCCAGTCACCACGCCGAGCGGCCCGGCGAGCAGGCCGAGCAACCCGCCCGCGATCGCGCCGATCACGCCGCCCTTGAACGGCCGCGATTCGGCGTCGAGCACCGCGAGCTTGCCGTTCGCATCCTTCTCGACGATGACGCCGTTCTCGATGTGGAATCCTTCGTTCTTCTCCGACAGCGCGTCGAAATCGTTCGCGGCCTGCCGAGCCGTGTCGACGCCGCCGAACACGGCGACGATCAATTGCCTGGTCATGCGACACCTCGTGTGGTGGGATGAGGGTGGGGCCGCCGCGCCTCGCTCGGCGCGCCGCGGTTCGCTCCGAACGCCGTCCGCGCGTTACTTGCGGGCATGCAAGTCGTCTTCGACATCGTCGACGTCCGCCGGAAAGCGGTGCTGCCCGAAACTCAGGATCAGCACGCCCACCGCGAGCAGCACGATCCCGAAGGTCGTCATCAGCATCCGCTCGGGGCTGTCGGTCGCGCCGCGCAGGATCAGGTCGCGCGCGAGCGACGTCATCGCGATGAACAGCGGAAACCGCACCGGCAGCCGGCCGAGCCGCAGATAGCGCAGGTCCATCGCGAGCACTTCCAGATACAGGAACATCAGCAGCAGGTCGGTCAGCGACACTTCGCCCGCGAGCACGACTTTCCACGCTTCCTGCGCCATCGCGAACGCGGTCGCCAGCCCGATCACGACCAGCCCGGCCAGCTCGGCCGCGTGCAGGAAATGACCGAAGCGGCGACGAATGCGCTCGGCGGTCGTATCGGCGGATGCAGTGGACGTATTCAACGCGTTAACCGGTGCAGTGTCGTAGAGGGCGCGATCGATGCCGCGTCGCCGCGGCGAGGGGTCTCGGGTAACGGAAAGCCCGCGACGGGCGGGCCGGAAACCGTTGCGCACGCATCGGCTCCGCTCGCGCCGGTCGCCTGCGCAACCGCGGACAGCGTCCGCCGGCAACACGCGTAAAACGCGACGCCGGCATCGGTGCACACGACATCGTCGCCCGCGCGGTCCAGCAACAGCCGGCAGCCGAGATAGCGTTCGAGGCCATCGAGCCGCGCATCGACCTGCGCGACGTCGAGCTTCAGATCGGACGCCGCGCCGCGCAGCCCGCCATGCTCGACGATTGCACCGAAAATACGCATCGCTTCCAAAAGGTTCATCATGATGGCCGTCGTCGGGCGGAGCGGAACCTAATCTACTGCACGCGACACGCACGCTCAAGAGCACAGCGCCGCGGGCGCCAGGAGTACAGCTGCGCCGCCGCCGCACAAAACCCGGCCCTGTTTGATCCATTCGAATGACAGATCGTCGATACGTGTTCCAAAGACCCGCCGAAGCTGCTAGATTGCATGCTCGACGACGTTACGCGGTGCGGATGGTCCACGCGCCGGGCGAACGCGCGGCGCCACCGTCTGCCTTCCCTTCGCGCCCCGGGGGCGGCCGCCGCCGCTGCGGCCCGTTGCGCGATGCCCGCGCAACGTCCTTCATCCGCATGTCACACAGAGCACAGAGAACCGTCGCATGACACAGTTCAACCGTTCGCCTTCGCGCGCCGCGGCTGCCGCGGCCCGTCCGTCCCGACCCGACTGACCGGCAGCCCGCGATGCAGACGCCCCCTCCCCCGATCTCCCAGGCCGTTCACAGCACGATCACGCGCAGCGCGATCTTTCTCGTGGCGACGATCAATCCCGGCGCCGATCACGCCGACACGATCCGTTCGTGGTGCGGCGACATCGCCGCGCTCGTGCGCTCGGTCGGCAAGCGCGTACCGGGCGGCAACCTCACGTGCGTATGCGGCTTCGGCTCCGATGCATGGGATGCGCTGTTCGGCGAGCCGCGCCCGGCGTCGCTGCATCCGTTCCGCGAATTCGGCGCCGGCCAGCGCGTCGCGATCGCCACGCCCGGCGACATCCTGCTGCACATCCGCGCCGAAGCGATGGACCTGTGCTTCGAACTCGCGACGCAACTGCTCGGCGCGCTCGGCAGCGCGGTCACGGTCGTCGACGAAGTGCACGGCTTCCGCAATTTCGACCAGCGCGCGATGATCGGCTTCGTCGACGGCACCGAGAATCCGGAAGGCCGCGCAGCGGTCGACTTCACGGTGGTCGGCGACGAGGATGCCGAATTCGCGGGCGGCAGTTACGTGCTCGTGCAGAAATACCTGCACGACATGGCCGGCTGGAACGCACTCGCGGTCGAGACGCAGGAGCGCATCATCGGCCGCACCAAGCTGTCCGACATCGAGCTCGCGCCGGACGTGAAGCCGTCGTGCTCGCACAGCTCGCTCACCACGCTCGACGAGGGCGGCCGAGAAGTGAAGATCCTGCGCGACAACATGCCGTTCGGGCGCCCGGGCGCCGGCGAATTCGGCACCTATTTCATCGGCTATGCGCGCTCGCCGGCGCCGATCGAGCAGATGCTCGAGAACATGTTCGTCGGCCGCCCGCCCGGCAACTACGACCGCCTGCTCGACTACAGCCGCGCGGTCACCGGCTCGCTGTTCTTCGTGCCGTCGGCCGATCTGCTCGAAGCGCTCGCCGATCGCGCGGCGCCGGCCGCCGGCGCCGCCCAACCGGAATCCGCGCCGTCCGCACCGCCGCGCGACGGCTCGCTGAACATCGGCTCGCTGAAAGGAACCCCGACCTATGAATAACCTGCACCGCGAACTCGCCCCGATCTCGTCCGCCGCCTGGGAACAAATCGAGGAGGAAGTGGCGCGCACCTTCAAACGCTCGGTGGCCGGCCGCCGCGTCGTCGACGTCGACGGCCCCGCAGGGCCCGAGCTGTCGGCCGTCGGCATCGGGCACCTGCTCGACGTCGCCGCGCCGCGCGAGCACGTGAACGCGCGGCTGCGCGAGGTGCGCACGATCGTCGAGCTGACGGTGCCGTTCGAGCTGAGCCGCGACGCGATCGACAGCGTCGAGCGCGGCGCGCGCGACGCCGACTGGCAGCCGGCGAAGGAAGCCGCGCAGCGGCTCGCGTTCGCCGAAGACAACGCGATTTTCGACGGCTACCGCGCGGCCGGCATCGTCGGCATCCGCGAAGGCACGTCGAACCGCCGGCTCACGCTGCCGGCGGACGTGAGCGCCTACCCGGACGCGATCAGCGACGCGCTGGAGGCGCTGCGCCTCGCCGGCGTCGACGGCCCGTACTCGGTCGTGCTCGGGTCGGACGCGTACACCGCGCTCAGCGAAGCGCGCGACCAGGGCTATCCGGTCCTCGGCCATATCAAACGCATCGTCAGCGGCGAGATCATCTGGGCGCCGGCGATCAGCGGCGGCTGCGTGCTGTCCACGCGCGGCGGCGATTACGAGCTGCACCTCGGGGAAGACGTGTCGATCGGCTACACGAGCCATACCGACAAGGGCGTCCGCCTGTACCTGCGCGAAACGTTCACGTTCCTGATGCTGACGAGCGAGGCATCGGTGGCCGTGGCGCCGCAGGACGGTGCGGCCGCCTGAGCGCGGTTGCCGGCGCGCGATGCCCGCCCGGGCGCCGCGCGCGACGGCCGTGCTGCCGGCCGCAGGTTCGTCGCCGATCCAGCCCATCTTGCACGGAGAATGTCATGAGCGAATCGAATGACGCATTACAGGCGCTGCAAGCGTCCGTCGCTACCCTGCAGCAGAAGGTCGATGCCAACGCGGGCGGCCAGGCCGGCGATACCGCCGTGCTGTTTACCGTCGTGTCGCTGATGCTGGCCGAGCTGCCGCCCGACACGCGCAACTTGATCGAGGATTCGTTTTCCGTCTGGGCCAATGGTCTGCCGAATGCGGCGCTGTCGGCCGACGTGAAGCAGATCGCACGGCAACGGCTCGCGATGACACTGTCGGACTGATCGCGGTTCACCGCGGTTACGCGATGTCCGGCGCGCACCGTGCACCCCGCGCTCGCCTGCGCCGGCCCCATGGCGCGCACCGGCTGCGGTGCGCGCGGGGCCGCACGTAGCCGGTTCGCGCCCGCGCTGCGCGTCGCACTCCGGTTCGCTCGCCGCTTCACTCCCTGCTTTTCTCCCCGCTTTTCTCCTCCTTTCGCTCCCCGTTTGCCGGCTGCCGGCGCCCTGCGCGCCCATGTCGCACCGCGCCGTTCGCCCGCCGCCCTTTACCTCTTTCCCGCCCCCCTCCACCGCCGGCTGCCCGCGCCGCCGTGCGCGCGCCCGTCTGTACTCCTTGCCGCCGAATCGCGCACCCGTGTGAGGGTGCAATTCACGGCCGGTCCGGCATGGAACTGTGTCTTGGATGGCCCGCGCCGATTCGCTATTTTGAACGCAGTCGAAGCGATGCCGTGGGCTCCTCTCGGCACGCGCGCTTTCCGCCCCGACCGCGACCGTGCGCCACGCCGGCGCGCGCTGCGCGATCGCGCGGGTGCGGCACGCGCGCCGCCGCGGTGCGTGCCGTGCCTGCGCGGTCGGAGCGCGTGAGCGCCGCACCGCATCGGGCTTCACCCTTCGCCCCACCTTCACCGACAGGAGCCAGACCACCATGCCCGCACTTTGCGATATCTGTCACGCCCGGCCGGCCGTCGCGCGCGCAACCGTGATGCAGGACGGCGAGCGCAAGACGATCTCGATCTGCGATTACCACTTCCGCCAGCTGATGCGGCATCAGAGCATGCTGAATCCGTTCGATTCGCTGTTGGGCGGCGGCGGACCGTCGTCGTTGTTCGGCGGCCTCGGCGACGACTCGCCGCTCGCCGCCGAGATTCCGCGCGAATCGGTCGACCCGACCGACGCATTCAGCGAACAGACGCTCGAGCTACTGCAGCGCGCGGCCGAGAAGGCGCACGAGCTGCGCCGCAGCGAGCTCGATTCCGAACACCTGCTGTACGCGCTCGCCGACACCGACGTCTGCGCCGCGCTGCTGAAGGAACTGAAGCTGTCGCCGCAGGACATCCGGTCGTACATCGACGAGCACGCGCACACCGGCACGGCCGCGCCCGATGCGCCGCTCGACAAGCTGTCGATCTCGCCGCGCGTGAAGAAGGCCGTCCAATACGCGTTCCAGGCGTCGCGCGATCTCGGCCACTCGTACATCGGCCCCGAGCACCTGCTGATCGGGCTCGCATCGGTGCCGGACAGCGTCGCCGGCACGCTGTTGAAGAAATACGGCGTGACGCCCGAGGCGCTGCGCCAGAAAGTCGTGAAGGTGGTCGGCAAGGGCGCCGAGGATGGCCGGGTCGACGCGCCGACCGGCACGCCGAACCTCGACAAATTCGGCCGCGACCTCACCGCGATCGCGCGCCAGGGCAAGCTCGATCCGGTGCTCGGCCGCGCGCAGGAAATCGAAAGCACGATCGAGGTGCTCGCGCGCCGCAAGAAGAACAATCCGGTGCTGATCGGCGAACCGGGCGTCGGCAAGACGGCAATCGTCGAAGGGCTCGCGCAGCGGATCGTCAACGGCGACGTGCCCGAAGTGCTGCGCGACAAGCGGCTCGTCGAAATCAACATCAACTCGATGGTGGCCGGTGCGAAGTATCGCGGCGAATTCGAGGAACGCGCGAAGCAGCTGATCGACGAAGTGACGGCGAAGCAGGACGAACTGATCCTGTTCATCGACGAGCTGCACACGATCGTCGGCGCGGGCCAGGGCGGCGGCGAAGGCGGCCTCGACATCGCGAACGTGCTGAAGCCCGCGCTCGCGCGCGGCGAGCTGAGCCTGATCGGCGCGACGACGCTCAACGAATACCAGAAGTACATCGAGAAGGACGCCGCGCTCGAACGCCGGTTCCAGCCCGTGTTCGTGCCGGAGCCGAGCGTCGAGCAGACGATCGTGATCCTGCGCGGGCTGCGCGACAGCCTCGAGGCGCATCACCAGGTGACGTTCGCCGACGATGCGTTCGTCGCGGCCGCCGAGTTCGCCGACCGCTACATCACGTCGCGCTTCCTGCCCGACAAGGCGATCGACCTGATCGACCAGGCCGCCGCGCGCGTGCGGATCGGCGCGACGTCGCGCCCGATCGACATTCAGGAAGGCGAAGCGCAGATCGCGCAACTGAAGCGCGAGCAGGACTATGCGACCTCGCGCAAGCGCTTCGACGAAGCCAAGCAGTTCGAAGAGCAGATCAACGCGAAGCAGAAGGCCGTCGACGAGATGATGGAGGCGTGGCAGCGCAAGACCGGCTCGGAGACGCTCGAAGTGACCGTCGAATCGGTAGCCGAGGTCGTGTCGCGGCTGACCGGCATCCCCGTGTCCGAACTCACGCAGGAGGAACGCCAGAAGCTGCTGAAGATGGAAGAGCAGCTGCGCGAGCGCGTGGTCGGCCAGAGCGATGCGGTGGTCGCCGTCAGCGATGCCGTGCGGTTGTCGCGCGCGGGGCTCGGCCAGACGCACCGGCCGATCGCGACGTTCCTGTTCCTCGGGCCGACGGGCGTCGGCAAGACCGAGCTCGCGAAGGCGCTGGCCGAGACCGTGTTCGGCGACGAGCAGGCGATCATCCGCATCGACATGTCCGAATACATGGAGCGCCACGCGGTCGCGCGGCTGATCGGCGCGCCGCCCGGCTACGTCGGCTACGACGAAGGCGGCCAGCTCACCGAGCGCGTGCGACGCCGCCCGTACAGCGTGATCCTGCTCGACGAGATCGAGAAGGCGCATCCGGACGTCTACAACGTGCTGCTGCAGGTGTTCGACGACGGGCGTCTCACCGACGGCAAGGGTCGCGTGGTCGATTTCAGCAACACGATCATCATCGCGACCAGCAACCTCGGCGCGGCGATCATTATGGACAACCTCACGCAGCCGGAAGCCGCGCGCAAGACCGACAAGGCGATCCGCGAGGAACTGATGCAGGTGCTGAAGGGGCATTTCCGGCCCGAGTTCCTGAACCGGATCGACGAGGTGATCGTCTTCCATGCGCTGTCGAAGGACGACATCCGCGCGATCGTGCGGATCCAGCTCGACCGCGTGGTGCGCACGGCCGCCGCGCAGGACATCACGCTCGTGATGGGCGACTCGCTCGTCGCGCACCTGACCGAAGCCGGTTACCAGCCGGAATTCGGCGCGCGCGAACTGAAGCGCCAGATCCGGCAGACCATCGAGACGCGACTCGCGAAGGAGATCCTCGCCGACCGGCTGAAGTCGGGCGACCGGTGCGAGGTCGACTACGACAAGGACAGCGACGAAGTGAAGTTCAACAAGCTCGCCGCGCCTGAAGCGAAGGACGCCAAGGTAGCGAAAGGCACGAAGGACGCGAAGCAGGACGCCGACGGCAAGCCTGAAGCGAACGGCAAGGCCGGCAAGGCTGCGAGGGCAGCCGGCGACGGGAAGCCGGACGACACGCCTGCCGACGCCCCGCCGCCCACGGCGAAGCCCGGCAAGAAGTCGTCCGGGGCGAAGAAGGACGCCCGCTAGAAAAACGCATGCCCCGCCGCCCGGGGCACGCATGACCGGCTCCGTCCGCCGGACGGAGCCGCCCCACGCCGCGACACGGCGCAACCGAGCCACCCGCACCGGGCCCGGCTATTGGAGATTCACATGACAAATCGACGCGAAGTGCCAGGCATCAGGAAATACGACGGGCCCGCCGGCGGTTGGGGCGCGCTTCGCGCGACAGCCGATGCGGTGCGCACGCAGATGGAAACCATCGAGGCGCCGATCGTGCTGATGCGGACCAACCAGCCCGACGGCTTCGACTGTCCCGGCTGCGCGTGGCCCGACAAGGAGCACAAGTCGACGTTCCAGTTCTGCGAGAACGGCGCGAAGGCCGTCACGTGGGAAGCGACGACCAAGCGCGTGACGCCCGAGTTCTTCGCGGCGAACACCGTGTCGTCGCTGCTGCGCATGTCGGACTACGAACTGGAGAACATGGGCCGGCTCACCCATCCGCTCGCCTACGACCGCGCGACCGACACGTTCCGCGCGATCGAATGGGACGACGCGTTCGCGCGCATCGGCGAAGTGCTGCGCGCGCTGCCGCCCGAGCAGGTCGAGTTCTACACGTCGGGCCGCGCGTCGAACGAAGCCGCGTACCTGTACCAGCTGTTCGCGCGCGAGCTCGGCACCAACAACTTCCCCGACTGCTCGAACATGTGCCACGAGCCGACCAGCGTCGGCCTGCCGCAGTCGATCGGCATCGGCAAGGGCACCGTGTCGCTGGAGGATTTCGACCACTGCGAGCTGATCATCTCGATCGGCCACAACCCCGGCACGAACCATCCGCGGATGATGGGCACGCTGCACGAATGCGCGCGCCGCAACGTGCCGATCATCGTGTTCAACCCGCTGCGCGAGCGCGCGCTCGAACGCTTCGCCGATCCGCAGGACATGATCGAGATGGCGTCGTTCGGCTCGACGCGAATCGCATCGACCTACTACCAGGTCGACGCGGGCGGCGACGCGGCCGCGCTGAAGGGCATCATGAAGGCGCTGCTACGGCTCGAGGCCGAGCAAGGCAACGTGCTCGACCGCGACTTCATCGCACAGCACACCAACGGCTTCGAGGCGTTCTCGGCCGATCTCGAAGCCACGTCGTGGGACGACATCGAACGCGCGAGCGGCCTCAGCCAGGCGCAGCTCGAACAGGTCGCGCTCGCGTATGCGAAGTCGAACGCGACGATCGTCACGTACGGGATGGGCGTCACGCAGCACAACAAGGGCACGGCCACCGTGCGCCTGATCGCCGACCTCCTGCTGATGCGCGGCAACATCGGCAAGCCCGGCGCCGGCGTGTGCCCGCTGCGCGGCCATTCGAACGTGCAGGGCAACCGCACGGTCGGCATCACCGAGAAGCCGTCGGCCGAATTCCTGAAGAAGATCGAGGACGTGTGCGGCTTCACGCCACCCGCGCAGCACGGGCACGACGCGGTGCAGGCCATGCAGGCGATGATCGACGGCACCGCGAAGGCGCTGCTGTGCCTCGGCGGCAACTTCGCGGTCGCGCTGCCCGATCCCGAGCTGTCGTTCCCGGCGATGGCGAAGCTCGACCTGAGCGTGCATCTCGGCACGAAGCTGAACCGTTCGCACCTGCTGGTCGGCAAGGAAACCTTCATCCTGCCGGTGCTCGGCCGCACCGAGCTCGACATGCAGGCCACCGGCCGGCAGTCGATCACCGTCGAGGATTCGATGTCGATGGTCCATGCGTCGGCCGGCAAGCTCAAGCCCGCATCGGACCAGTTGCGCTCCGAGCCCGCGATCGTGGCCGGCATCGCACACGCGACGCTGCCGAACAGCAAGGTCGCATGGCTCGACCTGATCGCCGACTACGATCGCATCCGCGACCTGATCGACAAGACGGTATCCGGCTTCGAGGCGTTCAACGAGCGCATTCGCACGCCGGGCGGCTTCCGCCTGCCGCTGCCGCCCACCGAGCGCGTGTGGCCGACGCCGACCGGCAAGGCGATGTTCTCGGTCTACAAGGGCGTGAAGGAGGACGCGGACGTGCTCGGCGCCAAACAGGTGCTGCGCCTGATCACGCTGCGCAGCCACGACCAGTACAACACGACGATCTACGGGCTCGACGATCGCTATCGCGGCGTGTTCGGCCGGCGCGACGTGCTGTTCATGAACGCGGCCGATCTCGAGAAGTACGGGCTCGAACACGGTGACCTCGTCGACATCGAGACGGTCACCGCGTCGGGCCGTACGCTGCGCCTCGAGAAGATCACCGCGATCGAGTACGACATCGCGCCGGGCTCGGTCGGGGCGTACTACCCGGAAGCGAACGTGCTCGTGCCGCTCGACTACATCGACAAGGAAAGCGGCACGCCGTCGTACAAGTCGGTGCCGGTGCGCGTCGTGCGCTCGGCGGTCGTGTGATGCCGCGGCAGGCGCGCGCCACGTCGCCCGCCGCGTGCCTGCCCGATTCCCGCCACCGCTCGCCGCCGCGGCGCGAGCGACGCGGCGGCCCCTTCTTCATCGTGCCGCCGTCGGCGGCATCGTCGCGCCCGTCTGCCGGCGCCGATACGCGCTGTCGCGCGTCGCGAGCCAGTAGTACAGCGGCGACGTCAGCAGCAGGCCCACGAGCCACGACAGGTCCGCGCCGCCCAGATGGGCGGGAATCGGGCCCGCGTACATCGGCGTGTTCATGAACGGAATCTGCACGACGATGCCGATCGCATACGCGAGCAGCGCCTGCGGATTGAAGCGGCCGTAGATCCCGCCGTCCGCCATGAAGATCGACTGGATGTCGTACTTGCCCTTGTGGATCACGTAGAAGTCGATCAGGTTGATCGCCGTCCACGGCACCAGCACGACCAGCAGCGCGAGCACGAGATCGACGAGGTTGCCGACGAAGTTCGTCGACGCGCCGATCGCCGCATAGCAGCATGCGACGAAGATCGCGACCGACACCACCGCGCGCGTCTTCGCGGTCGGAATCCACTTGTATGCGAACGTCTGTACCGACGTGATCACCGCGAGCACCGCGCCGTACAGGTTCAGCGCGTTGTGGCTGATCACGCTCAGCAGGAACAGCACCAGCATCAACGGGCCGAGCGGGCCGGTCGCCTGCTTGACCGCATCCATCGTGTCCGCGCCGGCCGGCACCGCGAGCACCGCGACCGCGCCGAAGACGAACGCGAGCGTCGAGCCGATCGTGCAGCCGAGATAGGTTGCCCAGAACGTCGACGCGACGCCGACGTTTTCCGGCAGATAGCGCGAATAGTCCGACACGTACGGCGCGAACGCGATCTGCCACAGCGCCGACAGCGATACCGTCGCGAGCCAGCCCGCGAAGTCGAAGCCGCCGCGCGTCAGGAAATCGGCGGTGCTCACGTGCGACAGGATCATCCAGAAGCCGACGGCGATGCCGATGCCGAGCACCCATGTGCCGATCCGGTTCAGGATGTGGATGAACCGGTAGCCGACGATCCCGATCAGCCCGGAGCCCACCGCGCCGATCACGATGCCGACGGGGACTGGCACCGACGACGCGATGCCGTGCACCGACTTGCCCGCGAGCACGATGTTCGACGCGAAAAAACCGACGTACATCACGGCCGCGATCACCGTGACGAGCAGCGCGCCCCACGAGCCGAACTGCGCGCGGCTCTGGATCATCTGCGGGATCCCCATCTGCGGCCCCTGCGCCGAATGCAGCGCCATCAGCACGCCGCCGACCGCCTGGCCGACGACGATCGCGACGATGCCCCACATCAGGTTCAGGTGGAACATCTGCACGCCGAGCGCGCCGGTCACGATCGGCAGCGGCGCGATGTTGCCGCCGAACCAGAGCGTGAACAGGTCGCGCACCTTGCCGTGGCGTTCCGAGGGCGGCACATAGCCGATCGTGTGCTTCTCTATCATCGGGGACGCATTGCGTTCCGCGTTCGTCATGGTGATGTCTCCAGTCCTGCGCGGCAATGCGCGCGTGCCGTGTGCGCCGGCGCGCGTCGGGGGGGGCGCGCCGGCAATCGGTCCGGATACGCGAGCGCCGCCGCGCTGCGTGCACGCGGCGGCGCCGAACGAAGCGTCGCGTGCGCCGCCAGGCGGGGACGGATGACGTGTCCCGCCGGCGCCCACGCGGCCTCGTCGCGATCCAGGCTGGAGACGATGGTGCGCCATGCGCATCGGGACCGGAAAATACTAAAAATATTTCCGCGACATACGAAAAAGCTCTGCAGCGGAAATTTCGGCGCCGAAAGACTTCAGGTAAGGTGCTACGCGAATCCAACAGCATGCGCCCACGGCGGCACGCCGGGGCCGGGCATCAGGGGTGCTTGTGGCTCACTACACTTTGCGGCAACTGAAATACTTCGTCACGACGGTCGAATCCGGCAGCGTCGCCGAGGCATCGCGTCAGCTCTTCATCGCGCAACCGTCGATTTCCAGCGCGATCAAGGGGCTGGAAGAGAGCTTCGGCGTGAAGCTGTTCATTCGCCACCACGCGCAGGGCGTGTCGCTGACGCCGAGCGGCACGCGCTTCTACCGGAAAGCGCAGGAACTGCTGCGCATCGCGCACGAGTTCGAACAGAACGCGCTCGCCGACAACGACGTGATCACCGGGCAGATCGACATCGGCTGCTTCGAGACGGTCGCGCCGCTCTATCTGCCGCAACTGATCGCGGGTTTTCGCGAACGCTACCCGGGCGTGAACATCCGGCTGCGCGACGGCGACCAGCAGGAACTCGTGCAAGGGCTGACGTCCGGCACGTTCGATCTCGCGCTGATGTACGACCACGATCTCGACGGCACGATCGAAACCGAGCCGCTGATGCCGCCGCAGCAGCCGTACGTGCTGCTGCCGGAGCACCACCGGTTCGCGGGCCAGACGCACGTGTCGCTGCGCGACCTGTGCGTCGAGCCGATGATCCTGCTCGACGTGCAGCCGAGCCGCACGTATTTCGTCAGCCTGTTTCACGAGCTCGGGCTCACGCCGAACATCGTGTTCGGCTCGCCGTCGATCGAGATGGTGCGCGGGATGGTCGGTCGCGGCTTCGGTTTCTCGCTGCTCGTCACGCGCCCGTATTCCGAATATACGTACGACGGCCAGCGTGTCGTGACGATCGGCCTCAGCGAAACGGTCAGCCCGTCCGGGCTCGTGAGCGCACGGCTGAAGCGCGGTCAGCTCACGAAACAGGCGCAGTCGTTCGTCGATTTCTGCCGCGAGCGGCTCGCGCAGATCGTCGCGCAACCGGCGCAATCGCCGCCATCGGCTCGATAGCGGCGGCAAGATCGACGATCGGGAACGGGATGTGGAAGACACGCGCGCCGTCGGGCGCGGCGCATGCGTGCCGGCCGCCCGTTCAGGCGGCGGACGAGAGATACGCGACCAGACGGCCCAGCATCGCGTCGCAACCATGCAGTTGCTCGAGCGTGACGAACTCGTCGGGCTTGTGCCCCTGATCCATGCTGCCCGGCCCGCACACGACGGTCGGAATGCCGGCCTGCCCGAACAGCCCGCCCTCGGTGCCGAACGCCACCGTGCCGAACGCGTCGGACCCGCTCAGCAGCGCGAGCAGGCGCGCGGCCTCGCTGTCCGGCGCGGTCGCCAGCCCCGGATACGCGCCGAGCGGCTGCAGCCGGATGTCGGTATCGGGCTGCACCGCGCGCATCCTCGGCAACAGTTCGGATTCCGCATAGTCCTGCAGCGTTCTCGGCACGTCGTGCGCATCGAAATCCGGCAGCGCACGCACCTCGAAATCGAATTCGCATTCGGCCGGCACGATGTTCAGCGCGCGGCCGCCCTTGATCAGCCCCGTCTGCACGGTCGAGAACGGCGGATCGAAGCGGCCGTCGTGCCGTTCCGGCCGCGCGAGCGCCGCACCGATCTCGCCGAGCCGGCCGATCAGCTTCGCCGCATAGTCGATCGCGTTGACGCCCGACGGCGCGTAGGCCGAGTGGCACGCGGCGCCCTTCACGTGGCAGCGCATCGCGAGCTTGCCCTTGTGACCGAGCACCGGCTTCAGTTCGGTCGGCTCGCCGATCAGGCACATCCGCGGACGATGTTCGCGCGCGGCGAGTCGTTCAAGCATCGGCCGCACACCGAGACAGCCGACTTCCTCGTCATACGAGAACGCGAGATGCACCGGCAGGCTCAGCGGCCGCGCGACGAACGCCGGAACGGCCGCGAGCACCGACGCGATGAAGCCCTTCATGTCGGCCGTGCCGCGGCCGTACAGCCGGCCGTCGCGCTCGGTCAGCCGGAACGGCTCGACCGTCCACGCCTGCCCGTCGACCGGCACCACGTCGGTGTGCCCCGACAGCACGACGCCGCCGCGATCGCGCGGGCCGATCGTCGCATACACGCTCGCCTTCGTGCGTTCCGCGTTGTAGAACAGTTCGCTCTGCACACCGCACCCGGCGAGATAGTCGTGGATGAAGCCGATCATCTCGAGATTCGAATCGCGGCTGACCGTCGCGAAGCCGATCAGCCGTTCGAGCAACGCGCGGCTCGACGGATCACTCATCGCCCGGCACTCCGTAGCTCGGCGCGGCGGTCGGGTTCAGCGCGCGTGTCTGATAGTCCTGCATCTGCGGTCGATACGCGCGCCATAGCGCATCGAGCTGCCCGATCGGATCGGCGTCGGCCCAGTCGACGCGCAGGTCGACGATCGGCCAGGTCACGTCGCCGGCCACCTTCAACGCGGCCGAATGCACCGGGCCGGCCTCGCCGCCGGCCGCCATGGCCGCGTGCATCGCAGCCAGCAACCTGTCGGCGAGCAAGCCGGACGCCTGCTCGAAGGCCCGCACCATCGCGTCGATCACGGCGGGCGCCGCCAGCAGGTTGCCGGCCGCCACGCATTGTTCGCCCTGCACCGCGTGATGCGTGCCGAGCGCCTCCTTGCCGGTGAAGCATGCCGTCTGCCCCTGCCCGTCGATCGCCGTGACCTGCCTGTACTGGCTCCAGCCGTTCGCACTCAACGCGCGGTCGAGCGCCGCGGCAGGCGCGAGCAGGTCGTGTTCGATCAGGTCGAGAATCTGAGGCCCGAGCGCCGGCAGCGTGATGTTCTGCGTCGCGACGGCGCCGACGCCCGCGCGCACCCACGGGCAGCGCGCGCCCACCGCGATGCTCGACGAACTGATCGCGATCCCGAGCTGGCCCGTCTCCGGGCAGCGCCCGACGATGGAGAAAGTCATGTCGCCCCCTATGCGTGGCTCGGCTGCCAGTTGTCGGGAATCACCGCGATCACGTCGATCTCCATCAACCACTGCGGCTGCCCGAGCGCGGAGACGACGAGCCCCGTCGAGATCGGGTAGACGCCTTTCAGCCACTTGCCGACTTCCCGGTACACGGGTTCGCGATAACGCGGGTCGATCAGGTAGGTCGTCGTCTTCACGACATGCGTGATGTCGCTGCCGGCTTCCTCGAGCAACTGCTTGACGTTCTTCATCGCCTGCTCGGCCTGCGCGCGCGCGTCGCCGAGGCCGATCAGGTTGCCGTCGAAATCGGTGCCGACCTGGCCGCGCACGTAGACGGTGTTGCCTGCCCGCACGGCCTGGCACAGGTCGTTGTCGAGCGTCTGGTTCGGATAGGTATCCTTCGTGTTGAACATCCGGATACGCGTATGGGTAGGCTGGCTCATCGAGATCCTTCGAGTGTCGGTGGGGTCGCCCGCCGCGCCGGAAGCCGTCGCGACGCGGCGGGATGGGTCTGTTCGTCAGGCGATCAGTTCGCCGCTTCGGCGAGCAGGCGTGTGTCGGGCCGCGCCGCTTGCGCGGCCGCGCGGCGCTGCGACGCGTCGTGATACGCGAGGTACTTGCGCTGCGTGACGATGTGATCGGCGATGTGCTTCGCGTCGTGCCACACGCCCCAGATGAAGCTGGAGCCGCGTCGCGACAGCCAAGGCAGCCCGAGGAAATAGATGCCCGGCTCCTTCGACACGCCGCGCTGGTGCTGCGGCTTGCCGTTCGGCCCGAACGCGTCGACGTTCAGCCAGCCGTAGTCGATCGCATAGCCCGTGGCCCAGACGATCGACGTGATGCCTGCGACGGCGAGATCGAGCGTGAGGATCGGATGCGTAACGCAGTCGGGGTTCGGCAGGATGCGCCGTGCGTCCGGCTCTTCCGGCAAGTCGAGGCCGTTGCGGGCCGCATACGCGTCGGCCGCGTCGAGCAGCGACAGGTAGTTCTCGTCGCCGCGCGCGAGATTGGTCGCGAGATCCCGTTCGAACACGGCCACGCCGCCGTCGAACGACTTCGTCAGCCCGACCAGCATCACGCCCTGGTTCGCGAGCGCACGGAAATCGACCGTATGGCCGCCGCGCGCGCCGCTCACCGCGATCGTCACGTGCTCGCGGCCGGGCGTCGCGACTTCCTTGTCCCATTCGCCGAGCACGCCGAGCCACCAGCAGAAGTCGCGGCCGCGATACGCACGCGGCGGGCGATCGTGCGGCCCGACCGACAGGTAAACCTGCCGGCCCGCACGCTGCAGCTCGTCGGCGATCTGCACGCCCGACGAACCCGCGCCGACCACCAGCACCGCGCCGGCCGGAAGCTGGCCCGGGTTGCGATAGTCGGCGGAGTGAATCTGCACGACGTGCGCGTCGTCCGGCGCGATTGGCGGAATCACCGGGCGCTGGAACGGCCCCGTCGCGACCACCACGCGGTTCGCCTCGATCGTGCCGTCGGACGTCTCGACGACGAAGCCCGGCTTGCCCGTGTTGCGCACCACGTTCTTCACTTCGACGCCGGTGCGGATCGGCGCGTCGAACTTGCGCGCATACGCTTCGAAGTAGTCCGCGACCTGGTCCTTCGATGCGAACGCGTCGGGATCGAGACCGTCGAATTCGAGGCCCGGGAACCGGTCGTGCCATGCGGGGCCGTTCGCGACCAGCGAATCCCAGCGCCCGGTGCGCCAGCGTTCGGCGATACGGTCGCGCTCCAGCACGAGATGGGGCACGCCCAGCTTGCCCAGATGCTCGCTCATGGCCACGCCGGCCTGCCCGGCGCCGACGACGAGCGTATCGATTGCGGTTGTTTCGACTGCCACGGCTGTCTCCTTCTGAAGTGCGGCTCATGCGACGCGCGGGGTCGCGTGAGCGGGAATGGAGACATTCTGCTGACAGGCTGCGTGGGGCGAAACGAGGTTTTTTGTTGGTGTTGACGAGCAAAAAGCTGGGGCGGGGGGCGGGGGCCGGCGGCGAGCGACGTGCCTGCACGCAGTCCGAAGCGGCATGCCGGCCGGGGACGGTCCGACACCTGCGTATCGGCGCCGAAAAAAACGGATGCGTCGACGCGATCGACCCGACAGTCGATGCCATCGAGCGGTATGTCGCCGGCGCCCGCGCGCATCGCGGGCGCCGGTTTGCGCGGACGGTGCCGGCTACACGTTGGTCCAGGCGCCGGTGCCCTGCCGATATTGCATCACGCCGCCGTCGATCCGCACCCGCAGGTTGCCGTCCGGCACCTGCACCCAGTCGGTCATGTCGAGGCTCATCATCAACGCGACGAAGAAATCCTGCACCTCTTGCGACGTGCTGGCCTGCCAGAGGTCGATACGCCCGAGGCACGCACGCATGTCGCCGCTTTGCTGCATGATCGTCTCGACCTGTCCGGCGACATCCGCGGCCGTGTCGTAGACCTTCGTGCCGCCGTCGCCGACGATAGACAGATGGATCCCGCGCACCAGCGTCGGCTGACCCGGCGTCTGCTCGACGAGCGCGATGCAGCTCGTCATCGCGCCGAAATCGATTTCCGTCGCATCGCCCCATTTGCGCTCGCCAACCGCCAGCGGCGCGGGACCGTTTACGTGCTGAATGATGTAGGACATAGGTTCCTCTCATGACTGGACATGACTGCCGGTAGCGGGCCGCGACGCGTTCGACCCGGAACGTGCGTCGCGCCCGCCGCTCACATCCCGCATCGGGCCTGACGGCCCGGCGGGTCGTGTCGATCGATACTGTGTCTCTGCACGCGTGGCAGGCGATCGCCCCGCGGTTCGCACGACGCGATTGCCCGCGACGTTCGTCATCGGCGGCGCGCCCTGCGTGCGCCAGGTGCGCTACGTGCCCTTCTTGTCCAGCAGCGCCTGATACTTCTGCAGACTCTCGTCGATTCTGTCGAGCGCGACGCTCGCGGCCTCCCCTTCGATCGCTTCCGCGGCGCCCGCAACGACCGCCGCGGTCGCGACGAACAGGTCCGTCAACAGCAGGCCCACCGCATCCATCGCCATGCCTTTCACGTCCTCGTCGATGGTCTTCTGCGCGAGATCCTTCATCAGCACGCTCTTGCCCGCGATCGCCAGCGACGTCGACGCCTCGAAGTAGTTGGCCGCCGCCTGCGCGACCATGCCACCCGCCTGCGTGATCATCATGTTCGGGCCGACGGATATCTGGGTCGTCGCGTAGGACGCCGCCTCCGCGTTGATCGCCTGCACCGTCTGCAACGCCGAGTTGGCGGATCCTCTCGCACCCGCGATCTGGTCCGGCGCCTTCAGCGCGTCGGTGAACCTGCGCAGCCGGTTGATCGGCCACGCGCGCTTGCCGGCTGCCGAAGCAGCGGCTTGCGGCGCGGCATCGGCCTGCGTCGTTGCTTCGGCTGCGGCGTCAGCGACGTCGTCCGGCGCTTGCGTCGCGCCTGCTCCGCGTCCGTCCAAAAGACCTTTCATGTTCATGACTTAGGTGTCCCGATAGTCGTCGCGTCCTAATGCGTGGAACCCGTCTGCGGCCCGCCCGCCGCGGGCAGCGTCGCGCCGCCCGATGGCGGCTTCGGCGACGCCTCGACGGACAGGATCATGGCCACCGCCTTCGACACGACGGCGTTCGAAATCTGGTTCAGCGCCGCCTGCTGCTGCGTCATGTTCTGCGCCGAGATGCCGACGGCCTGGCTGAACATCTGGTAAAGCATGCCCAGCGCCTGGGCCGGCGACCCCGCGACGACGTTCACGTTGGTCTGCGTCAGCGCGTCGGTAATCTGCTCATTGACTTTGTCTGCCACGAGGCCTCCTCGGATCTCGGCTCCGGCATGCGATTGAAGGGACGGGCGGGCCGGCAGGCCATCGACGCCGTGCATGCCGTTAGGAACGCTGGCTGCCTGCATTCGTGAACGCGCTCACGCGAGTTCCTCGCGCAATTTCTTGCGCAGCAGCTCGACGCGTTTTCTGGCAAGCGGCTCGTTGATCCCGAGCGTCGCGGCGATGTGCAGATAGGGCCGGTCCTCCTCGAACTTCAGCGTGAACAGCATTTGCTGCTGCGGGGAGAGCATCGACAGCGCCTGCTCGAGGCGCAGCAGCTGTTGCCGAAGCAGCAGTTGCTGCTCCACCGACGGCGCGTGGCCGGCCAGCTCGACGGCATGATCGTCGTCCCAGGCCGGGTCGAATTCGAGCATGCCGCTTTCGCGCAGACGGCGGCGCGCGCCATCGAGGAATGCGTGGTTCAGCGCCAGAAAGAGAAAGCCCGCGAGGTTCCGGACGCGCTCGGGCGAGCGCTGCAGGTAAATGTGGACCTTGAGCGCGGTATCGGAAAGCAGTTCGTCGGCACGGTGAATATCGCCCTTGCACAACAGGCGCGCGCGACGCCGCAATTTCCCCTGCATTTCCCGCCACGTGCGATCGAGTTGCTGCGCCGAAGACTCGGGCGTCGGGGCAGCGTGCTGGTTCGAGGTTGTCATCCCGCGTCTTCCTTTTTTTATGGAAAACACAGAATCGATTCGATGCCGGGAATGGCGCTGTTACCCGCGTAACACCGATATAACGATAATCGGTTTCGGTAAATTTTCTTGATTATTATGAACGGAAATTTTAATTCACCGGCATAGCCCGAATCCGTCGTTTCAGATGCGCCGCCGGGCCTGACCGAATAACGGCATTGCGATGAAAAAGAACGACTACCGCCGCGATGCGTCCGTGCGTCGGCATGCTGCTTTCCATGTCGGTCGATCAAGCGCGCGTGCCGCCGAAGTGCCGCCCTGTCCGGACTGCCTGCCGATTATTTCAATTCTTTCGTTATTCATTTTTCACGTAATGCCGAAGGCAGCGTTTTTCGCTAGGTGGCCGCATCGTCAAACAACCTCGCGCGGAAAACATGCCTGCCCTTGCTGACGCTCAAACGCTGCGCAATATACCGATACTGACCGATCTCCCGGAAAGTCTGCTCGCCCACATCGAGCGGCATGTCACGCCCTGGCCCGAACACGGCAATCGCCTGTTGTTCTTCAAGGGCGATCCGGAGGATTTCGTCGCGTTCGTGCGCCATGGCCGTGTCTACAAGACGCTGCACGAACCGGGCGGCCGCGAGATCATTCTCGGCCACGCCATACCGGGCGACCTCATCGGCGAAAACACGCTGATTCGCGCGCACCGGCGCAGCTTCACCGCCCAGTTGAGCCCCGACTGCCGCGTTTTGCTGCTGCATCGCCAGCACTTCGCGCCGCTGCAGGCCAACGCGGAATTCATGGCGCGCATCCACGACCAGCTGTGCCGGCACATTCACCAGTTGAGCGACTTCGTCGAATCGGCGTGCCTGTACCGGCTCGAAGCACGGCTCGCGCGCCATCTGCTGAACCGCATGCAAGGGAATGGTCTCGAGGTGCCGCTGCCGGAGAGCCAGAGCATCCTCGCCGCGATGCTCAACGTCAGCCGGCCGCGGCTGAACAGCAGCCTGCAGAAGATGCAGCGCGACGGCCTGATCCGGCTACACGAACACGGCGTGACGATCGAGAAACCGGAGCGGCTCCGGACCATCGCCGACGCCAATTGACACCCTGCCCGGCAGCGCGTGCGTCACGCAGCGCGGCCGGGCGGGCAGGTTTGCGCGCGCCGGGTTGCGCGGCGCGCCGTAAGGGTCAGCCGCGCCCGTGGCCGATGGCGTTCATCAACTGCGCGACGGCGGCCAGTTGCGATACGAAGTTGTCGTTCGCCGACCGCGCCGCGCTGGCCAGCGCCACCGGCGAGCCGGCATAGAGTTGCATGATGCCGACGGTCGTGGCGGCGAGATTGGACGCCGCCTGGTTCGCCTGCATCTGCACCGCGTTGTGAAGCAGGATCGCGGACGCATGGCTGTTCGACTGCATGAGCGTGCCCAAGGCCACGGCGGGCGCTTCGCCCACCACCTTGACGTTGGCTTGCGTGACTGCATCGGTCATCGCAGGGGAAACCTGTTCCGGCATGTCGTTGCTCCTGGTGTGCGCGCCGCAGCGGCGCAGTCATGGCGAAAGCGTGAGTGGGTCGGTCGGCGCCGTCGATGCGCGGCAGGGCGTCCCGCCGCCACGGGCGTCGACACGACGCCGTGCGCCGGGCGGCAGCCACCGCGATCGGGGCCACCGCCCGGCGCCGACGCCGGCTTACGCGTCAGGCCAGCGCCTTGCCGAGCGCGAGCACGTCAGCCAGTACGGACAGCACGCCGTTCGAGCCGATTTCCGTCGCGGCGGCGCCGGCGCTCGCCGGCCCGAGCGTGTACAGCTGCATCGTGCCCACGTTCGTCGAGGTCGGCAGTTGCACCGCGGACTGCGACTGCTGCTGCACCGCGTTCTCGAACAGCACGCTGAGCGAATGGCTCTGGGCCTGGTACAGCGAGCCCGTTGCCATCGCGGGCGCTTCGCCGACCACCTTGACGTTGGTCTGCGTGACCGCGTCGGTGATCGCGGCGTTGACCGTACAAGTCTTGCAGGGGTCCTTCGAGTCGTTTGCGTCATTCGGCATCGTATTTCTCCTGGTTCGCGAACGGGCACCGCATCGAATCGGCTCTGCCCGTTCCGTCGTTTGCTCCGGAACCGCACGGCACCTGGTCAGGCGCTGGCGGTCATGCTATGGATCCGCGGCTCGGCGGCGGTATCGGCAGCGCGTGCCGCTTGCTCCGCCGCTTCAACCACGGTGCTGCGATGACGCCTTACGGCCGGGCCACTGCCTTCCCGATCGCGATCACGTCGGCCAGAATGGAAATGATCCCGTTCGCGCCGATTTCCGTGGCGGCCGCGCCCGCGCTTTCCGGCCCGATCGTGTAGAGCTGCATCGTCCCCACGTTCGTCGACGTTTGCGACTGGATCGCGGCCTGCGACTGCTGCTGCACCGCGTTCTCGAACAGGATGCTGAGCGAATGGCTCTGGGCCTGGTACAGCGAGCCCATCGCCATTGCCGGCGCTTCCGCGACCACCTTGACGTTGACCTGTGTGACCGCATCGGTAATCGCGGGATTGACCTGGCACACTTGACACGTATCAGCCATTTGTTGCTCCTTGGTTCACGTAGTTGAGAGGTCGCACACGGGGCCGGCCGGTTTCGCGTTCGGCCGCATGACCCGCGTGCTACTCCATGGACGCTGGGCCGGGCGTATCGTGAACCGCAGCGGTGGGTTCGGACGGTTCGGCCGGATCGACGCCGATGCTTCGCAACCGGTCCTCCATCGCGTCGAGCCTGACGGCGAGCCGTTCGGCAAGCGCATCGCCGTATTGGCGGAAGCAGGTTTCGATTTCCTGCCGGATCAGGCCCGTCAGTTGTTCCCCGATCATCGTCAGCGCCTCGCGAGTGCTGTCCTGGATCTCCGCCGCACCGGAGGCCAGCGCGTCGTCGCCCGGCGCGTGCGCGTCGAGTACGCCCGACACCTTCTGCTGTTCCGACGCCAGCATGCCGAGGGTCGTCTCGTTCTGCGTGTCGATCGTCTGCAGGATGCCGCGCATCTTCTCGTACGCCTTTTGCTGGTTGAGCTGCAGAAAATGCTTGATCTGTTCGCGCGCCTCGCGCCGGGTTTTCAACTGCGGCAAGGGCGGCTTCGCGGCGCTCGCCTGCGTGGCCGGGCCGGCGACGGGCGCCGACGGGTTCCCCTGCCGGCTCGGCAGCCGCGCAAGCAGCGCCTGCTCTTCGCCCGGCTCGAGCGGCCGGCCCAGGCGCTTCTCCGCGAACTGGCGCAGCAGCGGGTCGAGTGTGTCGTTGCTCATCGCTCACACCTCCTCGAGAGCCGCCCGCGGCACGGGTGCGTGAGGTTCCGGTTCGGATGGACGCCGCGCGACGGCGGGCTGATCGGCGTGCTGCAATGGATATCGCATGAGGTTCTCCGGGAAAAGGATGTGCGACGGCCCGGCCGGAAATTTCGGCGGGACTGTTGCAGGGACGAACCGTGCGAGGGGTCTGTGAAGTCGACGGTCGCAGCGCGCCGGCCGCGCCCTCCCGACAATTCTTGACTGTGTCCGGCCCATCGAACTGGTAGGATGCCGGTCACCTTGACGCGGGCAGCCGGCACGGCCTCTCAATCGTCCCCTTTTTCACGTCGCCGCGGCTGGTAAACTTCGCGCTGGGCCCGGACGACCCGGGCCCCGGACAGCACCCCTGCCCCGTAAAACCCGTCATACCCCGGCTCGCCCCGCGCGACCCGTTGCAGTAACCGTTGGAGTGGCGCGCCCCGCGCCTGCAAGCATGAAGAAATCGAAGCAGCCCACCCGTCCCCCACGCGAGAAAGACCGCACGCCGTTCGTCCGCGCCGGCGCATTGCTGCTGATGGCCGGCCTGCTGTACCTGCTGTGGCCGTCCGCCGAAACCGCCTACCTCGCGATGGAATCGGTGATCCGCTGACGTACGCGTCTGCCCACGCACTGCGCTATACTTGCGCGATGGAAACCCGACCCACCCCGCCGATCGCACATTGCTGGTGGCGCGCCTGACCCAGGCGGCCCGTTTCCTTTTGCATGTCCCAAACGTGATGCCGCCAGCGATGGCGGCATTTGCGTTTCTGCGCTGACGTCATCGCTGGCGGCTTCGACAACCCGGAGCCCACGACGACCATGACGCAACCCACCCGCCCGACCATCCTCACCGGCGACCGCACGACCGGCCCGCTGCACCTCGGCCACTACATCGGTTCGCTGCGCGCCCGCGTGCAGATGCAGCACGAAGCGCGGCAATTCCTGCTGCTCGCCGATACGCAGGCGCTGACCGACAACATGGGCCGCCGCCAGCGCGTGACCGACAACGTGATCGAGGTCGCGCTCGACTATCTCGCCGTCGGCATCGATCCGGCGATCTCGACGATCGTCGTGCAGTCGCAGGTGCCCGAACTCGCCGAGCTGTCGCAATACCTGCTCAACCTCGTCACGGTCGCGCGCCTCGAACGCAATCCGACCATCAAGGAAGAAATCCGCCTGCGCGGCTTCGAGCGCGACATCCCGGCCGGCTTCCTGACCTACCCGGTGAGCCAGGCAGCGGACATCACCGCGTTCAAGGCGACCCATGTGCCGGTCGGCGACGATCAGTTGCCGATGATCGAGCAGACCAACGAACTCGTACGCCGCTTCAACGCGACCGTCGATCAGCCGGTGCTGGTCGAGTGCGAGGCCGTGCTGTCGTCGGTCACGCGGCTGCCGGGCATCGACGGCAAGGCGAAGATGAGCAAGTCGCTCGGCAACGCGATCACGCTTGGCTCGACGCCGGACGAGATCGCGCAGGCCGTGAAGGACATGTACACGGATCCGAATCACCTGCGCGTGAGCGACCCGGGCCAGGTCGAAGGCAACGTCGTGTTCACGTTCCTCGACGCGTTCGAGCCGGACGTCGCGAAGGTCGACGAGCTGAAAGCCCACTATCGCCGCGGCGGCCTCGGCGACAGTGTGGTCAAGCGCGTGCTGAACGAGCGGCTACAGGCGCTGATCGAGCCGATCCGCACGCGCCGCCGCGAGTTCGAGGCCGACAAGGCGGAAGTGATGGCGATCCTGAAGCGCGGCACGCTGCACGCGCGGGAAGTGGCGGGGGCGACGCTCGCGGAGGTGAAGGGAGCGATGGGGCTGACGTATTTCGATTGAGCAGCGCCGTCACGGTCGCTCGCGCTCCGGCGCCGCCGCGTAACACATGGCCTCGATCCGGTTGCCGGCCGGATCGACGAGAAAAGCCGCCGACTCGCTGCGGCGACTGGCCCCGAACCCTCGCTACAAGCTCACGACGCAACGCTGCTGGCTCCGGGAACCAGGCATTCGACGGGAACCGCCAGCGGCGGCCGGCTATCAGGACTGGCGCGCGCGTCAGCCACGCCTCGGACGGCAAGCCCCGCGCGCCGGCAAGGCATGCATGCATGCATACGTTGTGGCGAATCGCGGGCAAGCAGTTGCCCCGCGCATGCCGGCCGACGCTCTTACGCTGTGAATCTCGCCCTGCTATCTATGGCTCACCGAAGCGTCGTCGGCAAGGCTCCACATTCCCAGCTTTCCGAGCTTTGCCGCCAGTTGCAACCGGGCCGAACGCCAGTCGGTCAACGCTTGAATGCGCTGCCGCTTGGCGGCTGCCATCGATGACTGAGCATTGAGCAGTTCGAGGATATTCCCCACCCCGCCCTGATACCGATGTTGCGCCGCCGTGTAGGAGCGGCGAGCGACATCGAGCAGTGTCGCACTGTTGCCAATGTTATGAGTCGCCGTTTGCAACGCCTGGTAACTCGTCCATACATCCAGACCAACCTGCTGCTGCACTTCGTCGAGCGTATCTCGCTGGAATTCGACCTGCGCTTCATCCTGCCGGATCTGGTACGTCCGCCCGAACCCCTCGAAGATCGGTATCGTCAACTGGAACCCCAAATACCATTCGTGCCCAGTGGTTGGAAACTGAGGTACGCCTATTTGGAGCGTCGTCGGTTCGTTATTTTCACTATATTTGGCCACAAGGCTCAAACTGGGCAGCCCGGCGGCGCGTGTTTGAGAAACCTTGGCGACTGCAGCCGCCACTTGCTCCTGGGCAGCCACTACACTGGGATGCGATCGCTTCGCTTCCTGAATAAGATCCGCAACGGCTTCATTGAATTCCCCATCGGGCGCCACACCGTCACCAACGTCCGGCAGCGTGATCTGTATGTCAGGATCAAGGTTCATATCCGACGCGAGGGAACCCAATGCCGTCTGCCATGCGCCCATTGCCTTGGTGCGCTCGACGACGGCTTCGGCCCATGATGTCTGAGCCTGTAACTCGTCACTGATCGGCGAGATGCCTTTGTCCACGCGAACCGTAGCCGCCTTGAAGCTACCGTTGGCCGTTTGCTCGATCTCGTCAGCCGCGGCGAACGCGCCTTGCGCGGCCTGTGCCGCATAGTAGTCTTTTGCCACGTTTGCGAAAGCGGTTTCGAGTGCGGCCTGCTGGTTCGCCTGCGCCACCGCCAACAAGGCCGTGGCATTCCTCAGTGCCGCCGAGCGACCACCGAAATCATAGAGCACCCAACTCAACGAAACACTGTCGGTTCTGAGTGCACTATTCCGGTAAACAGAACTGTACTGCGGCAGGCCGGTGATGTTTGTCACGGTTTCATCGCGTACACCTTGCCACGTCGCGGATACCGTAGGCAAATAAGCCGCGCGACCGATACCGACACCCGCAGTCTGAATTTTGACCTGGGCCCACGCTTCACGTGTTTTCGGATTGTTGCAGAGACTGCGTTCGACGGCATTCTGCAAAGAGAGAGGACGAGGGAGCGGTCCGAATATACAGACATTCGTGGCGCCGTCGTCGAGCATCGCGCCAGAAGCTGTCGCCGACACGGCCCCGCTGGTACGCAGTGGATCGAATGCCCAAACGGGATCCGATACGCCGGCGATGAAAGACAGCGCGAGCAAGCCTGTGACGAGTGTCCGTGTTAGCCTCTTCACCTGCACCTTCGTTGGACGCATGTGCCCGCTAGCGTCTTGGTTGTGTTCAACGTTCACGCAGACTCTCCTGACTCGTCTGCATCACCGGATCAAGGAAATAGTGCGCGACGCTGCGCTTTCCAGTCTTGATCTCGGTCGTCACCTCCATGCCGGGTGTCAGATCGATCCATTGATCGTTGGCGAGAATCCGATTCGTCGGCAGTCGAACATGCGCGACAAACGTCAGGCCGAGCTTTTTGTCCGGTACCGCGTCGTTGGAAACCGAGACTACCTTGCCGGTCAGGTAGCCGTAGCGCGTATAGGGAAACGCTTCTATCTTCACAGTCGCCGTCTGACCGACCTTCACGAACCCGATGTCCTTGTTTTCGATATTCGCCTCAACCTC
Source organism: Burkholderia sp. MSMB1459WGS (assembly GCF_001534535.1). Taxonomy (NCBI): domain Bacteria; kingdom Pseudomonadati; phylum Pseudomonadota; class Betaproteobacteria; order Burkholderiales; family Burkholderiaceae; genus Burkholderia; species Burkholderia sp. MSMB1459WGS. Next base: position 27,319 of record NZ_LPMU01000071.1, read on the forward strand.
GACCGAATCGTCGGGCACGATTTCCATCACAGACTGAGCTGCAGTGGCAACGCCTCCTAGCGTATGAATGGCCAGTTGCTGGACCGTACCATCGACAGGAGAGGTCAAGCTCATCAGCTTTTGTCGTGTATCCGCCTTCGTCTCGTCATTACGACTTTGCACGAGCTGTTGAGTCGCCTTGTCCAGCGTATCGAGCTGAGCGCTTCGAAATTGCGATGTCGTCGACGCAATGTCCGCCCGCTGCTCTGCAATCCCTTCGATCAGCTCGTGTGCGTGACTTTTCTGGGCTGCAAGCTCATGCTCTTTTTCGAGTGCGGCCTGCTCCTTGTCCAGGTAGTCGGTCCGCGCCACGTACTTGTCTTCTGCCAGGGACTGATACTGGTTGGCCTGCTGGCGGGCGAGCGGCGCCGTCGCGGCCAGTCGGGCGATTTCCTGGTGCGTTTCGTCGAGCTCGGCTTCCTTCTTGAGCAGTTCGGCCTGCGCACTGCTCAACTTGTCGCGATACTCACGATAGAGTCCGTCCGCATAATGTTGCGCGTCCTGTAACTCGCTTTCCGATGCACCGTCGACGCGTACGACCTTGGGCGGCTGCCCCGAGCTCAGGGCGTCCAGTAATGAGCGCGCGCGTCCTGCGGCGAGCGCCGCTTCGATTCGGGATGAACGGGCCTTGTCGGAATCCGCCGCAGCTTGAGTCGGATCGAGTTGCATCAGCAACTGCCCAGCGTGCACTCTCTGCCCGTCATGAACAAAAATCTGCCGTACGACACCGGTTATGGCAGGCTGGATGACCTTCACCCTCACTCCAGGCAGCAACTTCCCTTTCGCGACGGCTACGATGTCGAGCTGGCCGAACAACGCAATCAGCGTGACGATGCCCGCTAACGCAACGATAATCCGCATCGCCCACTGCGGCGCCGGATGCACCGGAGTTTCCACCAGCTCGAGGTTTGCGGGCAAAAAGGCCCGCTCATGTGAAAGACGCGGACGCCGGTCGAGCTGATCGCGGATCGACCATGCTGCCCGAAAGACCGCCACGTAGCGTCGCAGCAAGTCTCCGAACGCCTGCATTTTTATTGAATTGACCAAGGACATATGCAATGTCTGCCTGTTGGGTCAGCCGTTCTGAAGCGAAACCAGGTGAGAGTAATACCCCCCCAACGCGAGCAGTTGCTCGTGTCTGCCCCGTTCGACAATCGTCCCCTTGTCCATCGCGACGATATGATCCGCGTGCCGAACGGACGTGAGCCGATGCGCGATGATGATGACGGTACGCCCGGCACACATCGCCCGCATGTTGTTCTGGATGATCCGTTCGGTTTCGAAGTCGAGTGCGCTCGTCGCCTCATCGAAAATGAGAATGCGCGGGTTGGTCACCAGTGCACGCGCAATGGCGATACGTTGTCGTTGACCACCGGAAAGATTGGAGCCGTGTTCGCCGACGAGCGCGTCATAACCATCCGGCATTTCCGAAATGAACTCGTGAGCCCCCGCGAGCCGCGCCGCACGAATGACCGCCTCCAGCGGAATACCCGGGTCGGTGACGGCGATGTTGTCGCGGATCGACCGGTTGAACAGTACGTTCTCCTGAAGCACGACACCGATCTGTCGCCGCAGCCATGCCGGATCGGCCAGCGCGAGGTCGATTCCGTCGATGCGCACGTGGCCATGCTCCGGAATATACAGGCGCTGCAACAATTTGGTCAGTGTGCTCTTCCCCGATCCGGATCGGCCGACAATGCCGATCACCTCGCCGGCACGAATGTCGAGCGAGACGCCGTCGAGAATCAGCGGACCATCCGGCGTGTACCGGAAACGAATGTTCCGAAAGCTGATATCTCCCTTGACCGCCGGCAACGCCTGGCGGCTTTGCGGGAGTTCGGTACGGCTATTGAGAATATCGCCAAGCCGTCCCATCGAAATACCGATCTGCTGAAAATCCTGCCACAGTTGCGCGAGCCGCAAGACCGGCGCGGCAACGCGCTGCGACATCATGTTGAACGCGATGAGCTGGCCGACCGATAGCCTACCGTCGATAACCAGCTTCGCGCCGAGATAGAGCGTGACCAGTGTCACGATCTTGCCGATCAGCTGGATGAGCTGCTGGCCGATATTGCCCAGCTCGCTCACGCGAAATCCGGCCGCGACATAGGCTGCGAGCTGGTTGTCCCACCGACGCGTGAACTGCGGCTCGACCGCCATCGATTTCACCGTCTCCGCACTGGAGACAGTCTCGACCAGGAATGCCTGATTGTCAGCGCTACGCGCAAACTTCTCGTCGAGACGTCGGCGCAGCACCGGATTCAGCATCATAGAGACGGCCGCGTACACGGGTAGTGAAATCACCACGACGAGCGTCAGCCAGACACTGTAAAAGCACATGACCGACAGAAAGATGAAGGAGAAGAACAGGTCGATGACTGCGGTCAACGCCTGGCCGGTCAGAAAGCTTCGGATATTTTCCAGTTCGCGCACGCGCGCGACCGTGTCACCGACCCGTCGCGCACCGAAGTAGGCGAGCGGCAACGCAAGCAGGTGCCGGAACAGCCGTGCACCGAGTTCGACATCGATCCGATTTGCCGTGTGCGAGAACACGTAGTTTCGCAGCCCCGTCAGCAGCACCTCGAATATGGAACTGGCAAGCAGCGCTACGCATACTACGTTCAGCGTATCGAATGCCTGATTGACCAGGACCTTGTCCATGACGACCTGGAACATCAGCGGCGATACCAACCCGAACAACTGCAATACGGCGGACACCATTAGCACTTCGAGCAGCAGTCGTCGGTACTTGACGACAGCGGGAATGAACCACGAAAAATCGAACCGAGCGAGTTCACCTGCGAGCGACGCGCGCGATGCGAAAAGCAGCATCTGGCCGTCACAGCGGGCAATGACTTCTTCCGGTGAACTTGTGGTGGTGGTACTCGCACCCGAATCCAGGATCAGTACGCGCTCTGCGTTGCAGCCGGCCACGATAAAATGGCGGCCTTCCAGATCGAGCGCCAGGGCGGGAAAAGGTGTACGAGCCAGTCGGGCGACCGAGATCTTCACCTTCCGCGCCTTGAGACCGAGCGACCGGGCCGATAGTGTCAAGTCACCATCATCAAACGCCGCCGACTTGATTCCGGCTGCGTGACGCAATTGCCCTGCATCCGCTGCGATACCGTGAAAGCGTGCGATCAGCACAAGCGCAGCAAGCCCCGAATCGCTGTCGGGGACAGCGTTTTGTTTGGCGTCGAACATGCAAAGTATTTCGTCGGACAGTGATTTTTCTATGGATACGCAGTTGCGGTACGCGCCCGGCCGGAATTCAGACAATCATGACGTTGCGCGTATTAAGTTCCGGCTTCGTCCAGAAACTCGCGCCTGCGTACTTCGCGTATAGATCCGGTGGAATACACGGCTTTCGCTCCTGGTATTCCACTTTCTGCCGAACTTTGTGAAGTCCGGGCATGCCGAGCAACGCGTCGTAATCGGGTTCGTCATAGACGACGTTGTCCAGATCATGCGCATACCATGGCTCGCCGAGTGCATCGTATAGCCGCCGCAGTGTTGCCTCGGGATGCCGAACCAGTCTTTCGTAAGGAATGACAATCAGGCGAGCGGCGTCCGAGCCAAACCACGCCTCGCGCAGCGTGGCCCAGGCCAGACCGATGAGTCCGCTCTCCGAGTTCATCAACGTCTCGGCGCGCGAATACACCGAGGCTCCGGGTTGAAAGCCAAACATGCGCGAGAGCTGCAGCGGATTCTTCGCGAGCATCCGTTCGATGCTGTCGATGATCCATCCGACTTCTCTCACGCAGCAGACGATGCGCGCACTGGGATACAACTTGCCCAGCAACGCAGCACGTCCCGTCCAGGTGCGGTTGGTATCAAACACGGTACCTCCGGTGGGTACGGCAGCGTAGTAGGCGTCGAACACGCCGCGCAACATGCTGGCGCGCCTTTCGTCATCGAAAAACACGCTGAACTCACCGCCGCACATCTTCTTGTGAAGCGCACCGCATAGCGACGCGACAGGACTCGTCATCGCCGCTGAAAAACGGGGGTTCTGGCGCAGGAGCGCGCACAGCAACGTCGATCCCGAGCGGGGAAGCCCGGATATCAAATGTAGTCGGGTAACCATGCGACGCCCTGCTCCTTTTTATGACGGTAATCGATCAGTGCCCGCTGGCGGCCAACACCATGTGACGCTCGTGTATCGCGTCATGGATCGGACTCGAGCTGCCACCCGACACGGGATTGAACGAGGCCATCCCCGCAATCAACTGGCCAAGCTGATGATCGACGGTACTCTGGCCGGCTCCTTGCCCCGATCCGGCAGCGATCCCCATCCCGCCATGCCCGGACTGCACGGCCATGCGGCTCGACCCGTACAGGGACCTGATCCCCGTGACGTCCGTACTGTCGAGCACACGGTTGCTGGAGGTCAGTTCGTAGTACATCACGGAGTCCTGGTCCGAATCGTCCGCCAGCCCCAACGCATGCCCGATCTCGTGCAGTAGTACCTGCTCCAGCGTGGCGTCGGTACCCGAGTACGTCAGTGCCCCCGCAGGCCCCGCAGTCACCGCATCCTGGGTCGGGTCCTCAAGCTGGATCGTTGCCGCGGATATCTGCCCGGCGCTAGCGTGATAGCTCGTGTAACCGGCTACGCCGGAAGTAGACGTATCGAGATCGCTGAACTCGATGTGGATGTCGGCCGACGATGTTCCCGAGACTTCCTTGAAGCTCAATCCCGAAGCTGCGGCCCATGTCGCAAAGACCCGCTGGACTTCAGCGTCGTACTGAATGCCCATATCGGCGCCCAGGTTCCAGGTGATCGCATCCCCGGACCATGTGTGACCGGAGGCATTCGCCGTCCCAGTTCCTGCACTCGCAACGGAATTTGCAATGTCCCTTGCCTGCAGCTGAGCCGCTTCCGCAGCCGCGGCGCCTTGCCAGTTACCCGAGCCCAGGTCGTATCGCGCAATAGATCCGATGTCGTCTCCCAACGCCGCGTTCACGACCGATTGTTGGCCAGCGAACCCGTAGTAGCCGTAGAAACCGCCGTCGCCGCTATCGCCGCCGTCTCCCGTGATGCCACCATCGCCGCCATCATCGGGGTTGCCAGGGGTCAGGTAGCCGCTGCCGTCTCCGGTCCAGGTGCCGGTGACCGCCCCGGTCGACGGGTCGTAAGTCGTGATGCCGGTCTCCGGATCATCGCCCGACGAATTGGCGGAGCCCGCGTAGGTGTCGACTTCGGTCACCTGTCCCGACGCGTTATAGACGGTATCGGACGTTTCCCAACCGGTCGACGGGTTGTAGTCGATGGCCTGCGTCTCATAGTTATTGGACGAAGTCCCGGCGAAGTCCTCGACACTGACTTCCTGCCCTGCGCTATTGAATTGCTCGCTGCTCGTCTCGGCACCGTTCGAAGGATTGTAGGTAATCAGTCCGGTCGTCGGATCGATGCCCGCAGCATTCTCGGCACCCGCGTACGTCTCATACGACGTTTCCTGGCCGGCCGAATTAAATTCGGTATTGGACGACCACCAACCCGTTGCCGGGTTGAAGTCGATCAGTTCCGTCGCCGGATCAATACCCGCCGAGTTTTCTGCGCCCGCGTACGTCTCGTACGACGTTTCCTGGCCTGCCGAATTGAATTCGGTGTTGGACGACCACCAACCGGTCGACGGATTGAAGTCGATCAGTTCCGTCGCCGGATCGATACCCGCAGAGTCTTGTGCGCCCGCGAACGTCTCGTACGACGTTTCCTGGCCTGCCGAATTGAACCCCGTATACGACGTTTCCCAACTGGTCGCGGCATTGAAGGTCGTAAGCCCCGTCGCCGGGTCGATACCTGCCGAGTTCTCTGCGCCAGCGTACGTCTCATACGACGTTTCCTGACCGGACGCATTGAAGCCCGTATACGATGTTTCCCAGCTAGTCGATGCGTTGAAGGTCGTAAGTCCCGTCGCCGGATCAATGCCCGCCGAGTCTGCTGCACCGGCATAGGTTTCGTACGAAGTCCTGTCACCTGCTGCGTTGTACGTGGTTTCCGACGTCGCCCAGTCGGTGGTCGGATCGATAACGATCGCGTCCGTCTCATAGTCGTCCGTCGCGGTTCCCGCGTAATCTTCCTTCCCGATTTCCTGACCTGCGCTGTTGAATTGCTCGCTGCTCGTTTCCGCGCCGTTCGACGGGTCGTAGGTGAAATACCCGGTCTCCACATCGGTGCCGGACGAATTCAGGTCGCCTGCGTACGTCTCGTAGGAGGTCTCCTGACCTGCCGCATTGAACGCGGTATAGGACGTCGCATCGCCCGTCGCCGCGTTGAAATCGGTCAGTCCGGTCTCGATATCGACCCCGGAGGAGTTTGCACTGCCGGCGAATGTTTCATACGACGTCTCCTGCCCATTTGAATTGAACGCCGTGTACGACGATTCCCACGTGGTGGACGGGTTGAAGGTGGTGAATCCCGTTTCCTCGTCGATGCCGGATGCGTTGGCATCCCCGGCGTATGTCTCGTACGACGTTCTTTGTCCAGCCGCGTTATACGACGTATCGGACGACTCCCAGCCGGTCGCCGTGTTCAGCGTGCCGATATCGGTAATGTAGTCGTTGGTTGCCGTTCCTGCGTAATCAGTAAACCGGGTTTCCTGACCTGAGCTGTTGAATTGCTCACTGCTCGTTTCCGCGCCGTTCGACGGGTCGTAGGTGAAATACCCGGTCTCCACATCGGTGCCTGACGAATTCAGGTCGCCTGCGTACGTCTCGTAGGAGGTCTCCTGACCTGCCGCATTGAACGCGGTATATGACGTCTCATCGCCCGTCGCTGCATTGAAATCGGTCAGTCCGGTCTCGACATCGACGCCGGACGAGTTTGCACTGCCCACAAACGTTTCGTACGATATCTCTTGATCAGCGGAATTGTAGGACGTCTCGGACGTTGCCCAATCTGTCGTCGGATTGATAACGGAGTCCGCTTGCGAACCATCAGCATTAACCTTGTCGTAGTTCGTCAACGCACCGGTACTTGGATTATAAATCGATATATCCGTTGTCCCATCTGGATTTGTGACAGCAGATTGCGATTCCAATCCAGACGAGTTAACGGTAATACTACTCGTTGAGCCATCGCCATTTGTAGTGTACTCGGTTACAGACCCATCTTCGTTATATATGGTCGTGGTGTTTGGAGAACCATTGGACCACGCAGAATCAGAAAACGTCTTTCCGGTCGTAACATCCTTGGTAGTGAGATTCTCGTCCCCGCTGCTGTCAGTAGTCAAAGTAAACCCGTATTGATTTCCGCCAGATGTTGCCGCCAATTGACCGTTTGCGCCGAGGTCAAATGTAACCGACGTTGAAACATCTTGCCCGGAAAGATATAACGATGTACTTCCATCTGAATTCGAACTCAGTGAAAGATTAGTGCTTTGACCGCTCGTATCAGTTACCGTCGCTGCCGTTCCCGCATCATTAAAATCAACGCCAAATCCATTAGAGAACGTAGCTCCCGTCAAACTGTTTGACGCATTAAAAGTGTAGGCATTTCCATTGATTGCCGCAGCCCCAGATCCATCAGCGTTCTCGGTGAATACAAGACCGCCCCCCAGCGAATACTGAGTTTCTCCATTCGCCAGTGTCGAAACCGTCATGCCGTTCGGATATTGAACGGCACCATTTAAATTGGTGGTTTGACCGCTGTAATCGGCAATGTATTGCAAACCATCTTGAATCACTTTATTGACAACGTAGCCGGCACCGATTGCAAGAATCGCAGCCCCCGCGACTCCTAACGCTTCGCCCCCCAGACCGACCATCCCAACGACTTCCAGGGCTCCTGTTAAACTGGCCGCGAGAGTCGAATCCATTATTCCGGCAGTCGCTAGATAGCCCTCCATATCTCCCACTGCTGCCTTCATCGCCCCCCATAGACCAGATTCACCATACTCATGAACGACATCCGCGAGGCCAATCGGCAGGGCGAAAATGGGAAAATCGAGCGTCTTTGTATATGCGTTTGCCGCTTGCTCTGCCGCCTCGCCAGTGAGTCCCGACGTAGCCAGCGTTGACAAAAGCGTACTGTATGCAGTAGCGCCAGCCGCAGTCCAATCGATAGGAGAAGGCACCAATGAGTTGAGGAAGGCATTTCCACTATTCCCGGTGGTATCGTCAGGTCCTAGCGTAATAACAACATTTAGCTCACCACTATTCGGGTTCGTTGATGGCACGGTTTCGTTACTCATTAGATGCTCCTTTATCAGGCGTGGTCTCTGACGCCAAGAAATCGATCAAAAAAGCAGAAACAAGCAAAATAACTGCCGCAGGACCAAAGGATATTCCCGCAACCATCACCACCCCCCCGAACTCCGATTTAATGATAATCGGATCGCCGGAAAAGTATCCTTTAAAAATATAATATAAGCTGCAGACGATCATAAAAGCGATTAAAAGCCGATTCTTTAACTTGTCAATCGGCCCTCGAGAAGAGCGCGGCCTTTTTGTCAAGCCATCCACTACCGCATGGCCTTTGGTGAGAAAAGTATAGGCAGCAGGGAAGAGAAAAATTGGAATCGAGATGACTCCCATCCACCAAGTCACCACACCCAAAAACAGAGAATTATATAAATTCGCAACCCCGACAAACTCGACTCGAGGGATTCTTTCTAGATCACGGAGAAACCAAAAATTCCCGCTCACCCCATGAAACAAGATGTCGCGATTCGATCCCAGCAGGAACATAGAGACAAATATAAAAACAAACTCAGCAGCAAACCAGGCCGTGACAACACCCCTGGATACAGCCGAGATTCGGATACGAATGCTCATATTCGGTCGACTCTCTTTTAGCGCATGCGTGCCTGCACTTATCTCGTATGACATCCCTTTCTTTATATTGCAAGTAACATCGGACGACTCTCGGTTAGTCGAGGTGTGCATTGCATCAACGACGGTCGCATCATCGCCGCTTGTCGCTGCTCCCGCAATGATCGGTAAATCAGATTTTTAACCTGGCAAAGCACATCGTGGCCAAGTATTCCCTCAACTCCGTGGCAGCAGCGATATTAAAATAAAATTTATAACGCCGGCTTTTCTATTTCCGAAATTTTACTCGACGCCGCAAAATAAAAAATCCACCGAATATAATCATCTCGAAACCAAAAAATCAGTCGCAATACCTTCGCGCGTACCGCATTGATTTTTTATCGATAGATCAGCGCATACCCCCTCAATTTCATCCGAACCCTCCCCCCTCAATACTGCATGCACACGATGGTACTCCTGGTCTGATAATTTGCAAATGGCACAATTACAATTCACCATTTTCCTTACGGAATTCAATCATATTTCATAATATTTCTTTCGCCTCCGAAAGAAGCGATTATGAAAATATTGATGTGCTCCGAATAATTCGCCCACACGGGAAGTTGTTCGGTTCGCGTTATGACCGGTCACATCTTTCGAAGCATATTTCCGGAGCGTTGCATGTCAGGATGAGCAATGCTCGGCCCTGCTCATATCCGGGCCATCAAGCATTACGGTCAGGCCGCAATGCCGTGCAGCTATCCTATCCCCGACAATTCTTGACTGTGCCCATACCTCCGAACTGGCTGGCGGCTTCGACACCCGGAGCCCACGACGACCATGACGTAACCCAACCCAACCAACCATCCTCACCGGCGACCGCACGACCGGCCCGTTGCATCTCGGCCACTACATCGGCTCGCTGCACGCACGCGTGCAGATGCAGCACGACGATCGTCGTGCAGTCGCGGGTGCCTGAACTCGCCGAGCTGTCGCAATACCTGCTCAACCTCGTCACGATCGCGCGCCTCGAACGCAATCCGACCATCAAGGAAGAAATCCGCCTGCGCGGGTTCGAGCGCGACATCCCGGCCGGCTAAGTGATGCCGATGCTGCTGAAGCGCGGCCCGCTGCATGCGCGGGAAGTGGTGCGAGCGACGCTTGCGAAGGTGGAGGGGGCGATGGGGCTGACGTATTTCGATTGAGCAGCGCCGTCACGCCCCCTCGCGCACCGCCCCCGCCACATGACACACGGCCTCGACCCGGTTGCCGGCCGGATCGACGAGAAAAGCCGCGTAGTAGTCGCCGTGGTACTGCGGCCGCAATCCAGGGTTGCCGTCGGCCTGCCCGCCCGCGGACAGGCCAGCCTCGAAAAACGCATGCACCTGCTCGCGGGATACGGCCTTGAAACACCAGTGCCGTTTGCTCGCGCCGACTTCGGCGGGATCCAGATACACCGCCAGAAAAGTCGATGCAGGGTCATTCGCGCTGCAACGTTCGCCATAGCCGAGCGCATTGGGCCGGTCATAGACCTTGGTTGCGCCCAGCGCAGCCATGACGGCATCGTAGAAGGGGCGTGCCCGGTCGATATCCGGCACACTGATCGACACGTGATCGAGAAGTTGCATGGTGTTGGCTCCATTGAACGAGCCCGAGTCTACACACTCGTCACCGATCCGATCGATCAACCTCACCGCTGACTGCACTACCGACCCAGCCCCCTACGTGATCTGATACGTCGACGCCGGCACGAACTCCTCGGGCAACGGTCGATCGCCGAGTTCGAGCACCGACCGCTCGATCGTGCGCGTCATCGCATCGAGCGCGAGCGCATTCGGCGCGAGGCCGAACGGCTCGGCCACTTCGTTCGCGATCGCCTCGAGCGCGATCAGCGTGTAGGAAATGAACACGCAGATCAGCGGCGTGAAGAACTCCGTCGAATCGACGAGCCCGAACGGCAGCAGCACGCAATACGCATACACGGTGCGATGGAGCAGCACGCTGTACGAAAACGGGATCGGCGTCGACAGGATGCGCTCGCAACCACCGACCGACTTGCCGAGCTCGTCGAGTTGCGTCTCGAACATCCAGCAGGTCGCGTCGCTGCCGGGCGCGCGCCCCAGCGCACGGACGATGCCGCCGCGCAGTTCGTCGAGGATCGCGACGGGCTTGTAGCATTTGCCGCCGAGCGCGGCCGTGCGCTCCACTCCGAGAATTCGCAGCAGGTCGTCGGTCGGATCGGTATGACGCAGTTGATGTTTCAACGCATACGCGAGCGCGATCAGCAGATCGGCGAGCCGGTTGCGCTCGGCGTCGCTCACGCTGTCGGGCAGGTAGCGATGCAGTTGCGATGTCACGGCGCGTGCGGCGATCAGCAGGTTGCCCCACAGATGCCGCGCCTCCTTGAAGCGCTCGAAGCTCGCGTTGTTGCGAAACCCGAGGAAGATCGCGAGCGCGAGCCCGAACAGCGTGAACGGCGCGGTGTTGAGCGGAATCTTCTCGCCGAAGATGCGTCCGTTCGTGAAGACCGCCAGCGTGCTGACGATCGCCATGAACACGAGTTGCGGAATGATCGATTGCAGCACGGAGCCGTTCCATACGAACAGCATCCGGAGCCAGTTCTGTCGTGGTCTGACGATCATGATGTTTTCTCGACTGCCAAAGGAATACGCAACCCGTTGCGCCCGCACCCGATGCGCAACGGCCCGCGCGTGGCGGGCCGCTGTTCGGTCGGGTGCCGGGTCGGGCGCCGCGCTGCGCGCGATGATACGCCAGCCCGCGCCGCACCCGTCACATCGCTTGCCGCTCAGTGATAGCCGATGTCGCCCTCGCGCACCTTGCCGCGGAACACGCGGTACTGCATCGCGTTGTACACGAGGATGATCGGCAGCACGATCACGGTGCCGACGAGCGCGAACAACTGGCTCGAATGGCTCGACGACGCGTCCCAGATCGTCAGCGACGGCGGCACGATGTTCGGCCAGATGCTGATCACGAGCCCCGTGTAGCCGAGGAACACGAGCGCGAGCGTCAGCAGGAACGGCGTGGCCTCGTGCGCACGCTTCACCGAGTGGAAGATGCCCCACACGCATGCGACGACGAGGATCGGCACCGGCAGGAACCAGCCGAGGTTGCCGCTGCCGAACCAGCGGTGCGCGACGGCCGGCAGCCCGATCACGGTCCACAGGCTGACCACGCCCATCACCGCGAGCAGCACGCCCGTGAGCGGCTTCATCAGCAACCGCATCTTGCGCTGCAGTTCGCCGTCGACCTTCAGGATCAGCCAGCCGCAGCCGAGCGTCGCATAGGTGACGAGCACGCCGATCCCGCACAGCATGCTGAACGGCGACAGCCAGTCGAACGGCCCGCCCGCGAACCGGTTGTTCTCGATCCTGATGCCCTGCAGCAGCGAACCGAGCACGATCCCCTGGCAGAACGCCGCAAGCGCCGAGCCGCCGATGAACGCGAGGTCCCACATGTGCTGCGTGCGGGTGGCTTTTGCGCGCAGTTCGAACGCGGCGCCCCGGAAGATCAGCCCGACCAGCATCAGCACCAGCGGCAGGTAGTTGGCCGGCAGCAGCGTCGAATACACGACCGGGAATGCACCGTAGAGGCCCGCGCCGCCGAGCACGAGGAACGTCTCGTTGCCGTCCCACACCGGCGCGACGGTGTCGAGCATCACCTGGCGCTCGGCTTTCGCGTCGAAGAACGGAAACATGAGCCCGATGCCGAGATCGAAGCCGTCCAGCATCACGTAGATGAATACGCCGAGGCCGATGATCGCGGCCCAGACGACAGGAAGATCGATGTGCATGGTTACTCCGCCTCGGTGACGTTCAGCGGCGTGGACAGCGCGCTCTTGCGCAGCCCCGGATGCCGGTGCAGCTCGATGTAACCGGCCTGGGCAGCCGGCCCGCGCTTCATCAGTTTCATCATGTAGTAAATCCCCGTTCCGAATACCAGGAAGTACACGACCACGAAGATCAGCAGCGACACGCCGACCTGTTGCGCACTGAGCGGCGCGACCGAATCGACGGTGCGCAGCACGCCGTAGACGGTCCACGGCTGGCGCCCGACCTCGGTCGTGATCCAGCCGGCGAGCAACGCGACGATGCCCGACGGCCCCATCGCCACCACGAACCACTGGAACCAGCGTGTCTCGTACAGGCGCCCGCCCTTTCTCAGCAGTAGCCCGAGCAGCGCGGTCAGCAGCATCAGCATCCCGAGGCCGGCCATGATCCGGAACGTCCAGAAGACGATCGGCGAATACGGGCGGTCCTGCGGCGGGAATTCCTTCAGCCCGCGAATCTCGCCGTCCCAACTGTGCGTGAGAATCAGGCTGCCGAGGTGCGGCACCTGGATCGCATAGCGCGTGGTTTCAGCCTGCATGTCGGGCAGCCCGACGAGGTTCAGCGCGGTGCCGCCCTTCTCGGTTTCCCACAGCCCCTCGATCGCCGCGATCTTCGCCGGCTGGTATTCGCGCGTGTTCAGCCCGTGCGCGTCGCCGACGACGATCTGGATTGGCGCGAGCACCAGCAGCATCCACAGCGCCATCGAGAAACTGCGCTTCACCGGCTCGTCGCGGCGCCCCTTCAACAGGTGCCACGCGCCGCACGCGGCGACGATGAAGCCCGCCACGATGAACGCCGCGATCGTCATGTGCACGAGACGGTAAGGGAACGACGGGTTGAAGATGATCTTGAACCAGTCGACCGGCACGACGAGACCGTTTTCGATCTTGTAGCCTTGCGGCGTCTGCATGAAGCTGTTCGACGCGAGAATCCAGAACGTCGAGATCAGCGTGCCGACCGCGACCATCAGCGTCGCGAAGAAGTGCGCGCGGGGGCTGACGCGCTGCCAGCCGAACAGCATCACACCGAGGAAGCCGGCTTCGAGGAAGAACGCCGTCAGGACTTCGTACGTGAGCAGCGGCCCCGTGATGTTGCCCGCGACGCGCGAGAAGCCCGCCCAGTTGGTGCCGAACTCGTACGCCATCACGACGCCGGAGACCACCCCCATGCCGAAGCCGATCGCGAAGATCTTCGACCAGAACTGGAACATGGATTTGTAGGCGGCGTCGCCGGTGACGAGATAGCGCCATTCCAGCACCGCCAGGAAGCTCGCCATGCCGATGCTGATCGCGGGGAACACGATGTGGAACGACACCGTGAATGCGAATTGCAATCGGGCGAGATGGAACGCATCGAAGATTTCCATGACCGTAATTTGCTCGTGGTTGTGAGGACGTACGCCCGAAGCAGGAAATCGCGCGACGACTTGGCGACAACACATGCGAACACAAGCTGTCACTCGCATGGCATCGAAGCGTGAATGACGATATCGCGTTTGCAACGATACTCGCAATCACTCGAACGTGCGCTGAAACTGTGCTGCTGGCGCCGCCGAAGATGTGTGCACGGAAAACATATTCCGTGCCCACGGGACGGTCAGCTGTACTGCTTTCCGCGTGGCGGCGCTGTGCCTGCGGCGCACTGTTCACCCCGCTTAACATGTCATGCAACGCCCGCCCACGGCGGTCGCGCGCCCTTCGGCGCCCGCCCGGCGGCATCGATTCCCGTCGTTCGGCGCATGCGCCGTACCCGGCCGGCCCGCCGGCCGCCCCGCCTGGAGAAACCTGCATGACCCACCGCGACGATCCGACCGGCAGCACCGCGTGTCAGGTGACGCGCCATCGCGCCGGCGACGCGTGCGACACCGTCGATCGCGTCGTCGACGAAACCCCGGTTGCACTCGTGTTCAACGGCATCGCGCACACTGTCATGATGGCGACGCCGATCGACCTCGACGCGTTCGGCCTCGGCTTCGCGTTGAGCGAAGGCATCGTCGAGCGCGCGTCGGACGTCTTCGACGTCGAAAGCGAATGCCGGCCCGGCAGCGCCGAAGTGCGGCTCACCGTGTCGCAGCAGGCGTTCATGGCGCTGAAGGCGCACCGCCGCGCGCTGGCCGGCCGCACGGGCTGCGGCGTGTGCGGCATCGAAAGCATCGCGCAGCTCGACCTGCAGCCGCCGCGGATCGCGACCGCCGGCACGGCCGCGGGCATCGGCGCCGACGCGATCGCGCGCGCCGCGCGTGCGTTGCCGGCCCGGCAGACGCTGATGCGCGAGACGGGCGGCATCCACGCGGCCGCGTGGTGCGACCGCGACGGCGCCGTACTCGACGTGTTCGAGGACGTCGGCCGCCACAACGCGCTCGACAAGCTGATCGGGCGGCTCGCGCGCCGCCGCGCCGACCTGCGCGCCGGTTTCGTGTTCCTGTCGAGCCGCGCGAGCTACGAATTGGTGCGCAAGGCCGCGCGGGTCGGCATCCCGATGCTCGCGACGATCTCGGCGCCGACGTCGCTCGCGATCGACGTCGCCCGCGAAGCCGGCGTGCGATTACTCGGTTTCTGCCGCAACGACGGCTTCGTCGAATACGTGTCGCCCGCCGCCGTTCACCTCGACCCACCGGCGCACCCGGCCCACTCGTCATGAAACTGAAACACCTGTTCGATTTCGATGCCGCGCAGCAGCAATTCGCCGGCGCATTCGCGCCGCTCGAGGCCGCCGCGTCCGTGCCCGTCGCGCAAGCGGCCGGCCACGTGCTGGCCGCGCCGCTGACCGCGGTGCTCGACCAGCCGCCGGCCGACCAGAGCGCGATGGACGGCTACGCCGTGCGGTACGCCGACCTCGCACACGGCGAGCCGCTGCGCGTCGCGCAGCGCTGCTATGCCGGCGACATGCCGGCGCCGCTGGCACCGCGCACGGCCGCACGCATCTTCACCGGCAGCCTGATTCCGCCCGGCGCCGACACCGTCGTGATGCAGGAGCATGCGCACGAACGGGACGGCGGCGTCACGTTCGACGCGCCCCAACGCAGCGGGTCGCACATCCGCCGCCGCGGCGAGGAAGTGCGCGCCAGCGATCGGCTCGTGCCGGCCGGCGTGCGGATGGGCGCGATGCACGTCGGCGTGGCCGCCGCGCAAGGGTTGGCGCGGATCGACGTACGCGCGGCACTGCGCGTCGGCATCCTGACGACCGGCGATGAACTGGTCGCATGCGGCCAGTCGTGTGCGCCACAGCAGATCTACAACAGCAACGCACCAATGCTCGCTGCGCTGGTCGCGAGTACCGGCGCCAACGTCGCGATGTGCATGCATTCGGCCGATACGGCGGCCGCCGTCGATCGGGCACTGCGCGACCTGCACGCGCACTGCGACCTCGTGATCTGCGTCGGCGGCGCGTCGGTCGGCGACAAGGACCTGCTGCGCCCCGCGCTGGCCGCGCTCGGCGCGTCGTTCATCGTCGCCGGCGTGCGCATGAAGCCCGGCAAGCCGGTCGCGCTCGCGCGGCTCGATACGCGGCCGGTGGTGCTGCTGCCCGGCAATCCGGGCGCCGCGATGACGACGTTCGCGCTGTTCGTCGCGCCGCTGATCCGCCGCCTGCAGGGGCGCGACGCGTGCCTGCCGATCGTGCCGTCGCTGCCGATCGGCACCGGGTTCGAGCCGGATGCGCAGCGCGAGCGCTTCGTGCGCGTGCGCCGTACGGTGGGTGCCGATGGCGCGCCCGTACTCGATACGTTGCGCCAGCAAGGCGCCGGCACGCTGCAGTCGCTCGTGCTGGCCAGCGGGCTCGCGCGGCTGCCGGCCGGGCGCACCGTCGCGCGCGGCGACGCGGTTCCGTACTACGAATTCGCGCACTGGCTCGCATGAGCACGACGCCGACTACCCGCCCGGCGCAACGCCTTCGCGCCATTCGCCGCGCCTGTCGCGCGTCCCGCGCGGCGAACTGTATTCCTGCAATTCGGGCACGATTGTGTCTCTGCCGGAAAAACCCGCCGGACTATGCTCACGATGAGGCTCGTCACGACCTGTGCGCCGACACGTCGGCACCCGCACGGCCGGGTGGCGATGCCTCTCCGCTTACTTCATGCAGGCCGACGACCCGATCGTGAATGCCATCGTTTCCGCCGCGCCGGCCGCCGCCGCTTCGTCCGGCGGCGCATCGCCCGGCGCTTTCTCCCGGCCGTCCGACACGCTCGGCCGTCCGTTGCGCGACCTGCGCCTGTCGGTCATCGACCAGTGCAATTTCCGCTGCGGCTACTGCATGCCGCGCGAAAGTTTCGGCACGAACTACGCGTTCATGCCGTCGTCCGAACGATTGTCGTTCGCGCAACTGGAAAAGATCGCGCGCGCCTTCACGTCGCTCGGCGTCGAGAAGATCCGCATCACGGGCGGCGAGCCGCTGCTGCGCCGCCATCTCGAAGCGCTGATCGAACGGCTTGCCGCGCTGACGACCGTCGACGGCAAGCCCGTCGAAATCGCGCTGACGACCAACGGCTCGCTGCTCGCCGCGAAGGCACGCGCGTTGCGCGATGCGGGTCTGTCGCGCGTGACCGTGAGCCTCGATGCGCTCGACGACGCGGTGTTCCGCCGGATGAGCGACGCCGACGTGCCGGTGTCGCGCGTGCTGGCCGGCATCGAGGCCGCGCATGCGGCCGGGCTCGCGCCTGTGAAGGTCAACGCGGTGATCGAGCGCGGCGTCAACGACGATCAGATCCTGCCGCTCGTGCGGCACTTCCGGCACACGGGCGTGGCCGTGCGTTTCATCGAATACATGGATGTCGGCGGCGCAAGCTTCTGGTCCGGCGACAAAGTCGTGCCGGCCGCGCGGATGCGCGAGCTGATCGACGCACACTACCCGCTCGTGCTGGTCGGCGAACCGGGGCACGACGCCACCGCGATCCGTTGCGCGCACATCGACGGCGCAGGCGAAGTCGGCTTCATCGCGAGCGTGTCGCATCCGTTTTGCGGTACCTGCTCGCGCGCCCGCGTGTCGGCCGACGGCCAGTTGTATACGTGCCTGTTCGCAATGCAAGGCACCGACCTGCGACCGTGGCTCGGCGATGCGGTGTCGGCCGGCGATCTCGCCGCCGCCGTGCGCACATGCTGGACGCAGCGCGACGACCGCTATTCCGAGCGCCGGGCCGCACGGCCGGCCCGCGCGCCGGGCAAGACCTATCCGACCGTGCGCATGTCGCTCGTCGGCGGCTGACGGGCCGCCGCGCGACACAGGATGCGCCGTCCACTGGAGAACCTGTCATGACGACCTTCACCGAATCCCGCGCCGGGCTGCCGGACGATCCGCTGCGTGCCGGCAGCGCGCCGCCCGTCGATGCAGCCGCGCCGCATCCCGAATCGGCGCCCGCCATTGCCGCCGGATTCGAAGTGCGCGTGCAGCATGCGCCGATCGACGCGGGCGCGGAGCTTGCGCCGATCGTTCGCAATCCGAATGTCGGTGCGGTCGTGAATTTCCTTGGGGTCGTGCGCAAGGAAGGCGACGTCGACGACGTCGTCGCACTGGAAGTCGAGCACTACCCGACGATGACAGAACAGGCACTGTGGAGCATCGTCGAGGAAGCGACTGCGCGCTGGCGACTCGAAGCGGTCAGGATCGTGCACCGCGTCGGCCGCATTCCGCTCGGCCAGCCCGTCGTGCTCGTCGTGGTCGCCGCCGCGCATCGCGCATCCGCGTTCGACGCGTGCGAATTCCTGATGGACTTCCTGAAGACCCATGCGCCGTTCTGGAAGAAGGAGATCCGGCACGACGGCGAATCCGGCTGGGTCGAGGCGAAGGCGCACGACGACCTGGCGATGCGGCGCTGGGGCTGATCGCGGTCGCTTCGCGTTTTCCGATTCCGTCGCTCCTGATAGAGACATCGCAATGAAACTGACGATCAAATATTTCGCAAGCATTCGCGAACGACTCGATCTCGACGAGGAAACCGTCGAGATCGATGCGCGCGAACTCACCGTCGACGCGCTGCGCGGCACGCTGGCCGCGCGCGACGCGCGCAGCGCCGACGCGCTGCGGATGGACCGCCCCGTGCGCGCGGCCGTGAACCTCGAAATGGTGACCGGGGAATTCGTCGTGCGGGAGGACAGCGAGGTTGCGTTCTTTCCGCCGGTGACGGGGGGATGACGTCACCCCGCGCGACGCCGGCTTCGATGTCGATCCTTCATGCCGCACCACGCGGCACCCCGCGTCCCCACGCCATCCGCTTCGCGATACGGAATGTCCTCGCAGGTCATCGCGCAGTCTCCAACACCGTCAGCGCCGCATCGAGCGCGTCGAGCCCCTCGTCCAGCTCCGTGCGCGAGATGACGAGCGGCGGCGTCACGATCACCACGTTGTAGCGCCCGTACGCGTGGACGCCACGCTTCAGCAACTCACCATAGAACGCGCGCATCGGCGCCGCTCCCGCCGGGTGGTGCCACTCGACGAGCGGCTCCCGGGTTTCGCGATCGCGCACCAGCTCGATGCCGAACTGGGCGCCCATGCCCCGCACGTCGCCGATCGACGGATGGCGCTCCGCCAGCTCGCCGAGACCGTCGCGCAGCCAGCCCTCGATCTCGCGCGCCCGCTCGAACAAGCCCTCCTCAAGATAGACCTTCAGCGCCGCGAGGCCGCCGGCGACGGCCAGCACGTGGCCCGCATGCGTGTGGCCCACGTCGAAGAGTTCCGTATCGAAGTGGCGGGCCACGCGCTCGCGCACCAGGACACCGCCGAGCGGCGTGTACGAAGCGCTGGCCCCCTTGGCGAACGAAATCAGGTCCGGCAATACGCCGACGCGCTCGGTGCAGAACGATGCCCCCGTGCGCCCGAAGCCCGTCATGATCTCGTCGAAGATCAGCAGGATGCCGTGCCGGTCGCACAGGTCGCGAACGCCTTCGAGATAGCCCGGCGGGTAGACGACGACACCGCTGGATCCGGTCATCGGCTCCATCAGGATCGCGGCCACGTTTTGCGCGCCTTCATGCGAAAGGATGCGCGCCAGATGATCGAGGGCGCGGCGGGTCTCCTCGGCCGGCTCCGACGTATGGAACGGGCTGCGGTACGGGTACGGCGCAAAGAATTTCACCATGCCCGGCAGCGCCGGGAACGGATCGCGCCAGCGGTCCACGCCCGTCATCGCGCTCGCGCCGAGGGTGCCGCCGTGATACGACCGATAGGCGGTCAGCACCTTGGGCCGGCGTGTCACCAGCCGCGCGATCTTCACCGCGTCGTCGTTCGCTTCGGCGCCGCCGCTGGTGAAGTGCACGCGCAGCCCCTCCGGCCACGGCGAAACGCTGTTCAGAAGTTCCGCGTATTCGGCGCGCACGTCGTTGAAGTAGCTGGGCGCGACCGAGCACATGCGCGCGGCCTGCGCCTGGATCGCCTGCACCACCTTCGGATGGCCATGACCCAACGACACCGCGACATAGCCGCTGGTGAGGTCCAGGTAACGCTTGCCATTCGTATCGTAGAAGTAGCATCCGTGCGCATACGTGATGACCGGCGGATTGAGCCCGCCCTGGACCGCCCAGGGCACGAGCACCTTTCGAAACGACGACGCGAGCGCGGGATTCGACTCGCCGTGAATGCTGAGATCCATGTTGACTCCGGAAATGGCATGGCCCACTATTTCTGAGCCTCGTGACAGAAGGCTTCCAGATTAAGCACGCATTTCCCGCGCAACAAATCAAACGTTTCCACACTGAGCCGCAATTTGATTGAGCCATGCCACGACAACTTCCGCCCCTGCTCTCCGTGCGTGCATTCGAGGCCGCTGCGCGCCATGGCGGCTTCGCCCGTGCGGGTGACGAGCTATGCGTCACTTCCGGTGCAGTGGGACATCAGGTGCGGCTGCTGGAGGAGTGGCTGGGCACGCCGCTGTTCATGCGTGGCGCCCGGTCCGTCCAGTTGACGGAGATCGGACGGCGGTACTTCGTGGAAATCGAGCGCTTGATGGACGAGCTCGAGCGCGCGTCGCTCGGCATCCGGCAAGCCGCGGATTCGCCGGAGGTCACGGTCACCGCGATGCCGTCGTTCGTCACGCGTTGGCTGATGCCGCGCCTGGGCGAGTTCCGGCGGCTGCATCCCGATATCGAGGTGCGCCTGCTGGCTTCGGTACCCGCCGTCGACTTCAGCCGCGAGCGCGTGGACGTGGCGATCCGCCTGGGTCTGGGTCCCTATCCGGGGCTCGTCGCGGATACGCTGATGTCGGAGACGTTCCTCGCGGTCGGCCAACCGTCGCTATGCAAGCCGTTGCGCACCGTGGACGACGTGCTGCGTGCAACCCTGCTGCACGACGAATACGAGGCCCGCATTCCGGAGCAGGTGGACTGGGTGCGCTGGTGCCGGATGCAGGACGTGCACGCGAGCACGGCGCGTTTGCGACAGGGGCCGAGCTTTTCGCATACCTATCTGACGCTCGATGCCGCGATCGCGGGCCAGGGCGTGGCCGTGGCGTCGGACGTCCTCGCCGCCGATGCGGTCAGGCAGGGGCTGTTGGCCATTGCGCCGGGCAACCCGGTGCGGGGGCCCTACAGCTACCACCTGCTGACGACACGTGCGGCCACCGCGCGGCCGCCAATCGACGCCTTCTGCAGTTGGCTGCGATCGGCCGCACGGTCGTTTTCGGCAGCCGGTTGGGGTTGAACGACATGAATCGCACGCGGCATGTCCCGACGCCCGCGATCCACGTCGCCCGCCCGTTCACCGCATGCACGCCGCAGCCAGCTTCCCGACCGCGATCACCGCCTGCTCGATCTCCGGCGACCACGGGCTGCTGTAGTTCAGGCGGATGAAGTTCCGGTAGTTGTCGGTGATCGAGAACATGTAGCCCGGCCCGATCGTGATTCCCTGCTCCAGCGCGAGCTGATACAACCGCATCGCGTCGACCTGCGCGGGCAACTCGACCCACAGCACGTAACCGCC
>NZ_LPMU01000072.1:0-123676 GCF_001534535.1 Burkholderia sp. MSMB1459WGS
TTCACTTCATTCGCTGTGACCAGCTTATGGCGGGACTTGCACCCGCAGGAGTGCGCCCATGCTGGGCGCACAACGACGAAGCGCCGCGGTCGGGCGACGCGCGGCGCTTCGTATCGTGCGCGTTTCAACTGAAGCGGTGCGCTCCGCGATCCGCTTGCCAGCGAGTCACAGGCCGGGACGCGGGCACGGATTGGGAGCTGCGCCCTGATATCCGCCGGCGACGGCGCCCAGCGCGGCGGCGGCCAGGGACGTGCCGAGCGCTTTCAACACCCCCTCCGTCGACAACGGCTCGCCGCTCGACATCACACGCCCCGAATACGCGGAGCATGCGGACGACGATGCAACCGTCTTCACGGGCCTGGCACTCCACGCGATATTGTCGGCAGGCGTATTGGCGAAGGCCGGCGCGGCCAGCATCAATGCCAGAACGGAAATCGGGATACGGACGGTGTGTTTCATCGGCGGGCCCCTCGGTGCGTTGTACTTCTTGTGCGGAAAGTAAGCACGATATTACACGCTACACGCGGCCGGTTTTTCGAGCGAGGTCCGATGCCGGGCGGCGAAATCGGCGTCAATAAAAAAGCGCTGCGGTCAGTCGACCGGCAGCGCTTTTTCGCGAACGGCCCCTGCCGGGGGCACGTTCGACTTCTGGTGCGTGAGGCCGGACTCGAACCGGCACACCCTTGCGGGCGTCAGGACCTAAACCTGGTGCGTCTACCAATTTCGCCACTCACGCGCATTTCCGTCGCCTGATCGCGCGGGACGCAAGATGCGTGCTCCACGCCCCCGGGACCGCTCGGGACACTTCAGCCGGCCCGAAAACCGGCACGCCCGATCAGGCGAGCGCGAGATTCTACCCGATCCGTGCGGCGTTGTCTCGCCCCGCCGGCACCTGTCGTGCCGCGGTGCTAGAATGCCGCGCTCGACGTTTCGGCAGCGCGCCGCCGCGCGTCCCCCGAACCCGCCCCATCCGATTGAGCCCGTGAACTTCGACGACTACTGTCAGCAAAAGGCCGCCCCCGCAGGCTCCAGCGTCTACTACGCGCTGCGTCAGGCGCCGCTCGCCACGCAGCCGCGCCTGACCGCGCTGTTCGCGCTGCGCCGCGAACTCGAGGAAACCGTCAAGGAAACCAGCGATCCGACCGTCGGACACACGAAGCTCGCGTGGTGGCACAAGGAACTCGCGGCGCTGGCCGACGGGCAACCGTCGCACCCCGTCACGAAGGCGCTCGCGCAGCATCACCCCGCGATCGCCGCCGAGGCCGATGCGCTGCGCACGCTCGTCAACGGTTACGGGATGGATCTCGAACAGGCGCGCTACCTCGATTTCGCGAACCTGCAGCGCTATATCGCGCAGGTCGGCGGCACCTTCGCGTCGCTGGTGGCGCGCGCCAGCTCGACGCACCCGGCCGACCCGCAGCCATGGGCCGCGGACGTCGGCCGCGCGCTGATGCTCGCGCAATTCGTGCAGGAGCTCGGCAACGACGCACGCCACGGCCGCATCTATCTGCCGATCGACGAACTGCAGCGCTACAACGTGACCGCGGCCGATCTGCTGAACCGCCGCTACAGCCCGGCGTTCACCGAATTGCTGCAATTCCAGACGACCCGCGCGCGCGAAGCGCTCGCGGCCGCCGATGCGGCGATTCCCGCCGCCGAACGCCGCGCGCAGCGCACGCTGCGCGCGCAGATCGCGCTGGCCGGCGCGCTGCTCGACGAAATCGCGCGCGACGGCTACCAGGTGCTGCATCAGCGCATCGCGCTGACGCCGATCCGCAAGCTGTGGATCGCGTGGCGCGCCGCGCGCCGCCGTTGAGCGGCGCGCATCACGCCTTCAGCAGCGGCAGCGTGTCGAAACGCTGCTGCAGCACGCGCGTCGCGTCGAGCCCCCACCAGGACGCGAGCACGGTCGCATAAAGCTGGCGGAAATCGACCGCGACCGGCAGGTTGCCGTTGCCGTCGAGCCGCCCGAACGCGGGCGGTGCACCGTACAGCCCACCCGCCACGCGACCGCCCATCACGAAATGCGGTGCGGCCGTGCCGTGATCGGTGCCGTTGCTCTGGTTCTCGCGCACGCGCCGGCCGAATTCCGCATACGTCATCACGAGCGTCTCGTTCCAGCGCCCGAGTTCGATCAGCGCCGCGCGCATCGCGCTCATCCCGTCCGCGAACTGCTTGAGCAGCGCGGCGTGCTGCCCCGGCTGGTTCTGGTGCGTGTCGAAGCCGTTGAGCGTCAGGCGCAGCACCGCGACACCGTCCTGCGCGCCGGACCCCGACGCTTCGCACGCGGCCAGCACCTGCATCGCGGTCTTCACCGACGTGCCGAACGCACCGGCCGGAAAGGCCGTCCTGAATTCGCGCATCCCGCCGCGCGGGCGCAGCCGGTCGGCCGCCTTCACGATGTCGTTCTCGACGTCGACGATGTGCGCGAGCGCCGGGTTCTGTTCGCGCAGCGACGACGGCTCGGCGAGCCGGGCCGCACGGATGAACTGCGCGGGATTGACGAGCGCGATCGCGCGCGCGCCGTTCGACAACGGCCCCATCTCGGCGCTGCCGAGCACGACGCCGTCCGCCGCGAAACCGGGCGGCACGGGCGCCTGCGCGAACGTGCGCGTGAGCCAGCCTTCGTGCAGGTACTGATCCGAGCGCGACGCGGTGTCCCAGATCTCGATCGAGCGGAAATGCGACAGGTTCGGCTGCGGATAGCCGACACCCTGCACGACCGCGACCTGCCCGTCACGCCACAGCGGCATCAGCGGCGCGAGCGACGGATGCAGCCCCGTCTGCGCGTCGAGCTGCAGCACCTGCTCGCGCTTGATGCCGATGCCGCGCCGGAACGAGTAGTACAGCGGGTCCGCGTACGGCACCACCGTGTTGAGGCCGTCGTTGCCGCCCTTGAGCTCGACGAGGATCAGCACGTTCGCATACCCGGCCGCAGGCTTTCGGCCGGCCTGCGGCGCGGCAGCCGCCACCGCGCTCGCCTGCCACATCGACACGCCGGCGGCCGCCGCGGCGCCCGTCAGTGTCAGAAAATCACGTCGGTTCATCGCACATCCTTTGGTTCGCCGCCCGCCTTGGCCGCGGCCGCCACCCGCTTCGTCGTCGTTCGCATCATTTCAGTTGATAGGCCGGATCCATCAGCAGCGCCTCGAGATACGCGCTGCCGGTCGAATCCGTGTCGATCGCCGCGACCGGCGAGAGTTGCAGCACCGCGTGCTGCAATTGCAACTCGGTGGACAATCCCACGATCGCCTGAGGCCGCGCACGATACTGCGCGAGCCAGCGCTCGAGGTCGAAACGCAAGCCGCCGCGCGCGGGCTTGGCGGGCATGCCGCGCGGGCCGGCGGCAGACGCCGCGTCGGCCACCGGCATCGCGTGCGCGCTCGGCGACGGCGCGATCGCACGGGCCGGCGGCCGCATGCCGGCCGTCTCGGTCGCGCGGAACAACTGCTCGACGAACTGCTTGCGCGACAGCAGCGTCGTGCTGTTGATCCACAGCGCGCCGCCTGGCCAGCCCTTCACGTTCGGCGGATAGAACAGGTTCTGTCCGAGCGTGCGCACGGTGTTCGCGAGCATCTGCGGATCGCCGTACGCCACGTCGAACAGCCGCACCGAGCCGACCACGAATTCCGCCGGCGACTTGACCAGCACGCCGCGGTTGCGCGGATCCCAGAACGCGTCGGTCGACCACAGCGCGGCGAGCGCCGCGCGAATGTCGTAGCCGCTCGCGCGAAACCGCTCGGCCACCGCGTCGAGCGCGCGCGGCTCCGGCGTATCGGACACGAACTCGCGCCACAGCTTGCCGGCGATGAAGCGCGCGGTGTCCGGCCGCTTCAGCAGGATGTCGAGAAAGCCGTCGCCGTCGAACGGCCCGGTTTCGCCGAGGATCGTCTTGTCGCCGGCATCGTGCCATTCGGGCCGCACCGCGAAGCGCAGCGTGTCGGGATCGACCGTCCAGCCCGTCATCGCGCGCGCGGCCTCGGTCACGTCGTATTGCGTGTAATGCCCTTCGCCGAGCGTGAACAGCTCCATCACCTCGCGCGCGAAATTCTCGTTCGGGCGCCCCTTGCGATTGCTCGCGCCGTCGAGATACTGCAGCATCGCCGGATCCTTCGCGACCGCGTGCAGCAGCGAGCCGAAGTTGCCGAGCGCCTCGCGGCGAAACAGCGCGTTCTGTGCGGCCATCGTCTGCGGGTAAGGCACCTTGTCCTGCCCGGACGTGAAATGCCCGTGCCAGAACAGCGTCATGCGCTCGGTGAGCGGCGACGGCGTCGCGACCATCTCGTTGACCCAGGCCGCGCGCAACGCATCGTAGCGGCGATTGCGCTCGCGCTGCTCGTCGCGCCGCATGTCGGGCGTCAGCGCCTGGCGCTGCGCGCGTGTCGGCGGCGGCTCGGCGAGCCAGTCGGGCCACGTCGTGACGGGTTCGCGTCGTGCATTGCCGAGCGTATCGGCCACGACCTGCGCGCGCGTCATGCCGACGATGCGCGCGACTTCGGCGGGAGCGGGAGAAAAACCGGTGCGGCCGAGAAAAAACACCGCGTCGTCGGCATCGAGCGGCGACTGCATGGCAGGCGACGACGCCGGTGCGGCAGCGTTCGCTTTCATCGTCATGGACTCCCGGAACGCACCGGCGGTGCGGATGCTCGTACAACGGCATTCGGCAGCCGAAAGTTGACGGAAAAAATGCTACGAATTCTTTCCGCGCGGGGATTTCCGCGCAAGGCGAACGACGGCACGCATCAGCGCTTGTACAACTCGCGCACGGCGTCTTCGATGTGCTGGCGCAACAGGTGCCGCTCTTCGGGTGTCATGTGCCCGTCGCGACGGCGCTGTTCGAGATCGGGAGGCACGGCGGAACGGGCCGTCATATCGGCGGCGCGATCGGGCTGCGGCGCTTTGCCGCGCGGCAGCTTGCGCGACGATGCGCCCTGCTCGGGGCGCTGCGCATACGCGAGGTTCGACGCATACGGACCGGCAAGCGCGATCGTCAGCATCAGTGCAATCCGGGCAGATCGCATGACCGTCCTCGCTTCTTTGGTCGATTTGTTCCCTTCGTCACGCGGCAACCGGCTACCTCTGGTACTTGAAAAACCCTGCGGAATTCGGGTGTACAAAGATGAAAGATGGAGTGCAGGGGAGTATCTACCGAATTTCGGCTTCGAGTAAAGGAATCTCTATAGCGTGCCTTTACTCGGCACGACACTACGGGTAAATTTTGTAACCGACTGTAACGCACGAAAATACGCGGCCGTGCGCCAATTCCCATTCACGATAAGATGCCGATCATGGAAACGAAAAACCCCTCCAAGATTCTCGTCGTCGACGACGACCCTCGCCTGCGCGATCTGCTGCGCCGCTATCTCGGCGAACAGGGTTTCAACGTCTACGTCGCGGAAAACGCAACCGCGATGAACAAGCTCTGGGTCCGCGAGCGTTTCGACCTGCTCGTGCTCGACCTGATGCTGCCCGGCGAAGACGGCCTGTCGATCTGCCGCCGGCTGCGCGGCAGCAACGACCGCACGCCGATCATCATGCTCACCGCGAAGGGCGAGGACGTCGATCGCATCGTCGGCCTCGAGATGGGCGCCGACGATTACCTGCCGAAGCCGTTCAATCCGCGCGAACTGGTCGCGCGCATTCATGCGGTGCTGCGCCGCCAGGCGCCGGCCGAACTGCCGGGCGCACCGTCGGAAACCACCGAGGTATTCGAGTTCGGCGAATTCTCGCTGAATCTCGCCACGCGCACGCTGACCAAGTCCGGCCAGGAAATTCCGCTGACCACCGGCGAATTCTCGGTGCTGAAAGTGTTCGCGCGTCATCCGCGCCAGCCGCTGTCGCGTGAAAAGCTGATGGAGCTCGCACGCGGCCGCGAATATGAAGTGTTCGACCGCAGCCTCGACGTGCAGATCTCGCGCCTGCGCAAGCTGATCGAACCGGATCCGGGCAGCCCGCGCTTCATCCAGACCGTCTGGGGCCTCGGCTACGTGTTCATCCCGGACGGCGCTGCCTGAGCTTTTTCCTTCCCGGTTTCGCCCCGCCCACGGCCCGTCCCATGCGTATCGACCGGCGCCTTCTGCAGCTCGCGTTCGGCGGGCTGTTCTGGCGCACCTTCCTGCTGATCGCGCTGCTGATCTCGGTCAGTCTCGCCGCGTGGTTCCAGAGCTTTCGCGTGATCGAGCGCGAGCCGCGTGCGCAACGCGTCGCGCTCCAGCTCGTCGCGGTCGTGAAGCTCACGCGCACCGCCCTGCTCTATTCCGATCCCGACTTGCGGCGCGCGCTGCTGCAGGATCTCGAGAGCAACGAGGGCGTGCGCGTGTACCCGCGCGAAAAAACCGACAAGTTCAAGTTGCAGCCCGACGAATCGCTGAACCGCCTGATCGAACACGACATCCGCAGCCGCCTCGGCGACGATACCGTGATCGCGCAGTCGGTCAACGACATTCCCGGCGTGTGGATCAGCTTCAAGATCGACGACGACGATTATTGGGTCGCACTCGATCGCGATCAGCTCGACAACGTCACGGGCCTGCAGTGGGCCGGCTGGGGGCTGTTCGCGCTCGCGCTGTCGCTGTTCGGCTCCGCGTTCATCACCAGCCTCGTGAACCGGCCGTTCTCGCGGCTCGCGCTCGCCGCGCGCCAGGTCGGTTCGGGCCAGGCGCCCGAGCCGCTGCCCGAGCGCGGGATGGGCGTCGCGGCCGAGACCAACCGCAGCTTCAACCAGATGGTGCGCGACCTCGAACAGCTCGAGGCCGATCGCGCGCTGATGCTCGCGGGCATCTCGCACGACCTGCGCACGCCGCTTGCGCGGCTGCGGCTCGAAACCGAGATGAGCCCGTCCGACCAGGCGACCAAGGACGCGATGGTCGACGACATCGAACAGATGGACCGCATCATCGCGGCCTTCATCGACTACGCGCGCCCGTCGCAGCGCAAGCCCGAGCCCGTCGATCTATCGTCGGTCGCGCAGGACGTCGCCGCGCGCGTGTCGGGCGAGGACGGCGTCGAAATCCGCACGCGGCTCGCGCCGAGCGCGATCATCGAAGCTGACGAGACCGACATGCGGCGCGTGATCGGCAACCTCGTCGAGAACGCGCGCAAGTACGGCCAGAGCAAGCAGGACGGCATCTCGCGGATCACGCTCGAGACGCGCGTGTCGCATGCGCGCGTCGAGCTGTCGGTGAGCGACGAAGGCCCCGGCATTCCCGAGGATCAGTTGCCGCTCGTGATGCGGCCGTTCTACCGCGTCGACACCGCGCGCACCAAGGCGGACGGCACAGGCCTCGGCATGGCGATCGTGCTGCGGCTCGTCGGCCGCTACCGCGGCGCGCTGCGCCTGCGCAACCGCCACCCGGACGCCGGCCTCGAAGTCACGCTCGAATTCCCCGGCGCCGGCAAGGCGCGTGCGACCGCATGACACGTTCGCGCACGCATCTTGCGCGTCACACTATCGATCCGGTTGACAAAAGCTATGAAGGGCGTTAGTCAAAATCTATTGAAGCGAAACATCAATAGTGTTATAGTCCCTTTCATGCTGTCACATCATCGTTGCAGCACCGAGGTAGCTTGACTCAGTCTTCTTCCCAACTCACACAGGAGTATCCGCATGAAAACCGTGGGCGATAAACTCGAAGCTTTCACCGTCGTAGCCGCGAAGCCGGGCTTCAACAATCACGAGGAAAACGGCCAGTCGGCGTTCGAGACCGTCACCGAAGCGTCGTTCCCGGGCAAGTGGAAGATCATCTACTTCTATCCGAAGGATTTCACGTTCGTGTGCCCGACGGAAATCGTCGAGTTCGCGAAGCTCACGAAGCAGTTCGAAGAGCGCGACGCCGTCCTGCTCGGCGGCAGCTCGGACAACGAATTCGTCAAGCTCGCATGGCGCCGTGAGCACAAGGACCTCGACAAGCTGAACCACTACTCGTTCGGCGACGTCAAGGGCGAACTGATCGACCAGCTCGGCGTGCGCGACAAGGAAGCCGGCGTGGCCCTGCGTGCGACGTTCATCGTCGATCCGGACAACACGATCCAGCACGTTTCGGTGAACAACCTGAACGTCGGCCGCAGCCCGGAAGAAGTCCTGCGCATTCTGGACGGCCTGCAAACGGACGAACTGTGCCCGTGCAACCGTGCAGTCGGCGGCGCAACGCTGTAAGCGCATCGATGCACGAAGCCCGCGGCGCACGTCCTGCCTGCGGGCTTTTTTAACGGCCAACCCATAGGAGATATCAATGGAATTCATCGACTCGATTAAGGCACGTATTCCCGACTACGCGAAGGACATTCGCCTGAACCTCGACGGCACGATCTCGCGCTCGTCGCTCGAAGGCACCGACGCGGTCGGCGTGGCGCTGGCGGCGGCCATCGCGGCGAAGAGCACGGTGCTCGTCAAGACGATTCGCGAAGCCGGCGTGCTGTCGCCCGAGGAGACGAACGCCGTGCTGACGGCGGCCGCGCTGATGGGGATGAACAACACCTGGTATCCGTATGTCGAGATGGCCGACGACGCCGACCTGAAGACGCAGCGCGCCGAATTGCGGATGGGCGCGTATGCAACGCACGGTGGCGTCGACAAGCGCAAGTTCGAGATGTACGCGCTCGCTGCGTCGATCG
The DNA here is from genome assembly GCF_001534535.1 of Burkholderia sp. MSMB1459WGS. NCBI lineage: Bacteria > Pseudomonadati > Pseudomonadota > Betaproteobacteria > Burkholderiales > Burkholderiaceae > Burkholderia > Burkholderia sp. MSMB1459WGS. Next base: position 8,614 of record NZ_LPMU01000072.1, read on the forward strand.
TCGGCAAGTGCCACTTCTGCGTGAAGTCGCACTATGCGCTGCTGAAGAACGAGCAAGGGATGACCGTCACGCAACTGCGCGACGTCGGCCGCATCGCGTCGGTGATCAACGCCGCCGCGCAGGTGATCGCCGCCGAAGGCGAATAAGCGATCCGGTCGCGCGGCCGCGAGAGCCGTGCCGGCTGCCAACGAAAATGCCACGCATTCGCGTGGCATTTTTCATTTCGGCGGTGTGGCGTGCGGCGCGAACCGCACGCCACGCCGGACGTCAGCCGCTCCGCTTCACCAGCAGCGCGGCGGCCTGCGCCTCGATACCCTCGCCGCGGCCGAGATAGCCGAGCTTCTCGTTGGTCTTCGCCTTCACGTTCACGCGGTCGAGCGGCAGCCCGAGATCGGCCGCGATGTTCGCGCGCATCCCGTCGATATGCGGCGCGAGCTTCGGCGCCTGCGCGATCACGGTGCTGTCGACGTTCTGGATCGCGAAGCCGGCCGCGTTCACGCGGGCGACGCACTCGCGCAGCAGCACGCGGCTGTCCGCGCCCTTGAACGCCGCATCCGTGTCGGAGAAATGGCGGCCGATGTCGCCGAGCGCGGCCGCGCCGAACAGCGCGTCGGTGATCGCGTGCAGCAGCACGTCCGCGTCCGAGTGGCCGAGCAGGCCGCGCGCGTACGGAATCGTCACGCCGCCGATGATGAGGGGGCGCCCTTCGACGAGCTGGTGCACGTCGTAGCCTTGTCCGATTCTGAAATCCATGCGTAATCCGGTTTGAGATGAGGGGAAAGTCAGGAAGCGTTCGCGGCCCGCGCGAGAATCGCTTCCGCGAGCGCGAAATCTTCCGGGTACGTGACCTTGAAGTTGCGCAGGCTGCCCTGCACGACGCGCGGCGTGTGGCCGGCCCATTCGATCGCGCTCGCTTCGTCGGTCAGGTCGTGCCCTTCGCGCTGAGCCTGCAGGATCGCGTCGCGCAGCATGCCGATGCGGAACATCTGCGGGGTCTGCGCCTGCCACAGCGCGTCGCGCGACTCCGTGCGCGCGATCGCGTCGCCGCCGGCCGGCACGCGCTTGAGCGTGTCCGCCACCGGCAGCGCGACGATGCCGCCGACCGGGTCGTCCTTCAGCGTCGCGACGAGCGTGCGGATCAGCGCCGGCGTGATGCCCGGGCGCGCGGCGTCGTGCACGAGCACCCAATCGTGGTCGGTCGCGCCGAATTCGGCCAGCTCCAGCAGCCCGTTCAGCACCGACGCCTGCCGCGAGCCGCCGCCGCAGCGGCGCACCGCGAAGCGCAGGCCCGCGAAGCGGCGTGCGTCGAAATGGGAATCGTCGGGCGCGAGCACGACGAGCGTCTGCGCGAACTCGCTGCACGCGTCGAACGCGGCGAGCGTGTAGTGCAGCAGCGCGCGGCCGGCCAGCGTGCGATATTGCTTCGGCACGGCCGAGCCGGAACGGCTGCCCGTGCCGGCACAGGGAATCAGGGCGAAAAGTCGGGGAGTCACGAAGGCAAACGCCGGAAAGATGAAATCGAGAAGCGGATTTTATAATAGGTCTTTCGTCTCGACCGGCGCACCGCGATGCGCCCGTGCACGCCACCCCTGTCGTCCCTATGCCAGATAACGCTTCCACCCCGTCCGCTTCACCCGTTGCCCGCGTCAAGCCCGGCCAGCGTTTCGCCTTCGACGGCGCGCACGGCTCCGCCGACGCGCTCGCCATCGCCCGTTATCTCGCCGACAACCGTCCGGACGTGCCGCTGCTCGCGGTGATCTGCGCGAACGCGGTCGACGCGCAGCGGCTGTCGCAGGAAATCCCCTACTTCTCGCCCGATGCGCGCGTGCGCCTGCTGCCCGACTGGGAAACGCTGCCGTACGACACCTTCTCGCCGCACCAGGACCTCGTGTCCGAGCGGCTCGCGACGCTGCACGACCTCGGCGAGGGCCGCTGCGACATCCTGCTCGTGCCCGCCACGACCGCGCTGTACCGGATGCCGCCGGCGTCGTTCATGGCCGCGTACACCTTCGCGTTCGCACAGGGCGAGCGGCTCGACGAGGCGAAGCTGAAGGCGCAGCTCACGCTGGCCGGCTACGAGCACGTGAGCCAGGTCGTGCGCCCCGGCGAATACTGCGTGCGCGGCTCGCTGATCGACCTGTTCCCGATGGGCTCGCCGCTGCCGTACCGGATCGACCTGTTCGACGACCAGGTCGATTCGATCCGCGCGTTCGATCCCGACACGCAGCGCAGCCTCTACCCGGTGCGCGACGTGCGCCTGCTGCCCGGCCGCGAGTTCCCGTTCGACGAAGCCGCGCGCACGGCCTTCCGCAGCCGCTGGCGCGAAACCTTCGAAGGCGACCCGAGCCGCGCGCCGATCTACAAGGACATCGGCAACGGCGTGCCGTCGGCCGGCATCGAGTATTACCTGCCGCTCTTCTTCGACGAGACGGCCACGCTGTTCCACTACCTGCCGCAGGACGCGCATCTCGTGTTCGCCGGCGATCTCGACGCATCGATCCGCCGCTTCACGGCCGATACGAAGCAGCGTCACGCGTTCCTCGCGCACGATCGCGAGCGGCCGATCCTCGAGCCGCAGCGGCTGTTCCTGTCCGACGAGGATTTCTTCGCGTTCGCGAAGCCGTTCGCGCGCATCGTGCTGCCCGCGCAGCCGGCCGGCGGCTGGGCGACCGCGCTGCCCGAACTCACCGTCGACCGCCATGCCGACGATCCGCTCGCATCGCTGCGCACGTTCGTCGAATCGTCGGGCAAGCGCGTGCTGCTGACGGTCGAATCGGCCGGCCGCCGCGAGACGATCCTGCAACTGCTCGCGGAGCACCACCTGCGCCCCGCGTCGAACGACCACTTCGCGGGCTGGCTCGCGAGCGACGAACGCTTCGCGCTCGGCGTCGCGCCGCTCGCGACCGGCTTCGCGGTGCCCGCCGAAGGCTATGCGATCGTCACCGAGACCGAGCTGTACGGCGCGCTCGGCCGCCGCGCGGGCCGCCGCCGGCAGGAACAGGCGAGCAACGTCGACGCGATGGTGCGCGACCTGTCGGAACTGAAGGTCGGCGACCCGGTCGTCCATGCGCAGCACGGCATCGGCCGCTACATGGGCCTCGTGTCGATGGATCTCGGCGAAGGCGAGACCGAATTCCTGCATCTCGAATACTCGGGCGACAGCAAGCTCTACGTGCCCGTCGCGCAACTGCACGTGATCTCGCGCTACAGCGGCGCCGATCCCGACAGCGCGCCGCTGCACGCGCTCGGCTCCGGCCAGTGGGAGCGCGCGAAACGCAAGGCCGCGCAGCAGATCCGCGATACGGCCGCCGAGCTGCTGAACCTGTACGCGCGCCGCGCGGCCCGCGAAGGCCACGCGTTCTCGCTCGATCCGCGCGACTACGTGAAATTCGCGGAAAGCTTCGGCTTCGAGGAAACCCCCGACCAGGCCGCGGCGATCGCGGCCGTGATCGGCGACATGACGAGCGGCAAGCCGATGGATCGCCTCGTGTGCGGCGACGTCGGCTTCGGCAAGACCGAGGTCGCGCTGCGTGCGGCGTTCATCGCGGTGCTGGGCGGCAAGCAGGTCGCACTGCTGTCGCCGACCACGCTGCTCGCCGAGCAGCACACGCAGACCTTCGCCGACCGCTTCGCGGACTGGCCGGTGCGGATCGTCGAGCTGTCGCGCTTCAAGACCGCGAAGGAAGTGAACGCGGCGATCGCGCAGATCAACGAAGGCAGCGTGGACATCGTGATCGGCACGCACAAGCTGCTGTCGTCGGACGTGCAGTTCAAGCGCCTCGGCCTCGTGATCATCGACGAGGAACACCGCTTCGGCGTGCGCCAGAAGGAAGCGCTGAAGGCGCTGCGCGCGGAAGTCGACGTGCTGACGCTCACCGCGACGCCGATTCCGCGCACGCTCGGGATGGCGCTCGAAGGGCTGCGCGATTTCTCGGTGATCGCGACCGCGCCGCAGAAGCGGCTCGCGATCAAGACCTTCGTGCGTCGCGAGGAAGAAAGCGTGATCCGCGAAGCGATGCTGCGCGAGCTGAAGCGCGGCGGCCAGGTGTACTTCCTGCACAACGAAGTCGAGACGATCGAGAACCGCAAGGCGATGCTCGAGGCGCTCGTGCCCGAGGCGCGCATCGTGATCGCGCACGGCCAGATGCACGAACGCGAACTCGAACGCGTGATGCGCGACTTCGTCGCGCAGCGCGCGAACGTGCTGCTGTGCACGACCATCATCGAGACCGGCATCGACGTACCGAGCGCGAACACGATCATCATGCACCGCGCGGACAAGTTCGGCCTCGCGCAGCTTCACCAGCTGCGCGGCCGCGTCGGCCGTTCGCACCATCAGGCGTATGCGTACCTGCTGGTCCACGATCCGCAGGCGCTGACCAAGCAGGCGCAGCGCCGGCTGGAAGCGATCCAGCAGATGGAGGAACTGGGCTCGGGCTTCTATCTCGCGATGCACGACCTCGAGATCCGCGGCACCGGCGAAGTGCTCGGCGACAAGCAGTCGGGCGAAATCCACGAGATCGGCTTCCAGCTCTATACGGACATGCTGAACGACGCGGTGAAGGCGCTGAAGAACGGCAAGGAACCCGACCTCACCGCCCCGCTCGCCGCGACGACCGAAATCAACCTGCACGCGCCCGCGATCCTGCCGGCCGACTACTGCGCGGACGTACAGGAGCGGCTGTCGCTGTACAAGCGGCTCGCGAACTGCGAGCACGGCGACGCGATCGACGGCATCCAGGAGGAACTGATCGACCGCTTCGGCAAGCTGCCGCCGCAGGCGCACGCGCTCGTCGAGACGCACCGGCTGCGGATCGCCGCGAAGCCGCTCGGCATCGTGAAGATCGACGCGAGCGAGGCCGCGATCGGGCTGCAGTTCGAGCCGAATCCGCCGATCGATCCGATGCGCATCATCGAGATGGTGCAGAAGCATCGCCACATCAAGCTCGCGGGCCAGGACAAGCTGCGCATCGAGACGCGCTCGCCCGACCTCGCGATCCGCGTGTCGACGATCAAGGAAACGCTGCGCGCGCTCGGCCCGAAACAGGGGGCGGCCGTCGCGGCCCGTTGACGCGATCCCGACGGGCGCGACGTTGCTGCACCGCATCGCGCCCGACGAAGGCGGGCCGGCGCGTTTTTGAGTATGATTTCCCATTCATCAGACGGAGTTTTGCCATGTCCACTCCCGACGCGACGGCACCGTCCGCCGCAACCGAAGGCGACGCATCGCTCGTCAGCCTGCCCTGGGTCAAGCAGCTCGTGTCGATGGACACGACGAGCCGCGTGCCGAACCTCGGCCTGATCGAAACGGTACGCGACGCGCTCGCCGCGAAGGGCATCGCGTCGACGATCACGCACGATCCGCGCGAAGGCTGGGCGAACCTGTTTGCCACCGTGCCCGCGCACGACGGCTCGACCAACGGCGGCATCGTGCTGTCGGGCCACACCGACGTCGTGCCGGTCGACGGCCAGCAATGGGACAGCAACCCGTTCGCGCCGGAAATCCGCGATGGCCGCCTGTACGGCCGCGGCACCTGCGACATGAAGGGCTTCATCGGCGCGGCGCTCGCGCTGCTGCCCGAGATGCAGGCGACGAAGCTCGCGAAGCCGATCCATTTCGCGCTGTCCTACGACGAGGAAATCGGCTGTGCGGGCGCGCCGCTGATGATCGCCGATCTGGTGAAGCGTGGCGTGCAGCCGTCCGGCTGCATCGTCGGCGAGCCGACCAGCATGCGGCCGATCATCGCGCACAAGGGCATCAACGCATACCGCTGCTGCGTGCGCGGCCATGCGGCGCATTCGTCGCTGACGCCGAAGGGGCTCAACGCGATCGAGTATGCGGCGCGCCTCATCTGCCACATCCGCGACATCGCCGAGCGCTTTCGCGCCGAAGGCCCGTTCGACGAACTGTACGACGTGCCGTTCACCACCGCGCAGACGAGCACGATCCAGGGCGGCAACGCGATCAACACAGTGCCGGCCGAGTGCCGCTTCGACTTCGAATTCCGCAACCTGCCGACGCTCGATCCCGAGCAGATCTTCACGCGCATCGAAACGTATGCGCAGGAAACGCTGTTGCCGCAGATGCTTCGCGAACATCCGAACGCCGCGATCGAGTTCTCGAAGATCGCCGCGGCGCCCGGCCTCGACGCGACCGAACAGGCCGCGATCACGCAGCTCGTGCGCGCGCTGACGGCCGACCAGGACAAGCGCAAGGTCGCGTACGGCACCGAGGCCGGCCTGTTCGAACGCGCGGGCATCCCGAGCGTCGTGTGCGGCCCCGGCAACATCGAGCAGGCGCACAAGCCGAACGAATATGTCGAGCTCGCGCAGCTCGCCGGCTGCGAGCAGTTCCTGCGCAAGTTCATCCGCAGCATGTCGGTCGACGCGCACTGACTGCCTCCCGCCACGCCGGCCCGCGTGTGCGGGCCGGTCCACTCCGCCACCCGCCACGTCATGTCGACTGAACAGCAAGGCACCGCCCATACGACGATCGACGGCGAGCCGATTCCGACGCTCGACGAAATCGCCGCGCAGCATTTCGCGTTGTCGCCCTGGGTCGCGCGCACGCCCGTGTTCGAACGCGCCGACCTGCCTTCCCTCGAAGGCACGCACGTCAACTTCAAGTTCGAACTGCTGCAGGCGAGCGGCAGCTTCAAGGCGCGCGGCGCGTTCACGCACCTGCTCGCGCTCGACGAAGGCCGCAAGAACGCCGGCGTCACCTGCGTGTCGGCCGGCAATCATGCAGCGGCCGTCGCATATGCGGCGATGCGGCTCGGCAGCAGCGCGAAGGTCGTGATGTTCCATACCGCGAGCCCGACGCGCATCGCGCAATGCAAGCAGTACCGCGCGGAAGTCGTGCTGGCGGGCAGCGCGTCGCAGGCGTTCGATCTCGTGCGGCGCATCGAGGCCGAGGAAGGGCGCTTCTTCATTCATCCGTTCAACGGCTATCACACAATCCTCGGCACCGCGACGCTCGGCTACGAATGGGCGACGCAAACGCCGGACCTCGACGCGGTGATCGTGCCGATCGGCGGCGGCGGTCTCGCGGCCGGCACGGCGACCGCGCTGCGGCTCGCGAATCCGCGCGTGCACGTGTACGGCGTCGAGCCGGAAGGCGCCGATGCGATGAGCCGCAGCTTCGCGGCCAATCACACGATCAAGATGAGCGCGATGCAGACGATCGCCGATTCGCTGATGGCGCCGCATACCGAGGAATACAGCTACCAGTTGTGCCGGCGCCACCTCGAGCGCATCGTCACCGTATCCGACGACGCGCTGCGAGCCGCGATGCTGTTCCTGTTCTCGCACCTGAAGCTGTCGGTCGAGCCGGCCTGCGCGGCCGCCCTCGCCGCGCTGCTCGGCCCGCTGCGCGAAACGCTGCAGGGCAAGCGCGTCGGCGTGCTGCTGTCGGGCACGAATACCGATCCCGCCACGCTCGGCATGCATCTCGCGCACGCGCAACTGCAACACTGAGCGCGCGCCGGCCAACTCAGGGTTATCCCCAGATTATGTTGACAGCCCTGTTGATAACCCGCCGGACACGCACGCAAGTGGTTGAGCATGCAGCGTTTTGCGCGCGCGAAGGTCGATCGTCACGAAATGGGCAGATGCGGCGGCTGGCTGCATGCGCGGCGGCGCTCGCGCTGCTCGCCGGTTGCGCGGCGCCGCCCTCGTCCACCTCCCGCGCGCAACCCGCGTCCTGCACGCAACCGGGCGAAAGCCGCATGCTGCAGGCCGACCTGCTGTTCGGACGCGACATTGCCGGGCGCGGCCCCGTCACCGATGCCGAACGTGCGGCATTCCTCGCCGACACGGTCACGCCGCGCTTCCCCGACGGCCTCACCTACTGGGACACGCACGGCCAGTGGCGCGACCGCTCGACCGGCGGGGTCACGCGCGAAGACAGCTTCGTGATCCGTATCATCGCCGACGATACGCCCGACACGCGTACGCGGCTCGCCGCGATCCGGCAAGCGTACGTCCGGCGATTTCACCAGCAATCGGTCGGCATGACCGTCGTGCCGGCCTGCGCGTCGTTCTGATACACCGTCTTCCGCTTCCGGCCGCGTAAAAAAGCGGGCGCCCGAAGGCGCCCGTCGCATGGGTGAAGAACGGCGTACCGCTTACTTGTTCTCGAACATGTCCATGATCTGCTGCTTCTCCTGCGGCGTGACGGGCGGCGGCGCGAGCCCTGCCGCGCCGGCCGAACCGAGTGCGTCGTTCGCGCTGATCGCGTTCTCGGCCGGGTTGATGTCGACGTTCGCGACGAAGCCGTTACCCGGCGTGCGATCGGCGTAGTACAGCTCGCCGTCGATCGTGGTCAGGCCGTCCGGCATCGGCATCTGCTGCTCGGGCACGCCGTTCAGCGCGGTGCGCATGTAGTTCACCCAGATCGGCAACGCGAGCTGCGCGCCGAATTCGCGGCTACCGAGGCTCTTCGGCTGGTCGAAGCCCATCCACGCGACCGCGACGAGCGACTGCTGATAGCCGGCGAACCAGCCGTCCTTCGCGTCGTTCGTGGTACCCGTCTTGCCCTGCAGGTCGTTGCGGCCCAGCGCGTTGGTACCCGCGCCCGTGCCGGCCGTCGCGACCGAATGCAGCAGGCTGTTCATCACGTACGCGTTGCGGCCTTCGATCGTGCGCGGCGCCGTACCGCCCGCGACCACCGGCTGCGACTTCTGCAACGGCTGGCCGCGCGCGTCGTCGACTTCGGCGATCAGGTACGGATCCACCTTGTAACCGCCGTTCGCGAACACCGCGTAGCCGGTCGCGAGCTGCAGCGGCGTCACGAGGCCCGCGCCGAGCGCCATCGGCAGGTAAGGCGGCGTCTTCGCCGGATCGAAGCCGAAGCGCTGCGTCACGTACTGCTGCGCATACTGCGTGCCGATCGACGCGAGGATCCGGATCGACACCAGGTTCTTCGAACGCTGCAGGCCGGTGCGCATCGTCATCGGGCCGTCGGGCTGGTCGTCGTCCTTCGGCTCCCATGCGGTGCCGCCCGGCACGCTCGGCGGGAAGTACAGCGGCGCGTCGTTGATCATCGTCGCCGGCCCGAGCCCCTTGTCCAGCGACGCCGAATAGATGAACGGCTTGAACGACGAGCCCGGCTGCCGCCATGCCTGCGTCACGTGGTTGAACTTGCTCTTGTTGAAGTCGAAGCCGCCGACGAGCGAGCGGATCGCGCCGTCCTGCGGCGCGATCGCGACGAGCGCGCCTTCGACCTGCGGCAACTGCACGACCTGCCAGCCCGTCTTGCCGTCCTTCAGCACGCGCACGACCGAGCCCGGCTTGATGCGCAGCGTGTTGTTCGCGCGGGCCCCGAGCGCGGCCGCTACGAAGCGCAGCCCGGCCGGTCCGATCGTCGTGGTCGCTCCGCCGACGAACTGCACCTCGACCGCGTTCGGCGAGGCGGACAGCACGACCGCCGACTGCAGGTCGCCGTTGTCCGGGTGATCGGCGAGCGCGTCGTCGATCGCCTCGTCGCGCTCGTCGCCGGCCGGCGGCAGGTTGATCGACGCTTCGGGGCCGCGATAGCCGTGACGGCGCTCGTAGTCGAGAATGCCGCGGCGCACGGCCTGATACGCGGCCTCCTGGTCGGCCGAGTTGATCGTCGTCGTGACGGTCAGCCCGCGCGTGTAGGTTTCGTCCTTGTATTGCTCGTACATCATCTGCCGCACCATCTCGGCGACGTACTCGCCGTGCACCGCGTACTGGTTGCCCGGCGTGCGCACGTGGATCTCTTCCTTGATCGCTTCGTCGTACTGCGGTTGCGTGATGTAGCCGATGTCGAGCATACGCTTCAGGATGTATTCCTGACGCACCTTCGCGCGCTTCGGATTGACGACCGGGTTGTACGCGGACGGCGCCTTCGGCAGCCCCGCGAGCATCGCCGCTTCCGCGAGCGTGATGTCCTTCAGGTCCTTGCCGAAGTACACGCGCGCCGCCGCCGCGAAGCCGTACGAACGCTGACCGAGATAGATCTGGTTCATGTACAGCTCGAGAATCTGGTCCTTCGTCAGGGCCTTCTCGATCTTGTACGCGAGCAGCATTTCGTAGATCTTGCGCGTATAAGTCTTCTCGCTCGACAGGAAGAAGTTGCGCGCGACCTGCATCGTGATCGTGCTCGCGCCCTGGCGCGCGCCGCCGTGCATCAGGTCGGCCACGCCCGCGCGCAGGATGCCGAGGAAGTCGACGCCGCCGTGCTCGTAGAAGCGGTAGTCCTCGATCGCGAGCACGGCCTTCTTCATCACGTCGGGAATGTCCTGGAAGCGCACGAGGCTGCGGCGCTCCTCGCCGAACTCGCCGATCAGCACGTGATCGGCGGTGAACACGCGCAGCGGCACCTTCGGCTGGTAGTTGGTCAGCGCATCGAGCGACGGCAGTTGCGGCGCCATCACGACCAGCGCGTAGCCGACGATCAGCGCGCCGACGACCGCCAGTGTCGCGAACAGGCCGACGAACCACAGCGCGACGCGCGAGCCGAACGTGCGGCGGCGCCCTGCGCCACCTCCGCTGCGCTGCTGCGCGCGGCGGCCGTCGTCGCGATCGTCGTCATCGGGGTAATAGGCTCCGGACGGCGAACGGCGCAGCGTGTAGTGGGGTTCGTTCCTGTCGGAAGAAGAAGGCGGTCGTTTGATAATTGGCATGTCGGAATGGCGGGCGTACATCGCGCCCTCGGACGCATGCGGAAATGCAAGCGGATGAATCAGAGTGGGTGCATCGAGATGCGGCTGTCACGTCGACAGACCCCGCCGCGCGGCGATCCGTTCCCGCGACGTGACAGCGCATTTTAATGAAATCGACCGAGGGCCTTCGCGATTTTTTGTAAAAATTCCCGCAATGCCGTGATTTCCGGAACGTATTGTCGGCATCCTCGGCCTATGATGGACACGCAATGCGGCATGCGCGGGCGAATTTCTTTCAGTGACGAAAGGTTTGGCGTCCCGATGCGCGAGCCGCTTGAACTCGCGCGTTTAAGCCGTATTTAAGTGAACCGGTGGTGTAATATCCGCCGGCTCACGCGGGCCCGAACCGGCTCGCCGCGGGCACTGCCGCGGTCGCGCGGCGCCTTTCAACCACGGAGGATTTCATGTCGCTTTTCGACTCTATTTCGCGCACGATCAAAGGTCTGCTGAACGATGCGGCCGATTCGGTACAGGATCCGTCGCGCGACGCACGGCAGATCGTGCGGGAGCTCGACGACAGCATCGGCCGTGCCGAGAATTCGCTGATCGAGATCGAGGCACAGGTCGCGACCCAACGCAGCAAGCGCGATGCGGCCGACGACAAGGTGAAGAAGTACGAGGACGGCGCGAAGCGTGCATTGCAGAGCGGCGACGAAGCGCTGGCCCGCGAGGCGCTCGCCGCCCAGTCGAATGCGGAAGCCGAGCGCGATGCGCTCGCGGCGGAGCTGACGACGCTCGAGCCGTCGGTCGAGAAGCTGAAGGGGCAGATCGCCGACATGCGTCAGCGCCGCAACGACCTGAATGCGCGCTCGAACATCCTGCAGGCCAAGCAGGAAATCGCGCAGGCGAAGGACGTGGCCGCCAGCGCGCTGGGCGGTATCGGCGGCAAGAACCTGTCCGAGGACTTCCAGAAGCTCGAGGACAAGGTCGCACTGCAGAACGCACGCTCGGATGCACGCCTCAATTCGGCCGACACGTCGAGCGGCAAGGCGCTCGACGACAAGCTCGCTGCGTTGAACAAGGGCCCGTCGGTCGAGGATCGCCTCGCCGCGCTGAAGAAGCAGCTCGATACGCCCGCGCAGTAACCGCCGCGCGGGCAACCGCGCCGCGCCCCGGCACGGGTGCGCGGCGCGCACCGATCGTCAGGAGACGGGCGCCTGCGCCCGGTTCGACCATGAAGAAATCCCTCGCCGCACTCGGCCTGTCGCTGATGTTGCTGTCGTCTGCCGCGTTTGCGGTCCCGTCGTTGCAGCAGGTCGAGCAATCGATCGCGCAGCGCGACTGGCAACGCGCCGACACGCAGCTGTCGCAAGTCATCGACGCCCATCCGAACAACGCGCACGCGCGCTACCTGTATGCGCAGGTGCTGGACCGCGAAGGCCGCGCATCCGACGCGCTCGCGCAACTGCAGCGCGCGAAATCGCTCGATCCGCAGTTGCGCTTCACCGACGCGTCGCGTTTCGCGCAGACGGAGTCGCGCATTCGCGCCGACGCCGCGCGCGTCAGCGGCAACACGCCGTCGGCCACGCAGGCCGGCACGCTGCAGCCGGGGCTCGCCCCCGCCGTCGCACCGGCCGACAAGCACGGCCCGTCGACCGGCATGTGGATCGGCCTCGGGCTGATCGTCGCCGTGATCGCGCTGGTGCTGCGCTGGACGCTGCGGCGCGCACGCACGGCCGACAACGGCCGCGCCGACGACGAACGCCGCACGCAGCTCAAGCGCGCGACCGACGTGCTGAACGACATCCGGCCGCTGAAGCTCGATGCGAAACTGTCGACGGCGCCCGGCGCCGCGGCGCTGACCGGCGAACTCGAAGCGATCGAGAACGACGCGCGCACGCTCGTCGAAACGCTGTCGAACGGCAAGAATCCGGTGCCGCCGTATCGCGTCGACGAACTCGAACAGCGTCACGCCAGCGTGAAGGCGCGCGTCGAAGGCCGCCCCGACCCGGCCGCGCAACCCGCAGCGCCGACGAACGGCAGCGGTTCCGTGTACGCGCAGGAAGCCGACCGCATGACGGGCGCCCAGGGCCAGCCGTATCAGCAACAGCCCTACCCGCCGCAGCAACCGTATCCGCAACAGCAGCCGCCAGTCGTGATCCAGCAAGGCGGCGGTTTCGGCGGTGGAATGGGCGGGCTGCTGACCGGCGTGCTGCTCGGCGAAGCGATGTCCGGCGGCCGCGATCGCGTGGTCGAACGCGACGTGATCGTCGACGGCGAGCACCGCCGGCACGAATCCGACCCGGGCTTCGATCTCGGCCGCGGCGACGATTCGAACTGGAGCGACGGCAGCAGCGGCGGCGGGATGGACCTCGGCAGCAACGACGACGGCTGGACCGACGACAACACCTGAGCACCCGCGCACCGGGCGTCGACTCGCGTGTCGACACCCGGCACGCACGCTAGGCCCCGCTGCATGACCGGCCGCGCCGACCCGCGGATTTGTCAATCATTTCAAGATGGACTACCGGCAATGGGGCACGTTCGCTATCATGCGGCCATCGGCGTGCCACCGACCCTCATTCGACGCAAAGCAATCCAGCGCGTCGCGGCACGCCTCCCTCGCCCCAACCAGGAGAAAGCCGCTCATGAGCATCATCAAGGAATTCAAGGAGTTCGCCGTCAAGGGCAACGTGATGGATCTCGCCGTCGGCGTGATCATCGGCGGCGCGTTCTCGAAGATCGTCGACTCGGTCGTGAAGGACCTCATCATGCCGGTCATCGGCGTGCTGACCGGCGGCCTGGATTTCTCGAACAAGTTCGTTCTGCTCGGCACCATCCCGCCGTCGTTCAAGGGTAATCCCGATTCGTTCAAGGATCTGCAGGCCGCGGGCGTCGCCGCATTCGGCTACGGCTCGTTCATTACCGTGGCGATCAATTTCGTGATCCTTGCGTTCATCATTTTCCTGATGGTGAAATTCATCAACAAGCTGCGCAAGCCGGAAGAAGCCGCGCCGGCCGAGACGCCGGAAGACACCGTGCTGCTGCGCGAGATCCGCGATTCGCTCAAGCAGCGCTGATCGCCGCACTGCGCCAGCCAGGCCCGCCCCGTGCGGGCCTTTTTATTGCGCACGCGATGCACCGCCGCATGCGGCCTATCTCATTTTTTTGTGACGAGCGAATGCACGCGCGGGAAAAGCAGGTCTATGATGGAGACTAAACGACAGTACGGGCGCCAAGACGCTGGCTGTGTCGATCATGGCGAGCAGGTCGACGGGAGACATTGATCGTCGTACTGCACGAATGCAGCATTTTCGTGTGCTATAAAGGATCGACATGCGGCGTACATAGCCGGGAGTGGGTCGCATGAAAGTGCCGCATTTCTTGCAATTGTTTTTGAGGCGAGTGTTTATGTCCTTCCCGAAAAAACGTCGGCGTGCGCCGCAGGATGGCCAGGAGTCGTTCCTCGCGGTCTTGCGCCACTCGAAACCGTTTGCCCAGCTCGACACCAAGATTGCCCGCGCCCGCGCGCAGGACGAGCCCGTCCTCTATGCGCACGTGCTGCCCGGCCTCGACGTGCTCCTGTGCAGCGTACGCGGCGCGCAGCCGCCCTATCCGGCCATCGCCGAACTGCGCAAGCGCTGCATCGAATCGATCGCCAACGCGCTCGAGCAGCCGCTCGACGGCCTCGAGAACGGCGGATACTGGTACGAAGCGAACGGCTTCGGCTTTCTCGTCTTTGCAAGCCGTGCGCGTGCGCGCATCCTGCCCGAGTTTGGTGCAGGCACGAAAGCCAGCCTGCGTGGCGGCCTCGGCCGCCAGAACGCGGGCGACACGACACCCCGCTCGCTCGGCTGAGCCGCCAGTCATTCGATGGGCCGCCTCCGGGCGGCCCATTTGCCATTCACGCGCCCCGCTTGCCGCTCACGACGCCTGCCGGCGACCGTTGTTCGGACGCACGATGTCGATGAACGCGGCGAAATCGGCCCCGGCGAGCCCCTGCGCGGCGCCGAGCCTCAGCACCTGCTGCACGGTGGCCGACACGGGCATCACCGCGCCCGTGTCGCGCGCGGCGTCCGCGATGGCATCGACATCCTTCTGAAACGTACTCAGCGCACCGATCGGTGGATGGCCGCCCGACGTCATGCGCGGCACGAACGTCTGCAGCAGCACCGAATCGGCCCACCCGCCGGCCAGCGCCTCGGCCAGACGCGCGGCGTCGATGCCGCTCGCCTGCGCCAGGCCGACCGCCTCGGCGATCGCGGTGACCGTCGCGGTGACGATCGCCTGGTTGCACAGCTTCGCCGTCTGGCCCGCGCCGGCGTCGCCCATGTGCGTGATGCGCGACGCATACGTATCGATCAGCGGGCGCACCGCATCGAGATCGGCCGCGCGGCCGCCGGCCATCACCGCGAGCGTGCCGGCCTGCGCGCCCGGCACGCCGCCGGACACCGGCGCATCGACCCAGCCGACCCCGAGCGCGGCCGCGCGCGCCGCATAGTCGCGCGTGGCGGCCGGCGGAATGCTCGAATGATCGACGATGCGCTGCAGGCGGCGCGTGCTCGCGTCGCCGGAAAGCAGTCCGTGCTCGCCGAACACGACGTCGCCGACCGCCCGGCCGTCGAGCACGCACACGAATACCGTATCGACGCGTTCGGCCAGCTCGCGCGGCGTGCCGACCACCTGCGCGCCGTCCTTCACCAGCGCGTCGGCCTTGTCGCGCGAGCGATTCCACACGCCGACGCGATGCCCGGCCGCCAGCAGATGCCGAATCATCGGCGCGCCCATCAATCCCGGTCCGCAAAATCCGACTTCCACGATGTTCTTCGTCTCCGATATGGGTTGCACTTGCCGCCCATCATACCTATCACTCAAGAAGCCGGGCACGCATGGGACCGTTGCGGAACCCGTAGCGGGACCGTAGCGGAACCGCGTCGGGACCGCGCCTTGCACCGGCCCATCATACGAACGTCCCAGGGAGCGCATCATGAGCGACCACGTATACAAGATGATCGAGCTGACCGGTTCGTCGCGGCAATCGAGCGACGACGCGATCCGCAACGCGATCTCGAAAGCCGGCAAGACGTTGCACAACCTGCACTGGTTCCAGGTGACCGAAACGCGCGGCCACATCGAAGGCGACCAGGTCGTGCACTGGCAGGTCACGCTGAAGGTCGGCATGCGCCTCGACGACTGACGCACCCGCCGCCTCCCCGCGCCGCGCTTCGGATCCGCGCAATCCGGATCCGCGCGGCGCCGCGCGCCCCGCGTTCCCCCCCCGTTCAGGTCCGTCGTCGCGGCCTGGCCGGCGGGCATCCGCGGGTATCCATCTCTTGACGCTGATTTTCGTTCATATTAAAAACGATATACCCGACCACCCCCTCGATCAGCCCAGCCATATAAACCGGAGATAACATGAGTCAGCAACGCGAGGCGATCGACACGTACCTCTTGCGCGTCTTGCACACCTTGTTGATGGAGCGCAGCGTCACGCGCGCGGCCGTCAAACTGAACCAGTCGCAACCGGCGATCAGCGCCGCGCTGCGGCGCCTGCGCGACATCACCGGCGATCCGCTGCTGGTGCGCGGCAAATCCGGCATGGTGCCGACCGAATACGGGCTGCGCCTGCTCGAGCCCGTGCAGAACGCGCTGCGTGAAATCGAGCGCATCAAGTTCCAGCAGCACAATTTCGACCCGGCCACGTCGATCCGCTGCTACCGGATCGGCTGTCCCGATTACCTGAACGTGCTGTTCGTGCCGACGGTCGTCGAACGCTTCCGTCAGGCCGCGCCGAACGCGACGCTCGAGTTCCACTCGCTCGGCCCCGCATTCGACTACGAGCTCGCGCTGGAGGACGGCAAGCTCGACATCGTCGTCGGCAACTGGCCCGAGCCGCCCGAGCAGCTGCACCTGTCGAACCTGTTCGTCGACGAAATCGTCTGCCTGATGAGCAACACGCACCCGTTCGCGAAGCGCGGCGGGCTCACGCTCGACCAGTACCTGAACGCGCCGCATCTCGCGCCGACGCCGTACTCGGTCGGCCAGCGCGGCGCGATCGACGTGCATCTCGCGCGCGAACGGCTCAAGCGTCATGTGGTCGTCACGCTGCCGTACTTCAACCTCGCGCCTTACGTGCTCGTGAAGTCGGACCTGATCTTCACGACCACGCGGCTGTTCGCCGATCACTACGCGAAGTTCCTGCCGCTGTCGGTCGTGCCCGCGCCGCTCGACTTCCCGCCGATGCAGTACTACCAGCTGTGGCACGAGCGCTGCCATTACTCCGACGAAGTGCGCTGGCTGCGCAGCCTCGTCGCAGAAGCCACCCGCACGCTGATCGAGGCGTAATCGCATACGGCGCGCAGTGCGCGCCGGTCGCACCGTTACGCGGCGGCCCGGTGCGCGGCGCGGCGGGTCACGGCCGCAACGGCCGCGCGGCCGCTGCGTAGCGTGCGGCGCCACCGCCCCGCCGACGCGTCAACGCGACGCTTCCACCAGCGCCTGCGCAAGCACGTTGTGACGCTCGATCACGGGCGGCAGATCGAGCGTCGCGAGCCGCCCTTCCCGCACCACCACCTTGCCGTTCACCACCGTGTACGCCGTCTGCGACGGCGCACAGAACACGAGCGCCGCGACCGGATCGTGCAGCGCGCCCGCGAACAGCGGCTGACGCAGGTCGAACGCGGCGAAGTCCGCGGCCATGCCAGGTTTCAGTGCGCCGATGTCGTCGCGGTTCAACACCTTCGCGCCGCCGAGCGTCGCGATCTCGAGCGCTTCGCGCGCGGTCATCGCATCGGGTCCGAAGCCGACCCGCTGCAGCAGCAGCGCCTGGCGCACTTCCGCCACCATCTGCGCGCCGTCGTTCGATGCGGAACCGTCGACGCCGAGGCCGACCGGCACGCCCGCGAGCCGCATCTTCTTCACCGGCGCGATGCCGGACGCCAGCCGCATGTTCGAACATGGGCAGTGCGCGACGCCCGTGCGGGTACGCGCGAACAGGCCGATGCCCGCCTCGTCGAGCTGCACGCAGTGCGCATGCCACACGTCGTGGCCGACCCAGCCGAGATCTTCCGCATATTCGGCGGGCGTCATCCCGAACTTCTCGCGGCTGTATGCGATGTCGTTGACGTTCTCCGCGAGGTGCGTGTGCAGCGACACGCCGTACTCGCGCGCGAGCACGGCCGCATCGCGCATCAGGTCGCGGCTCACCGAGAACGGCGAGCACGGCGCGACCACCACGCGCAGCATCGCGTAGCGGCCTTCGTCGTGATAGGTCTCGATCAGGCGCTGCGCGTCGCGCAGGATGTCGGGTTCGCGCTCGACGACCGAATCGGGCGGCAATCCGCCGTCGCGCTGGCCGACGCTCATCGCGCCGCGGCTCGCATGAAAACGCATGCCGATCCGCTGCGCGGCGCCGATGCTGTCGTCGAGGCGGCTACCGTTCGGGTAGATGTACAGGTGGTCGCTCGACGTCGTGCAGCCCGACTGCAGCAGCTCGGCCATCGCGGTGAGCGTCGACACCTCGATCATCTCGGGCGTCAGGTGCGCCCAGATCCGGTACAGGTTCGTGAGCCAGCCGAACAGTTCGGCGTTCTGCGCGGCCGGCACCGCGCGCGTGAGGCTCTGGTACATGTGGTGGTGCGTATTCACGAGCCCCGGGATCACGAGGTGGCCGCGCAGGTCGAGCACTTCGTCGGCCGTGTCGGGCAGCTCGGCGGTCGGGCCGACCGCGACGATCCGGTTGTCTTCGATGTAGAGCCCCGCGTCGCGCAGCTCGCGGCGCGTGTCGTCCATGGTCACGAGCACGTCGGCGTGCTTGACCAGCAGGGTCGTCGGGCGGGATGAGGAGGGGTTCGGCGCGCGTGCGCCGGCGTGCTGCTCGAGATTCATGCGTTCTCCGCGTCGGTCTGCCTCCAGGGGCTGCCCTGGAGGCGGTCACACAGCCGTTCGAACGCTGAATCGCGGCACGCCCGGTGCCTGCGTCCGTTCGAACGCCCTGGCCCGGTTACCCGGCGTGCTCGCCGTCTTCGGGGTACGCGCCGGCCACGGGCCGACGCGCACGGCGGGAGGATCGCCCAAGCGCGCGCCGCGCACAATACGCGATCCGGAATACCGCCCTTCAGGGATTCGGTATGGTACGCCGCCCGACGCCCCGCCGAGCGCCCCGAGGGGTGCCCCGACGGGTGCCCGAAATCCGCGCTCGAAGCCGTTCCGGCGTGCCGTCGACAGCCGCTCATGCGCGGCGCATTATCTTCGATATCGCGCCCGTATTTGCGCGGGGAACCTTTTTACAATGCCTGCACGGCGCTCGCTTCAATCTCGCCGACGGGTATGTAGCCACGTGACGTGGAGCCTCGATCCGCCGCACGGTCAATGGATCGAGTCGCCGCCGAACCTCGCATTCACACAAGGAACAACGAATGGGAAAGCTCACTACCCATGTACTCGATACGGCGCACGGTCGCCCCGGCGCCGCCATCAAGGTGGACCTCTACGCGCTGGACGGCGATTCGCGCCGCGCGATCAAGACCGTGCTGACCAATAGCGACGGCCGCTGCGACGAACCGCTGCTCGAAGGCGCCGCGCTCGCCGCCGGCGAATACGAACTCGTGTTCCATGCCGGCGACTACTTCGCGGCGCTCGGCGTGAAGGTGCCCGAACCCCGCTTCGTCGACCGCGTCGTCCTGCGCTTCGGCATCGCCGACACCGGCTCGCACTACCACGTGCCGCTGCTCGTGTCGCCGTGGTCGTACAGCACCTATCGCGGCAGCTGACAGGCGAATCAGCGCCTGCATCAAGACAAACGATCTGAGTCTGGAGGAGTTTCATGGAAGGCTTCATCACCGACTGGCTGAACCTCGCGCTGCGATGGCTGCACGTCATCGTCGCCATTGCGTGGATCGGCGAGTCGTTCTATTTCGTCGCGCTCGACAACAGCCTGAAACCGCCGACCGACCCGAACCAGCGCAAGCGCGGCGTGTTCGGCGAGCTGTGGCACGTGCACGGCGGCGGTTTCTACAACATGCAGAAGTACACGGTCGCCCCGCCGGAAATGCCCGACGACCTGCACTGGTCGAAGTGGCCGTCGTACACGACGTGGCTGTCGGGCTTCACGCTGTTCTTCGTGCTGTACCTGCTCGCACCGAACACGTACCTGATCGACAAGAACGTGCTCGACATGGGCCCGGTGGTCGCCGTGGCTTCCGCACTCGGCTTCCTCGCCGCCGGCTGGATCGTCTACGACTCGCTGTGCCGCATCCTCGGCACCAACGATCGCGTGCTCGGCATCTGCGTCGGCGTGTACGTCGTGATCGCCGCGTACCTCGCATGCCACATCTTCTCGGGCCGTGCCGCCTACCTGATCGTCGGCGCGATGCTCGCGACGATCATGTCGGCGAACGTGTTCTTCGTGATCATCCCGGGCCAGCGCAAGATGGTCGACAAGATGCTCAAGGGCGAGGAGCCGAACCCGATCTACGGCAAGCGCGGCAAGCAGCGTTCGGTGCACAACACGTACTTCACGCTGCCGGTCGTGTTCGCGATGCTGTCGAACCACTATGCGATGACGTACACGAACAAGTTCAACTGGGTCGTGCTCGTGCTGATCATGCTGGCCGGCGCGCTGATTCGTCAGTTCTTCGTGATGCGTCACCGCGGCAAGCAGCTGTGGTATCTGCCGATCGGCGGTGTCGCGCTGCTGTCGGGCGCGCTGGTGTGGACGATGCCGAAGCCGGTTGCTCCGGAAGCGCAAGCGGCCAACGCACCGAAGGTCGCGATCCACGACATCATGCCGATCCTGCAGCAGCGCTGTGTCGAGTGCCACTCGTCGAAGCCGACGCTGATGGGCAGCGCGCCCGCGGGCGTGATGTTCGACACGCCGGAAGAAGTGTCGAAGAACGCGCAGCGCATCTACGACCAGGCCGTACGCCTGAAGGCGATGCCGATCGGCAACGTCACGCACATGACCGACGACGAGCGGATGAAGCTCGCCGCGTGGTTCGAGGGCGGCGCCGTGAAGTAAGCACCGGGTTCGACCGCGCCTGAACGACTGGCCCGCTTCGGCGGGCCTGTTTTTTTTGTATGCCGCGGGACCGCTCGACGGCGACGTCGAGCCGCACCGGTCAGCCGGCCGAATAGCGCGGCGCGTAGCTCGCCTTGCGCGCGGCAAGCTGCGTCGCCCGCTCCGCCGGCGTGACGTAGCGAGTCGTCGCCGGCAGTACCGAGCGCAGGTCGGCCAGCTTCACGAGCATCGCATGCGCGGCAGGCGCCGCGCATGCCGACGTCGCGGGTAGCCCTTGCCAGCGCAGATTCAGAAAGCCTTCGTGGATGCCGACCGTATCCACCCAGTTGTAGACGCCCGGATCGCTCGGCGATACGACGAACGTGAGCGTACCGTCCGGATTCGCGACCGCCTGGCTGTTGTTCAGCGACTGCGTGTGATTCACGTAGTCGGTCGTGATCAGCCAGCGGCCATAGGCGGGCGCAATGAAGTATTTCGCGCCGCCAAGGCTGACCGTCACCACCAACGCTTCGTCGTCGGCGATCCGGAACGCGCTGTAGGTGGCCGCCTGCGTCGACAGCCGCCCGGCCGAGCCACCCAGCGATACGGCCGGAATCGTATTGACCGGCTGCGCGTTCGCGAGCGCGTTGTAGCTGGCGAACGTGCTGCCGCCGTTGCCGACCTGCGCGGCCAGCGCGGCGATCATCTCGGCCTTGGTCGGCGCCGCCGCCGACGAAGCGCCGGACACGCGCTCGACCGACAGATCGTCGAATTGCTGCACGCCCCATTCGGCGACGGTATCGCGAATGAAGAACGATGCGGCGACCGCCGGCAACACGACGTGATTGCCGGTACCGTCTCCCGCGCCGGAATCCGCGGTAATCGTGAAGCTGCCGTCCGCACCGACCCGCAACTGATCGCCGGTCAGGTTCGACAGCGTCGCGTGACGGCTGTCCCACAAGCTGACGTTGCTGTCGACCGGGCCGTCGCGATGCACGTTACCGCGAATCACGTAACGCGCCGTCGGGTCGACCGGAAAGCTGCGATAAATCGTATCCGGATTGTCGAACGTCGTGCGCGAGCCCGGCACGTCGATGCCGAACCACGTATGCGGCGCGGCGAGTCCGGAGATTACTTTCGGCGCGTTCGGATCACGGTTCGTGATCGCGAGCGCGCTCGACATCGCCGATTCGTCGACGGCCGTCTGCAGATAGGCGAGCGACTCGTCCGGCACGCCGCCCACCGCCTGGGCCGCGGCCAGCCATTGCGCCTTCAGCGCAGCCTTCGCCTGCACGACCGCGGGCGCGGCCACCAGTTCGAGCGCGAGTTTCTCCGCCGCGATCTGATCGGGCGTGGCCAGCGGGTTCGCGCTACGGGCCGCGCTCGTGCCGGTACTGGCGACGATGTCGCCGTCGCTGCCGTCGCATGCGGCGAGCGCCAGCACGGCCGCCGCCACTGCCGCGGCGATCGGGAGTCTTCCATTCATATCGGGATGTTCGTGGGAGGAGGTTCGAGGATTCGGAACGTACCGGCCCGCCGGGCCGACAAATCGGTCAAGATACCGGGCTCCCGTGCCGCAACGAACCAACGATATGGAATATGCAAAGTCCTCGCGCGACAACCGTGCAGCGAAATGAAAAAAGCCCGCGCATCGTGCGCGGGCTTTCCGGGTAACGCCGCCGTCGGCTCAGGCCGTCACCGCGTCCAGTGCATCCTCGGTGAGCCACAGCGACTCCTGCAGATCCTGCTCGTTCAGGTTCAGCCCATCGCCGCCGCGATCGACGACGATGAAGTCGCTCACGCCGCCCAACGCGATCAGCGGGTGATGCCACACGCCCTTCGCATAGTTGACGCCCTGCCAGCCGCTCGTCGCGAATGCGCGAATCTTCGCGGGATCGAGCTCGCCCGCGGGCGCGACGACGACGAGATACGGCTGGTCGTTCAGCGGCACGAACGCCTGACTGCCGAGCGGATGCCGCTCGAGCATCTTCACCTCGAACGGCAGCGTGCGCGGCTGGCCGCGGAACAGGTTGACGAGCGTGCGGCCGCCTTCATCGGTCACGTCGACTTTCGCGAGATCGTGAAAGCGGATCGTCGTGCCGAGGTTGATCGGGATCTGCTTGGCCCCTTCCGTTTCGATCACGTCGCCGAACGGCGCAAACGCTTCCTTGGTCAGCGGTTCGATGGCAAGCGTCTTCATTTGTCGAGCGTCCCCCACAGACGCAGGCGCGATACGCCGCCGTCCGGAATGATGTTCAGCCGCACGTGCGTGACGGGGCCGAGCGATGCGACGTCGTGTTCGAAGTAGTGCTGCTTGTCCATCTGCAGCTTCTGTTCGCCGAGCAGCACCGGCCAGAACATCGACTGCGTGATCAACGAGCTGTCCGTGCCGCCCGACACATAGGCAGCCTGGATCGAGCAGCGATCCGGGTAATTGCCCTTGAAGAACGCGGTATCGACTTCGATCTTGCGAATCACGCCCGGGTGCGCGAGCGCGATGATCGCCCAATCGTTGCCCGGTTCGCGGCGGCGGCGAGTTTCCCAGCCGTCGCCCATGTTCACGCCGCGGCCCGGCAGCAGCAGGTTCGACGCGACGCCGAAGTGCTGGTTGTTCGCCGCCACCACGTAACCGCCGTTTTCCATCGCCGCGAGGTCGAACTGCTCGGTCGCGCTCGCGCCGGCCCAGTCGAGCTGCGGCTGGCCGTACACGCGCAGGCGCGCGATGCCGCCGTCCGGGTAGATGTTTATGCGCAGGTGCGTGAACGCGCGCGCGTCGCTCGCTTCGACGTAGTGATGGCTGTTGCCTTGCAGCGTGGTCGACGCGACGATCTCGACCCACTCGGTGGCCTGCGTCGGCGCGCCGTCGGCCACGAACGCGGCCTCGATCGACGCCGCCGGCGGGAAGTTGCCGGTGAAGTGGCTCGTATCGATGTCGAAGCCCTTGATCACGCCGGGGCGCGCGAGCTTGACGATGCACCAGTCGTAGCCGGTCGTGCGCTTGCGGCGCGTCTCCCAGCCGTCCATCCACTTGCCGTGGTCGTCGTACTTGCCGGGGATGAAGACGGCGGGCTCGGGGTTCAGCATCCGGTCCTTCGGCGCGAAGAAATCGTCGCTGGCCTCGAGCGCCTGCGCACCGAGACGCGGGTCGGCAAGATTCACGTAGCGCCGCGTGAAATCGGGTGCGTTCGGATCGAGAAGCGGAACAGCCATGATGTTTCCTTGTTTCAGTGAGGCGATCGGGCCGCTGCGACGCAGCAGGCCGTATTGCGGTGTCAGGCGGCGGTGTCAGACGTCGATCAGGTCATCGAGGCGAAAGCGCGCGATCCGGTAAATCTGGTCGAGGCTCGCGCGCAGCTCCTCGGCCCGCGAATGATTCACGCGCGACTCGAAGTTCGCGATGATGCCGTGGCGGTCATAGCCGCGCACCGCGAGGATGAACGGGAAGCCGAACTTCTCGCGATACGTGCGGTTCAGCGTCAGCAGCTTGTCGAATTCTTCCTGCGTGCACTGGTCGAGGCCCGCGCCGCTTTGCTCGCGGGTCGACTCGGCCGTCAGTTCGCCGCGCACGGCGGCCTTGCCGGCCAGCTCCGGGTGGGCGTTGATCAGCGCGAGCTGGCGCGCTTCGCCGCTGGTTTCCACCGCGTCCGACATCGTCTTGTGCAGCGCGTCGATGCTCGCGAACGGCCGCTCGCCCGCGGCGACCTCGGCCACCCACGGCGAATGTTCGAAAATCCCCGACAACGCCGCGACGAATGCGCTCGGCGCCATCGTGTTCAGTTGTTCCAACGTGTAGCGCATCGCCTTCATGCTTTCCCTTCGTTTCGATGATTGGGCTGATACGGATGATGTTCACGCCAGTGACGCGCGATATCGACACGGCGCGTCACCCATACGCGATCGTGCTTCTCGATGTGATCGAGGAAACGCTGCAGCCCGCGGAACCGGCCCGGCCGGCCGAGCAGCCGGCAGTGCATGCCGATCGACAGCATCTTCGGCGCCTCGTCGCCCTCCGCGTACAGCACGTCGAATGCGTCGCGCAGGTAGTGGAAGAAGTGATCGCCGGTGTTGAAGCCCTGCGGCGTCGCGAAACGCATGTCGTTCGTGTCCAGCGTGTACGGCACGATCAGTTGCGGCGACGTGCGGCCGCCCGACACCTCGACGTCCATCCAGAACGGCAGGTCGTCGCCGTAGTTGTCGGAGTCGTACAGGAAGCCGCCGTATTCGGCGACCAGGCGGTGCGTGTTCGGGCTGTCGCGGCCGGTATACCAGCCGAGCGGGCGCTCGCCCGTCACGCGCTCGATCGCTTCCATCCCGAGGCGCATGTGTTCGGCTTCGAGTTCCGGCGTCATGCTCTGGTAGTGAATCCAGCGCCAGCCGTGGCACGCGATTTCATGGCCGAGCTCGACGAATGCGCGCGCAAGCTCCGGATGACGCTCGATCGCCATGCCGACGCCGAATACCGTCAGCGGCAGCCCGCGCTTCTCGAATTCGCGCAGGATGCGCCACACGCCGGCCCGCGACCCGTATTCGTAGATCGACTCCATGCTCATGTGGCGGTCCGGATACGCGGCGGCGCCGACGATTTCGGACAGGAACTGCTCGGAGCCCGGATCGCCGTGCAGCACGCAGTTCTCGCCGCCCTCCTCGTAATTCAGCACGAATTGCACGGCGACGCGGGCGCGCCCCGGCCAGTTCGCCTGAACGGGATGGCGGCCGTAGCCGATCAGGTCGCGAGGATAGTTGGGATCGAGTGACATGGTTCGAAATGCAACGAATGCGGGCCGAGTGAGCGGGCCGAATAATGGGTTCGCATCGACGGCGCGGCGCCCGGAGGCGGGCCGCACCAGCCGATGCGACGACGGCCCAGTGTAGCGAAAACGTTCATACGCGCCCATACAGCGGCGCAGATAGTGCGTGTCAGACGGTGTGTATGTGCGGGTGCGGCAAATCCGGGACCGGTTCCGCCGCATCCCCGTCCGGCGGGCTGAAGCGGGCGAACGCACCGTCGTAGCGCTTCGGCAGCGGCCGCGCGTAGTCGCCGCGCTTCGCGGTCGCGAGGCGCAACGCGACGAGCGCCTCGGCCCACTTGACGGCCGCCGTGACGCCCTCGACCACCGGCGCACCGATCTGCTGCTCGATCTCGTGCGCGAATTCGGCCATCCCCGCGCAGCCGAGCACGATCGCGTCGGCGCCGTCCTCGTCGAGCGCGCGCCGGCATTCGTCGACGATGATCCGGCGCGCGGCCGAGCCGGGCCGGTCGAGTTCGAGCACCGCGACGTCGGTTGCGCGCACGTTGCGGCAGAACCGCTTCATCCCGTAGCGCTCCGCGAGGTGCCACGCCATCCCGCAGGTACGCGCGAGCGTCGTGACAACCGAGAAGCCCGGCGCGAGCACGCTCGCCGCATGCATCGCGGCCTCGGCGATGCCGATCACCGGCCCGCGCGCGAGTTCCCGCGCCGCATACAGGCCCGGATCGCCGAAACACGCGATCACGTATGCGTCGCAGCCGTCGCGCTCGCCCTGCGCGATCTCGGCGAGCAGCCCCGGCGTCGCGAGCGCCTCGTCGTAATACCCTTCGATCGACGGCGGCCCCATCGGCGGGCTCACGGCCACGATCTCCGTGCCGGCGGCCGCGACCTCGCGCGCGCAGCGGCCCATCGCGTCGGTCATCCGCTGCGTCGTATTCGGATTGATCAGTCGGATCTTCATCGCAGGCTCCTTACGCCTTCGCGCCTGCCAGCAGCCGGTAGAACCCGAAGCCGAGCCCCGCGCCGATGAACCACGAGAAATTCGCGACGCCCTGCCAGCCCGGCACCATCACGCACACGACCGCGATCACCGCAGCCGGCAGCAGCGCGGCGAGCGCGCGGCGGTTCACACCGCCCGTATACCAGTAGGCGCCGCTTTCCGACATCGTGTACAGGTCGTCGCGCACGAGGCGGCCGCGCTTGACGAGGTAGAAGTCGGCGATCAGCACGCCGTACAGCGGGCCGATGAACGCGCCGAGCACGTCGAGCGTGTAATGGATCACCGCCGGGTTGTTGAACAGGTTCCACGGCGTGATGAAGATCGATGCGACGGCGGCGAGCATCCCGCCCGCGCGCCAGCTGATCAGGCGCGGCGCGACGTTCGAGAAATCGAACGCGGGAGACACGAAGTTCGCGACGATGTTGATGCCGATCGTCGCGATCGTGAACGTCAGCGCGCCGAGGATCACCGCGGTCGGATGGTCGATGCGGCCGACCGTCTCGACCGGATCGGTGATCAGTTCACCGAACACCGGCAGCGTCGCGGCGGTGGTGATCACCGTGACGAGCGAGAACGCGAGGAAGTTGACGGGCAGCCCCCAGAAATTGCCGCGCTTCACGTCGCCGAACGAGCGGCAGTAGCGCGAGAAGTCGCCGAAGTTGAGCATCGGCCCGGAGAAGTACGACACGACGAGCGACACGGCGGTGATCATCACCGGAATCACTTCGGCGCCGTGATACTTGACGCCGCCGAGGTTGATGCCGATGTTGCGCCAGCCCGCGCGCCACACCATGTAGCCGGCCAGGATGAACATCACGACATAGACGGCCGGGCCCGCGAAGTCGATGAACTTCTTGATCGTCTCCATCCCGTTCCAGAACACGAACGCCTGGAGCACCCACAGCAGCATGAAGCCGGCCCAGCCGACCGCCGACAGCCCGAGGAAGCCGTAGCGATGGACGTCCGCATACGGCAGCCATTGCGGGAAGAATTTCAGCACGACGATCACGAGCGCGCTCGACGCGAGATAAGTCTGGATTCCATACCATGCGATCGCGATCAGCCCGCGGATCACGGCCGGCACGTTCGCGCCGAGCACGCCGAAGGTCGCGCGGCACGCGACCGGATACGGCACGCCGATCTGCTGGCTCGGCCGCGCGATCAGGTTGCACAGCCCGTTCACGAGGCCGATGCCGACGATCAGCGCGATCAGCACCTGCCAGCTCGTCAGCCCGAGCGCGAACAGGCTGCCCGCGAACACGTAGCCGCCGACGCTGTGCACGTCCGACATCCAGAACGCGAAGATGTTGTACGCGCCCCACGTCTGATTTTTTAGGGGTGCCAAATCTTCGTTATACAGACGTTCGCTGTAACCGTCCGGCAATGCCGGACCGCCGCCCTCGCCGCCTTCTTCCGCCGGATAGGCGCTGTCGTGCGCCACACTGAATTGAGCCATGACTTCTCCTTGACGCGGCCGGAAGGCCGCTCCACCGTCATCGATATCGCTCCGGATCATCGCCCGGAGTCGGACCCGCGGCCCTCGGCAAACACCGCAGGCCTGCATTGCTCTCGTCGTGTGGCGCGGCCGGGTTCGCGTCGCCGCTCAGGCGCCGCCGAACACTTCGCGCAAATCGACCTGCCCTTGCGCGGGCCGGTCCAGCATCTTCAGTTCGACATGCTGCAGGTGGCGCGCCATCAGCGTCACCGCCTGCTTCGGATCGCCCGCCTCCAGTGCGGCGAGGATCTCGTCGTGGTCGTCGCACGAACACGGGCTGCGCCCGTGCGATTCGTACAGCGCCGACATCAGCGTCGAGCGTGCGACGAGCCCTTCGAGGCACTCGCTGAGCGTCGCATTGCCCATCAGCGTCGCGAGCGCCGTATGGAATTCGCCCGACAGCCGGATCCACGCCGCGAAGTCGTGCCGCTCGAACGCCTTGCGTTCCTTGTCGATCAGCGCCGCGACGCCCTTCAACCGCCTGGCGCCGGGGCCGGTCGCGAGCCGCTCGACCACGGCCAGCTCGATGATCCGGCGCATCTCGAACACTTCGTGCACGTCCTGCAGCGACGGGCTCGCGACGAACGCGCCGCGGTTCGGCTCGAGGTCGACCAGTTTGTCGGTCGCGAGCTGCGCGAGCGCCTGGCGGATCGTCCCGCGCTTCACGCCGAACACTTCGCAGAGCTGCGCCTCCGTCAGCTTCGCGCCGGGCGCGAGCCGATGCTCGAGGATCGCGGTGCGGATGCGCTCGGCGATCGCTTCGGGACCAACTGCGCCGGACGGATGGGAATCGGGCTCGTTCATGATCTGCATCGTGTGATGGTCCTCATCCTAGGATGGACATAAAGATTGTCAACAATTCTTTTGCGAGATTTCGCACGATCGGCGTGCGTCGGCGTGTCCCCATTCGGTGCAACGCGCACGAGATCCATGCACCACAAGCTTGGAAAGCAAGACGGAGGCTCTTCTCGTCGTATACCCTGCCGGCTATTTTGTTGACAAAAATGGTGCAAAACCGAGCGAAGATCATGTGGGCGTCGACGAAAAATATTGACCGTTAGTTGCGCACTTACATAAAGAAAAAGGCGGGAAACCCGCCTTTCGATCGATCGCGCCGGCGTCAGCCGAGATGCGGATAGTTCGACAGCGTCAGCCGGAACCCGTGCGCATTCGCGACCAGTTGCGCCTGGGCGCCGAACG
This sequence comes from Burkholderia sp. MSMB1459WGS, assembly GCF_001534535.1. Lineage (NCBI taxonomy): Bacteria > Pseudomonadati > Pseudomonadota > Betaproteobacteria > Burkholderiales > Burkholderiaceae > Burkholderia > Burkholderia sp. MSMB1459WGS. Next base: position 37,682 of record NZ_LPMU01000072.1, read on the forward strand.
GCAGCGTCAACAGGTCGGGCACATGGCCGAACTGGAGCCCCGTGACGACCGGAATCCCGACCACCGCGCGCACCTGGTCGATCATCGCCTGCATGTCGTAGCCGTTGTCGTACTCGAACGGCCGCGCGCCGGTGAACTGGCCGAGCACGAGCGCCTGCTGGCGCGCGAGCAGCCCGGACAGGTGCAGTTGATAGATCATCCGCTCGATCCGAAACGGCTGCTCGTTGACGTCTTCGATGAACAGGATGCCGCCCTCGATGTCGGGCATGTACGGCGTGCCGACCAGCGACGTGAGGATCGCGAGGTTGCCGCCCCACAGCGTGCCCGTCACGTTCACCGTCTGCACCTGCGGTGCGTCGGCGACGATCGTCGTGCTCGGCTGCGTCAGCGTCTGCCAGAAATGCTGCATCGTGAAGTCGCTCGGCGTTTCCGCGCCGAAATCGGCCGACAGCATCGGGCCGCCGAACGTCTTGATGCGCGCCTTCGCGTACAGCGCCAGCTGGATCGCCGTGAAGTCGCTGTGACCGACGAGTGCGATCGGCTGGTCGCGCAGCCGGCGCTCGAGCCCGCGATAGTCGAGCCCGTGCAGGATGCGCGCGGCGCCGTAGCCGCCGCGCACCGCGAGCGCGATGTCCGGCAGCGGCCGCTCGGGATCGGCGAGGCGGTTCAGGTCGCCCGCCCGCTCGCCGTCGGTGCCGCCGAAACGCTGGAAGCGCCGCTGCGTCGCCTCGATGTTCTCGATGCGCTGCTGCGCGCTGCTGAGGCGCTCGAGCGCGCGGTTGATCGCGTCGGGGTCGTGCGGATAGCCGGATGGCGCCAGCAGGCGGATGGTGTAGGACGCGGCGGGCTGGAAGGACATGGCGAAAGGTGTCGGGATCGTCAAACCTGCTTAGAGGGTCCGAACCGTGTCCGGTTCACGAAAACCGTGCACGCCCGTAACGACGGGCGCGACAGCGGCGCCTATGACGCGCCCGATTCGGCGTCGCGGGCGAGCCGCGCTTCGCGCAGCGCGCGACGGCGCTCGGCGAAGAACGACTTCAGCGCGGCGCCGCACTCGTCGGCGAGCACGCCGCCGGTCACTTCGGTGTGGTGGTTGAGCTGCGGATTCGCGAATGCGTCGATCACGCTGCCGCACGCGCCCGTCTTCGGATCGGCCGCGCCATAGACGACCCGCGCGATGCGCGCATGCATGATCGCGCCTGCGCACATCAGGCACGGCTCGAGCGTCACGTACAGCTCGCAGCCGGGCATCCGGTAATTGCGCAGCTGCTGCGCGGCCATGCGCAGCGCGGCCATTTCGGCATGCGCGGACGGATCGTGCCCGCCGATCGGATGGTTGAAGCCGCGTGCGATCACTTCGTCGCCGCGCACGAGCACCGCGCCGACCGGCACTTCGCCGGCTGCGCGCGCCTCTTCGGCGGCGGCCTGCGCCAGACGCATGAAATGCAGGTCGCGCGCCGATACGGGCGCGGCTTCGTGAACGGGAGAATCGGCGGCGGGGTCAGCGGCCGCGGGTGCCGCGTGAGCTACGTCGTGCAGCGCGTCGGACGTCACATCGTCCCCGCTTCGGCGGGCGCGTCGTCGAGCCCGCGCTCGCACAGGCGTTCCGCGATGCGCCGGCAGTAGTCGCGCGGCATCACCATCGGGCCGCCGCGCAGCGATTCGAGCGCCATGTCGAGCGCGAGGATCTTCGCCTGCAGCCGGCAGCGCGCGGCGCGGTCGCTGACCGCCTGCACTTCGTCGTGCAGGTTGCGCAGCGCGCGCAGTTGCTCGACGGCCGGCGGCACGAAGCCCGCGTTCTTCAGGATACGGTTGGCCACCCGCACCTCCTCGGGCACGAGGAGGTCGTCATCCAGCGCCTGCGGCGCGCCGGTACCCGGCAAATCGTCGAACTCGCCCCGCGCGGCGGCGGCGGCAATACGTTGTTCGACCAGGGCGTCAAGCAATCTCATCAGTCAATCGGAACAATGCGGCAGGCCGAATTCTAGCAGGGTGACGCCGGTATGACAGGCCCTTCGAATATATGCTCGATATCGCGTTTTTAGGGGCCGAATCGCAGCGCATGCGCGCCGATCGCCTTCACTTGCCGCTGTGCTGCGCCGCAGCAGGCCGAGCGCCGTCCCGACGCTTCCGGACGGGGGCGATGGCCTACCCCATTTTTTATCCACGACGATCCCGCAGGCCCCCGCCGACCCGACGAAAATGCCGGCCTCCTGCCTGCCTCCCCGCCTTCGCCGCCCGATTACGCAGCTACCGTTTCCGGCCGCGCTTTCGCGAACGGGCGGAACATCGTCGCGATCAGGAACGCGCCGACCCCGATCGCGAACGATCCGAGGTACAGTCAGCCGTAGCTGCCGAGCGCGTCGACGATCAGCCCGCCCGCGACCGGGCCCGCGGCCATCCCGAGGCTGCCGGCCATCGCGCAGCCGCCGATCACGGTGCCCATCATCCGCAGCGGGAAATTCTCGCGCGCGAGCACCGAATAGAGCGGCATCACGCCCGCATAGACGAAACCGAACAGCGTCGCGACCGCGTAGAAGCCGTCGAGCGAGCGCACGAAGTAATAGCCGAGCGCGCCGAACGCCTGCGCGAGCAATCCCGCCACCAGCATGCGCTTCGCGCCGAGGCGATCGCCGAGTATCCCGAACGCGATCCGGCCGCCCATGCCCGCGAGCCCTTCCACGCTGTAGATCGACACCGCGACGATCAGCGGAATCCCGCAGGTCACCGCGTAGCTGACCGTGTGGAAGATCGGGCCCGAATGTGTCGCGCAGCAGAAGAAATTGGTCAGCAGCAATACCGCGAACTGCGGCGAGCGCAGCGCATCCGCGACCGACATCGCGGCGGGCGCGCCGGCGGACGCTGGCGCGGGCGCCGCGTGCGCGGCTGCAGCGTCGAGCGCCGGCGCCCGGCGCACCAGCAGCGACACCGGAATCATCACGGCGGCCGCCAGCGCGGCAATCAGCAGCATCGACGTGCGCCAGTCGCGCACCGACACGAGCCATGCGGCCAGCGGCGCCATCGTCATCGGCGCCATTCCCATGCCGGCCGACACGAGCGATACCGCGAGGCTGCGGTGCGTGTCGAACCAGCCGGTCACGCACGCCATCATCGGCGCGAATATCGCGGCCGTCGCGCTGCCGACGGCCAGGCCGAAGGTCAGCTGGAACACGAGCAGCGACGGCGCGCGGCTCGCCAGCGCCAGGCTCGCCGACAGCAGCACGGCGCCCGCGACGACGACCGGCCGCGTGCCGACCCGGTCCGACAGGCTGCCCCACGCCATGCTCGCAAACGCCATCGCGATGAAGCCGAGCGTCATCGCGGCCGAAATGCCGGTCATCGACCAGCCCGTATCGCGCGCGATGGACCGCAGGAACACCGGTAACGAAAACATCGCGCCGATCGCGACGCAGCCCATCAGGCCGCCCGCGGCGACGATCACCCAGCGGTATCGGGAATCCGGCATGTGACGTGTCATGTGGCATCTCCTCGTTCGTTGCGCCATTCGCGGCAACCCGGTGCCGGCCGCAGGGCGCGGCGCACTGCCCGGTCGATATCGATACGACGGGCGACGCATCGGGAAATCGACATGCGCGGCGCATGGGCCGCGGAATTTTTATTGTCGACGATTCCGCGCGGCTCGCAAGGGTCGGATCATCCGGTCGCCCCGCCGCCTGCCGCCCCGCTTTTCCGCAACGGGAAATTCGAAAGCAGAAATGGTTGGTTGGGGCGCGCACGTGCGCTGGCTACACTCGCCCCATCTTGTCATAACAAGTTGACCGATGACTCCATCCAACGTCGTGCCGCTGTCCGCGGCCCCGCTCTACGTGCAGATCAAGGACGCGCTGCGCGCGCGCATTCTCGACGGCACCTATGCGCCGCACAGCCGGATGCCGTCCGAGCACGAACTCTGCGCGATGTTCGACGTCAGCCGCATCACGGTGCGCCAGGCGCTCGGCGACCTGCAGAAGGAGGGCCTGCTGTTCAAGCTGCACGGCAAGGGCACGTTCGTGTCGAAGCCGAAGGCCTTCCAGAACGTGACGTCGCTGCAGGGGTTCGCCGAGGCGATGTCGTCGATGGGCTACGAAATCGTCAACCAGTTGCGCAGCCTGCGCACCGTGAAGGCCGATCGCCATCTCGCGACGAAGCTGAACGTGCCCGAAGGCGCGCCGCTTGTCGAGATCCATCGCGTGCGGCTGCTGAACCGCGAACCCGTGTCGCTCGAACAGACCTGGGTGCCCGAAGCGCTCGGCAAGCGCCTCGCCGGCGCCGATCTCGCGACCCGCGACATCTTCCTGATCCTGGAGAACGACTGCGGCATTGCGCTCGGCCATGCCGACGTGTCGATCGACGCGATCCTCGCCGACGACGAAATCGTCGACGCGCTGCACGTCGAGGAAAGCAGCCCCGTGCTGCGTATCGAGCGTCTCACGCACGATGCATCCGGTGCGCCGATCGACTACGAAACCCTCTACTTCCGCGGCGACGCCTTCCAGTACCGGCTGCGCATCGATCGGCAGAAGGCGCGCAAACCTGCAAGGAACCCGCGATGAACACCCATGTGCACGAATACGACATCGTCGTGGTCGGCGGCGGCACGGCCGGCCCGATGGCGGCCATCAAGGCAAAGGAGCGCGATCCGTCCCTGCGCGTGCTGCTGCTCGAGAAGGCCAACGTGAAACGCAGCGGCGCGATCTCGATGGGCATGGACGGCCTGAACAACGCGGTGATCCCCGGTCATGCGACGCCCGAGCAGTACACGCGCGAGATCACGATCGCCAACGACGGGATCGTCGACCAGGAAGCCGTGTACGCGTACGCCGCGCACAGCTTCACGACGATCGAGCAGCTCGATCGCTGGGGCGTGAAGTTCGAGAAGGACGGCACCGGCGACTACGCGGTGAAGAAGGTCCATCACATGGGCTCGTACGTGCTGCCGATGCCGGAGGGCCACGACATCAAGAAGGTGCTGTACCGGCAACTGAAGCGCGCGCGCATCGCGATCACGAACCGGATCGTCGCGACGCGCGTGCTGACCGACGCGCAGGGCCGCGCGAGCGGCGTGCTCGGCTTCGACTGCCGCACAGCCGAATTCCACGTGATCCGCGCGAAGGCCGTGATCCTCTGCTGTGGTGCGGCGGGCCGCCTCGGTCTGCCGGCATCGGGCTATCTGATGGGCACGTACGAGAATCCGACCAACGCGGGCGACGGCTACGCGATGGCCTATCACGCGGGCGCGGCGCTCGCGAACCTCGAATGCTTCCAGATCAATCCGTTGATCAAGGATTACAACGGCCCGGCGTGCGCGTACGTGACCGGCCCGCTCGGCGGCTTCACCGCGAACGGCAAGGGCGAACGCTTCATCGAATGCGACTACTGGAGCGGCCAGATGATGTGGGAGTTCTACCAGGAACTGCAGAGCGGCAACGGCCCCGTGTTCCTGAAGCTCGACCATCTCGCGGAAGAAACGATCCGGACCATCGAGCAGATCCTGCATACGAACGAACGGCCGAGCCGCGGCCGTTTCCATGCGGGGCGCGGCACCGACTACCGCAGCCAGATGGTCGAGATGCACATCTCGGAGATCGGCTTCTGCAGCGGCCACAGCGCATCGGGCGTGTATGTGAATGCGCGCGCGGAGACGACCGTGCCGGGGCTGTACGCGGCCGGCGACATGGCGGCCGTTCCGCACAACTACATGCTCGGCGCCTTCACGTACGGCTGGTTCGCCGGGCAAAACGCGGCCGACTACGCGGCCGGCCGCGAACACGCGCCGGTGGACGACCAACAGGTCGACGCCGAGCGCTCGCGCGTGCTCGCGCCGTTGCTGCGCGAGCGCGGCCTGGCGCCGGCGCAGGTCGAGTACAAGCTGCGCCGCATGGTGAACGACTACCTGCAACCGCCGAAGGTGACGCGCAAGATGGAAATCGGGCTGCAACGTTTTGACGCAATTACTGAGGATATCGAAGAAATCAAGGCCGATAATCCGCACGAACTGATGCGCGCAGCCGAAGTGCGCGCGATCCGCGATTGCGCGGAAATGGCCGCACGCGCGTCGTTGTTCCGCACCGAGAGCCGCTGGGGGTTGTACCACCATCGCGTCGATTTCCCGCACCGCAACGACGCCGAATGGTTCTGCCACACGTGGCTGCGCAAGGATGCCGCGGGCGCGATGCGCAGCGAGAAGCGGCCGGTCGAACCATACGTCGTGCCGCTTGCCGACGACGAACGCGGCGCCTACGCGCAGTTGCGCATCCGCGAACCGGCCGCGCTCGCGGCCGCCCTTTGAGGAACCTTGCCATGCCCCATACCCCGCACGACATCTTCCAGCGCAGCAGCGCGCCCGTGACGATCGACGAGACGCTGTGCATCGCCGACAAGGGCTGCACCGTCTGCGTCGACGTGTGCCCGCTCGACCTGCTCGCGATCGACGTCAGCAAGGGCAAGGCGTACATGCAGTTCGACGAATGCTGGTACTGCATGCCGTGCGAACGCGACTGCCCGACCGACGCAGTCAAGGTTGACATTCCTTACCTGCTGCGCTGACACGGCGCGCCACCCGCACCGACGACAGTACGACCGAGCCCGCGTGCGTCGACATCGAGCGCCGCTGTCTCGCGCTGTTGCGCAACGCCGCCTGAGCATGCGTGCCTGCCCATTCACCGCACCGACTTTTTCCATGACCGCCTCTTCCTCCGCTTTCCCGCCGCCCGGCGTGCCGGCCGCCGATCATGCCGCGCTCGTCGCGCGCCTCGCCGCAGCCGATGCCTCGGTGCGCCGCATCGCACTGCTCGAACTCGCCGATCTCGAGGCGCCCGAACTCGTGCCGGCGTTCGTCGCGGCGCTGCGCGACGACCCGTCGGCCGACGTGCGCAGCGAGGCCGCACGCGTGCTCGACGCGTGGGAGCAGCCCGATGTCGTCGACGCGCTGTGCCATGCGCTGCTCGATCCGGACGACGGCGTGCGCGCAACGGCCGCGCACAGCCTGTCCGAACTGAAGGACGCGGCGTCGGGCGCCGTGCTGTGCCGTTGGGCCGACCGGCCCGAACCGTTCGTGCGCACCGCCGTGCTGCGCGGCTTGCGCGAATTGCGCGACCCCGACGCGTTCGCGCCCGCGCTGCGCGCGCTCGACGCGAGCACCGCCGCCGTACGCACGGAGGCGGTCGTCGTGCTCGGCTGGCTCAAGGATGGCCGCGCGCTGCCGCTGCTCGCCCGAGTCGCGACCGCGGACGCCGATGCCGACGTGCGGCGCGCCGCGGTCGGCGCGATCGGGTTTGCAGCGGCCGGCGATACCGCCGTCGTCACCGCGCTGCTCGCGGCGCTGCGCGACGTCGAATGGCAGGTGCGCGAGGAAGCGGCTGCCACGCTCGGCAAGCTGCGCGTCGCCGTTGCGCGCGACCCGCTCGTCGCCGCGCTCGACGACGACTACTGGCAAGTGCGCGTGCGCGCCGTCCGCGCGCTCGGCCAATTGCGCGATGCGGCCGCGGCATCGGCCGTCGTCGCGCTGCTCGCGCATGCGATCAGCAACCTGCGCAAGGAAGCCGCGCTCGCGCTCGGCGAATTGCGCGACCGCGCGACGCTGCCCGCGCTGCACGACGCGCTCGACGATCGCGACCCCGAAGTCCGCAAGGCCGTGCGGATCGCGATCGGACAGATCGACGAGGCGTCGCGATGATTACGCCGATCGAAATCGCACTCGATCACCCGGCACGCGCACTGAAGCTGTCCTGGCCTGACGGCTCGGCGCAACGCATCGACTATGCGCGGTTGCGCAGCGATTGCCCGTGCGCGGAATGCCGCAAGATCCGGCTCGATGGCGGCCGCATCGATGCGCGGCCGGGCCTGACGCTGGACGGCGTGGAACCGCTCGGCTACGGCGTACGCTTCCTGTTCGGCGACGGCCATGCACGCGGCATTTATCCGTGGCCGTACCTGGCGGAGATCGTGTAGCGGCGACGACGCGGCTGCCGCGGTCGAGCGGACCGGATGGCAGGCATGCGAAAACGCTGCGATACTGACGCCCACGATCGTCGCCACCTCCCGTGGGAGCAGCACCATGCAAACCCCTATCGGATTCATCGGCCTCGGCGTGATGGGCACGCCGATGGCGCTCAATCTCGCGCGGGCCGGCACGCCGCTCGTCGTGTGGAGCCGTTCGCACGGCAACGACGATGCGCTGCGCGACGCCGGCGCGCGCGTGGCCGAGGACATCGACGACGTATTCGTGTCCTGCCGCACCGTGATCCTGATGCTCGCGAACGACGCGGCGATCGATGCCGTCCTCGCGCGCGGCACGCCCGGTTTTGCCGCGCGGGTCGACGGGCACACGATCGTCAACATGGGTACGAATGCGCCCGAATACTCGCGTGCGCTCGCCGACGACATCGCCGCCGCGTCGGGCCGCTACGTCGAGGCGCCGGTATCGGGCTCGCGCAAGCCGGCCGAAGCCGGCCAGCTCGTCGCGATGCTGGCCGGCGCACCCGACGACGTCGAAGCCGTCCGCGCGCTCGTGAAGCCGCTGTGCCGCGACAGCTTCGTGTGCGGCGACGTGCCAGCGGCGCTGACGATGAAGCTCGCCGTCAACCTGTTCCTGATCACGATGGTCACCGGTCTCGCCGAAGCCACGCATTTCGCGCAGCGTCACGGTATCGACCTCGCGCGCTTCGCCGACGTGCTGAACGCCGGCCCGATGGCGAGCGACGTGTCGCGCGTGAAACTCGGCAAGCTCGTCGCGGAAGATTTCTCGGTGCAGGCCGCGATCACCGACGTGCTGAAGAATGCGCGCCTCGTCGCCGAATCCGCGCGGGGCATCGGCATCGCGTCGCCGCTGCTCGACATCTGCCACGCGCTTTATGGCGAAACCGAGCAGGCCGGGCATGGCGCGGCCGACATGGTCGCCGTGATCCGCGCGATCGAACGGCGTACCGGGAACGCACGATGAGCCGCGTGTACGCTCACGCGTTCGTTCGAACCAACGGATACGCATGACCCTGTCCGCAACCGGCCACGCTGCTTCCTTGCGCCCCGTTCCCGCCGTGATCGGCATCGTGCTGCGCGAACGCGACGTGCTGCTCGTGCGCCGCGCGAATCCGCCCGATGCGGGCTGCTGGGGTTTCCCCGGCGGCAAGATCGAGCCGGGCGAGCCGCTCGCGGATGCGGTCGTGCGCGAGATCGCGGAAGAGACCACGGTCGACGTGGCAGTGCTCGACGCCTTTACCGCGCTGGACGCATTCGATTACGATGCGCACGGCGCCGTGCGCCAGCATTTCATCCTGGTCGCGGTGCTGTGCAGATGGCTGCGCGGCACGCCGGCCGCCGGCGACGATGCGCTGGACGCACGCTGGTTCGACATCGACGAACTCGAGCGCGACGATCTGCCGATGAGCGCGGGCGTGCGCGACGTCGCGCGACGGGCAATCGAGCGGGCGGCGGTACTGGGCAACGCGCGTCCGCCATCCGCCTGACACTTCCGCTGTCGCTTGCGTATCGGCGCGATGCGTTCGGTCCGTCACGGCGCCAGCGACCTGCCGAGCGCCGCCGAATCACAACCTATCAAACCATGATCAGAATTCGACGATCCACCGAGGCCGATCGCACACGCGTGCTGGATATCTGGCGCAACGCCGTCGACGCCACCCATCACTTCCTGAGCGACGACGATCGTCGCGCGATCGAATCCGAAGTCGTCGCGTTTTTACCGCGCGCGCCACTCGACCTGGCCGTCGACGCGAGCGATCGCGCGATCGGCTTCATGCTGCTCAACGGCAATCACATGGAAGCACTGTTCGTCGATCCTGAACACCATGGCACGGGGGTCGGGCGGCGGCTGGTCGAAGAAGCGCTCAAGCGCCATCCCGACCTGTCGACCGACGTCAACGCGCAGAACGAAGCGGCGGCGGGATTCTATGAACGGCTCGGATTCGAACGCTGCGGGCGGTCGGAGGTGGATGCTCAGGGGCGGCCTTATCCGCTGATTCATCTTCGTTATCGCGGAGGTGGTCGGGACTGAGCCGGAGTCCGGGCAGGAACGGGACACGGCACCGGCCCGGGCCGGACGCGCCGAAACGACACCGCCCTTGCGGTATCGCGATTATCGCGAGGAGTTGCCGGTCGTCAGCGGCCAGCGCCCCAACACGTCGTAGTGCGACTTCCCAAGCCAGCTATCGATCAGGACGAAGTCGAACACGGTCCAGGTAATCGGCTCGATCCGATACTCATCGGGCCTGCGTGCGCCATACAGCAGCGTCACGTGCGGGGTGAAACCCGAAGGAAGAATGCTCAGCCCCGCGTCTCGTTTCAGCACACGTCGCAACTGCCGTCGAAAGTCGATCAAGTTTTCCAGACCGGCCCGTCCCAGCAGCACCAGTGGCTGATGACCAGGCCGTCCGTTGAAGCTGATGATCTTGTCGAACCTCACGGAGAAAGGCGGCACATCCACGCGGTCCGCGACCGCGCGGGCCCGCGCGAGCTTAGCGCCCGGCACGTAAGCAAAGTCGCCTAGCGAACCCAGCGTGATGTGCAGACGCTCGGTGCCCACCGGCCGGTCCTTCGCCAGCCGCATGCTTTCGGCAAGGCCGGCAATGCGCCCCGCCGCGGCCGGATCCGGCATTACGGCGAAAAAGAAGCGGTGCACGGGAACCGGCGGCGGCGCATCGAATCCGGGTAGCGTCAGTTGAGTCACGGCAGCATGTCCGACAGGCCTGGAGCGAGATTTTCATTATCGTCAATCGGACGCCGGCCTGCTCGCCGTTTGATGAATCCGCCGTTCGCGAGCACGGAGATGCTACCCTCTCGGCCAAACTCGACACCCTCTGATGAAGCATCCGAATTCAACCATGCAAACCGTCGCGGTACTGGACTTCGAAACAACCGGGCTGTCGCCGAATCTGGGCGACCGTGCGACCGAAATTGCCGTCATCCTGCTGCGCGACGGGCAAGTCGTCGACCGTTTCCAGAGTTTGATGAATGCCGGCAGACGCATCCCGTCCGATGTCGTTGCGCTCACCGGCATCACCAACGACATGATCGCGGCGGCGCCCCCGGCGTCCGAAGTCATGAAGGAAGCGGCGGCGTTCGTCGGCAAGCATGCGGTCGTGGCCCACAACGCCGGTTTCGACAAACGCTTCTGGCAGTCGGAACTCGGGCTGCTCGGCATGTCGGCCGACCATGCGTTTGCATGCACGATGCTGGTGGCGAGACGGATCTACCCGGACGCCCGGAGTCACCGGCTGTCGAGCCTCGCCGAGATGTTGCGGTTGCCGCAGACGGGCCGTGCGCACCGCGCGATGGTCGATGCCGAGATGGCTGGGCATCTGTGGTGCCGGTTGCAGCAGGATATTTCGCGGACTTACGGGCTGGATCGGATCGATCACGCACTGATGTCGCGGGTTCAGGCGACGACCAAGGCGAAGGTGCCGATGTATTTGCGGTCGCTGGTGCGTGCGCAGGCGTGACCCATCCGATACCGGAACGGAAAACATCACACGCGCCGACCGACTTCACGCGTTAACGCAAAACGGCCTGGCAATTGATTGCCAGGCCGCTGCGTGAGCCGGCGACAGCCAGCCAACCGAACCGGCGACCCGCTTGCGAACTATTGCGACATCAGCCGATGCGCAACGACGCAGGGGAATCGAACGCCGATTCGGCCGGAATGTTTACTCCCACTCGATCGTCGCCGGCGGCTTCCCCGAGATGTCGTACACGACCCGATTGATCCCGCGCACTTCGTTGATGATCCGGTTCGACGCGCGGCCGAGCAGTGCATACGGCAGGTGCGCCCAGTGTGCGGTCATGAAGTCGGTGGTCTGCACCGCGCGCAGCGACGTCACGTAGTCGTACGTCCGCCCATCGCCCATCACGCCAACCGACTTCACCGGCAGGAACACCGCGAACGCCTGGCTCGTCAGGTCGTACCAGGTCTTGCCGACGTCGGCCTCGCCGCACAGGCCGGCTGCCGCGTCCTGCGCGGTGGCCGTCGTGCCGCGCAGTTCCTCGATGAAGATCGCGTCCGCACGGCGCAGCAGGTCCGCGTACTCGCGCTTCACTTCGCCGAGAATCCGCACGCCGAGGCCCGGGCCCGGGAACGGATGGCGGTACACCATCTCCGGCGGCAGGCCGAGCGCGACGCCCAGCTCGCGCACTTCGTCCTTGAACAGGTCGCGCAGCGGCTCGAGCAGCTTCAGGCCGAGCGTCTCCGGCAGGCCGCCGACGTTGTGGTGGCTCTTGATCGTCGTCGCCTTCTTCGTCTTCGTGCCGCCCGATTCGACCACGTCCGGGTAGATCGTGCCCTGCGCGAGCCACTTCGCCTTCGACAGCTTCTTCGCCTCGGCCTGGAACACCTCGACGAACTCGCGGCCGATGATCTTGCGCTTCGCTTCCGGATCGGTCACACCGGCCAGGTGGCCGAGGAACTGGTCGGACGCATCGACGTGCACGACCTTCGCATGCAGGCGGCCCTCGAACATGTCGAGCACCATCTTGCCTTCGTTCAGGCGCAGCAGGCCGTGGTCGACGAACACGCACGTCAGCTGATCGCCGATCGCACGATGAATCAGCGCGGCCGCGACGCTCGAATCGACGCCGCCCGACAGGCCGAGAATCACTTCCTCGTCGCCGACCTGCTCGCGGATCTTCGCGACGGCTTCCTCGATGTGGTTCTTCATGATCCAGTCGGGCTTCGCGCCGGCGATCTGCAGCACGAAGCGTTCGAGGATCTGGCGGCCCTTCACCGTGTGCGTGACTTCCGGATGGAACTGCACCGCGTAGTAGCCGCGCGCCTCGTCGGCCATGCCGGCGATCGGGCAGCTCGGCGTCGACGCCATCAGCGCGAAGCCCGGCGGCAGCTCGGCAACCTTGTCGCCGTGGCTCATCCAGACCTTCAGCATCCCGTGGCCTTCGGCCGTCGTGAAATCCTCGATACCGTCGAGCAGGCGCGTATGGCCATGCGCACGCATTTCCGCGTAGCCGAATTCGCGATGGTCGCTCCACTCGACCTTGCCGCCGAGCTGCACGGCCATCGTCTGCATCCCGTAGCAGATGCCGAGCACCGGCACGCCGAGCTCCCACACGGCCTGCGGCGCGCGCAGCTGATGGTCTTCGTACGTGCTCGCGTGGCTGCCCGACAGGATCACCGCCTTCGGCGCGAACTCGCGGACGAAGTCGTCGGACACATCGTTCGGATGGATTTCGCAGTAGACGTGCGCTTCACGCACGCGCCGTGCAATCAGTTGGGTGACTTGCGAACCGAAGTCGAGAATCAGGATTTTGTCGTGCATGGCTGCGGACGGGATGAAGAGAATAAGAAAAGCAGCGCATCGAGCGCTGCGTCAAAAGCATGGTTGGCGGCGTCGGGCGGCAGGCGGCACGCGCGACGCATCGCCGGTCAATCCTGCGACGGCGGGCGCGCGTCGAACGCGACGCTGCCTGACGCGCGGTCGGACGCGGCCGACGAGGTCGCCGCGGCCGGCGCCGAAGGCGCCACCGGACGGCCGACGACCGGCTCGACCCGCGGCTGCGCTGTGGAGGCCGGCGCCGGTTCGACCGGACGCTGCGCGCTCCGGCCTTCGAGCGCCTGCACTTTCTCGCGCCGGCGCACGGCCGATGCGAGCCGCACGCCGCCGAGGCCGAGCACGATCAGCGCGACCCCGGCCACGGCCGACAGCACCCGGCCGGCGGCCGCCAGTGCGGGCCCGCTGCTGGTGCCGATCGACCACACGATCGTCAGCACGCCGGTCAGCCAGTACACGTGGCCGACCGACCGCGCGACGGGCGCCGTGAGATCGCCGTTGAACGCCGCATGAAACGCGAGCCACGCGAGCCCGAGCAGCGCGATACCGAACGCCTGGCCGAGCATCGCCGGCTGGATGTTAGCCAGTTGCAGCGCGTTGAACAGCGCCTGCCAGGGCGTCAGTACGAACAGCACGCCGAACGCCAGCAGCAGCACGGCATCGACGATCAGCACGGCTCGCAGCAGCGGTTTCATCGGCGATCAGTCCACGTGATAGTTGGGCGCTTCCTTCGTGATCTGCACGTCGTGCACGTGCGACTCGCGCATGCCCGCCGCGGTGATCTGGACGAACTCGGCCTTCTCGTGCAGCTCGTCGATCGTACGGCAGCCGCAGTAGCCCATGCTGGCGCGCACGCCGCCGACCAGCTGGAACAGGATCGCGTTGACCGAACCCTTGTACGCGACGCGGCCTTCGATGCCTTCCGGCACGAGCTTGTCGATGTTCGCCGAGTTGTCCTGGAAGTAGCGGTCCGCCGCGCCGTCCTTCATCGCGCCGACCGAACCCATGCCGCGATACGACTTGTACTGGCGGCCCTGGTACAGGAACACGTCGCCCGGCGCCTCTTCGGTGCCCGCGAACATGCTGCCCATCATCACCGCGTTCGCGCCGGCCGCGAGGGCCTTCGACACGTCGCCCGAGAAACGCACGCCGCCGTCGGCGATGCACGGCACGCCGGTGCCCTTCAGCGCTTCCGCGACGTTCGCGATCGCGCTGATCTGCGGCACGCCGACACCCGCGACGATCCGCGTGGTGCAGATCGAGCCCGGGCCGATACCGACCTTGACCGCGTCCGCGCCGTATTCGACCAGCGCCTTCGCGGCGGCGGCCGTCGCGATGTTGCCGCCGATCACCTCGACGTGCGGGAAGTTCTGCTTGACCCAGCGAACGCGCTCGAGCACGCCCTTGCTGTGACCGTGCGCGGTATCGACGACGATCACGTCGACGCCGGCCTGCACCAGCAGTTCGACGCGCTCCTCGTTGTCCGGACCGACGCCGACCGCCGCGCCTGCGCGCAGCTTGCCGTGTTCGTCCTTGCACGCGTCCGGGTGCTCGGTCTGCTTCGTGATGTCCTTGACGGTCATCAGGCCGCGCAGCTCGAACGCATCGTTGACGACCAGCACGCGCTCGAGGCGGTGGCTGTGCATCAGCGCCTTCGCTTCGGCGAGCGGCGTGCCTTCCTTGACCGTGACGAGGCGCTCGCGCGGCGTCATGATCGACTTGACCGGCTCGTCGAGGCGCGTTTCGAAACGCAGGTCGCGGTTCGTGACGATGCCGACGAGCTGCGGGCCTTCGACGACCGGGAAGCCCGAAATGCCATGCTGGCGCGACAGCGCGATCACGTCGCGCACCTTCATCTGCGGCGGGACCGTGATCGGGTCGCGGACGACGCCCGACTCGAAACGCTTGACCTTCGCGACTTCACGGGCCTGTTCGGCCGGCGTGAGGTTCTTGTGGACGATACCGACGCCACCCTGCTGCGCCATCGCGATCGCGAGGCGACCTTCGGTGACCGTGTCCATCGCGGCGGACACGAGCGGCATGTTCAGGGAGATGTTGCGGGTCAGCTTGGTCTTGAGGCTGGTGTCGCGCGGGAGAACGTCGGAGAAGGCGGGAACGAGGAGCACGTCATCGAAAGTGAGTGCTTTTTGGATCAGACGCATGGCAAATCCTATGGGCGCAAAAGCGAATTATACGCGAAGCGCTGCGAATTTTCACAACACGAACAACGGCTTAGCCGGTTTCGGCCGTTCGGGGGCCGAATCGTTCGGATCGCCGTTCGGTTCGTTTTCGATCGCTTTTCGTTTCATCGCCGCATCGAGCCATTCGCGCAACCGGCAGTTTGGGCGGCAAGCACCCGTGTCGCGGCGGGGCCACACGGCCACTTCGGCAGCGGCCGCGCACGGCCCGGCGCCCCGCCGAAGCGGCTGGCCTGCCGCGCGTCACGCCAGCCCGGCCGCGCGAACGATCATCGCCACGCCGCCCGCTACCGTCCCGCAACCGACGATCCGCGCGACGCGGCCGCCGGCCGGCGCAACGCGTTCGGCGGCGATGGCCACCGTCACGGCGGCCATCACGCGCAGATCCATCATGCCGGCCGCCAGTGCGACCGCCATCAGGTTTCCGCAACACGCCCCGCATCGAATGGCAGCGCGCACGCCGGCCCGCCATGCCGCGACGGTCGCCACCTGCGGCCAATGCGCGGGCGCCGCCGCGTGCCGGCAGCATGCCAGCCGGCGCGCCTTCCAACCGGAGAATTGCAACGCGCCCGCGGCCACCACGACGGCGCCGGCCGCAAGGGGCATCGCACGGGCGAGCGCCGGTAGCCGGGCGCCGGCCGCCGTCAGTGCGGCGCCGGCCGGAAACACGAGCGCCCCGAGCGCCATCCAGACCGAGAAATATCCCGCCCCCACGACGACGACGAGCCAGGCCGACCGCGCCGTCCGCGGGCCGATGCGCTGCCAGTCATGCCAGAGCTGCGGCGCAAGCACGGGCAGCATCATCGTCACCGTCATCGCGCCCCACATTCCGGCAAACGCCGCGAATGCGCGCCCGGCGCCCCGGCCGCACGGCCGCAGCCAGACGGCCGAGGCCATCCAGTCGCCGGACATCGGTTCGCCGCCCATCGCGGCCATCGACGCGTGCTGCGCCAGCGTCGCCATCGCGGCGAGCACGAACACGGCCACGGCCGCCGCGCCGAATGCCCGCGGATCGGCTGCCGCCTCGCCGGTTGTCGGCCGTGTCATCGCGCGCTCCCGCTCGTCACCGGCCGCTCAGCCGCGCGCGTACTCGTCGTGACGGCGCCACCACGGGCCGGCCTCGTTGCGGCCGCGCGGCGCGCGATCGAGCCACTGGTACATCCCCCACAACCCGTCGAGGCCGCGCGCGTAGGTCGAATACGTGTGATAGACGGCGCCGTCCTCGCGCACGAACGCGCTCATCCCCGGCCGGTCGAGCGAATACGTGGCCGCGTCGGTGCCGCACGTGGCCGCGAACTGCACGACGGGCGCCGGCGGCGGATCCATGTCCATCGCGTGAGCGGCCCGCGCATAGTTGTATTCGACGTCGCCCGCGCGCCGCTGCGTCTCGGTGAACGACACGTTGAAGTCGAAGTTGAAATCGCTGTCGACCGACGACGCCCACGGGAACGTCCACCCCATCCGCTGCCGGTACGCGAGCAGTTTCGCGAGCGGCGCGCGCGACACGGCCGCGAGCGTCACGTCGTGGTGCGCCAGATGCACGGCGAAGCCGTCGAAGCCGTCGGCGAGCGCCGAGCACGACGGGCAGCCCGCCTTGTAGTCGGGACCGAACATGAAGTGATAGACGAGCAATTGCGAACGGCCGCCGAACAGGTCGTCGAGCGTCGCCTGCCCTGCTTCGGTATCGAACCGGTAGGTCTTGTCGACGCGCACCCACGGCAGCGCCTGGCGCCGCCGCGCGAGTTCGTCGCTTTGCCGCGTCAGCGCCTTTTCCGCGTCGAGCAGCGCGCGGCGTTCGGCCAGCCATTCGTCGCGTGTTCCGGTGAGATGGGTCGTCATTGCGGGTTCCTCCTTCCGATGGGTATCCGGGCACGGCGTACGGGGCCGTGTGCGTGGTGCTAGATTAGTGCCGGGCATCGGACCGGAGGGAGTGACAAGTGTGTCGGGATTCGAATGGATTCGCTGATCACGGCGGCCGCGCGCGCGCTCGCGGCCGGTGACGCGCTCGGTGCGCTGAACCGCGTCGCGCTGCGCGACGATGCGCCGGCGCTCGCGCTGCGCGGCATCGCGCTCGCGCAGCTCGGCGATTTCGAACGTGCACGGGCGCTCGTGCGCGGCGCCGCACGTGCATTCGGCGCAAAGGAAGCGATCGCCCGGGCGCGCTGCGTCGTCGCGGAAGCCGAGATCGCGCTCGCGTCGCGCGACCTGCACTGGCCGACGCGCGCGCTCGATGCGGCCTGCGCGACGCTCGACGCGCACGGCGACCGCGCGAACGCCGCGCATGCCCGCTATCTCGGCGTGCGCCGGTTGCTGCTGATCGGCCATCTCGACGAGGCCGAGCGGCTGCTCGCGCATCTCGATCCCGCGCCGCTGCCGCCCGCATCGCGCGCCGCCCATGAATTGATCGCGGCCGGCATCGCGATGCGCCGCATTCGCACGCACGCGGCCCGCGCGGCGCTTGCCCGGGCGCGGACGGCCGCCCGCGCCGCCGGCATCGCCGCGCTGACGGCCGAGGTCGACACCGCGGCGCGCGTGCTCGACGCACCGGCCGCGCGGCTCATCGCGCGCGGCACGTCGCGGCTCGTGCCGCTCGACGAAGTCGAGACGCTGTTCGAATCGAATGCGCTCGTCGTCGACGCGTGCCGCCACACGGTGCGCGATGCGCGCACGACCGTGTCGCTCGCGCGGCGTCCGGTGCTGTTCGTGCTCGCCCGCGCGCTCGGCGAGGCGTGGCCGGCCGACGTGTCGAGAAACGCGCTCGTCGCCGCCGCGTTCCGCGCGAAACAGGCCGACGAATCGCATCGCGCACGGCTGCGTGTCGAGATGGGCCGGCTGCGCGCGGTGCTGCGCCCGCTCGCGAACGTCGTCGCGACGCCGCGCGGCTTCGCGCTCGAACCGCTCGGCGTGCGCGAGACCGTCGTTCTCGCGCGCCCGGTCGACGATCGCCATGCGGCCGTGCTCGCGCTCCTCGCCGACGGCGAAGCATGGTCGAGCTCCGCGCTGGCGCTCGCACTTGGCGCCAGCCAGCGCACCGTGCAGCGCGCGCTCGATGCGCTCGTGGAAACCGGCAAGGTGCAGGCACTCGGCCGCGGACGTGCGCGCCGCTGGCTGACGCCGCCGCTGCCCGGATTCGCGACGACCTTGTTACTCCCGGTTGCGTTGCCGGGCGATTAGGATGGTCTCATCGAACGACGAGGTGACGAACATGAAACGCTCCACTGCAGACATCCTTCGCGAGTACGGCCCGTTTCCGGGCGTCGACGGCGTGCACGGCGTCACGTTCGACGGGCAGCACGTGTGGTATGCGTCCGGCGACAAGCTGAATGCGCTCGACCTCGAGGCCGGCACGACCGTCCGTTCGCTCGACGTCGCCGCGCACGCGGGCACCGCGTTCGACGGCCGCCACCTGTTCCAGATCGTCGAGGACCGCATCGCGAAGATCGACCCCGAATCGGGGCGCGTGCTCGCGACGATTCCGGCGCCCGGCGGTGGCGCCGATTCGGGGCTCGCGTGGGCGGAAGGCACGCTGTGGGTCGGCCAGTACCGCGAACGCAAGATTCATCAGGTGGATCCGCAATCGGGCGCCGTGCTGCGCACGATCGAATCGAACCGCTTCGTCACCGGCGTGACGTGGGTCGACGGCGAGCTGTGGCACGGCACGTGGGAAGCCGACCGGAGCGACTTGCGGCGCATCGATCCGGGCACGGGCCAGGTGCTCGAGCAGATCGACATGCCGGCCGGCGTCGGTGTCTCGGGGCTCGAATCCGACGGTCACGACCGCTTCTACTGCGGCGGCGGCAACAGCGGCAAGCTGCGCGCCGTGCGTCGCCCGGCACGCACGCGTGCCGCGACCGACGGCACGCAGGCACCGCCCGATCCGGCAGAAGACTGATGCGCCGCCCGTCGACACCGCTCGACGCGCCCCGCCCCGAGTGCAGGAATGAACAAGACGCCGCCGCGACGGCATCGCTAAGATGCGCGCACCTCGGTCATTTGTTCGGAGCGGTCGATGCGGCGCGGCGTGGTGTACGGTGTCCTGGCAGGCGCCCTGTGGGGCATGGTGTTTCTCGTTCCGCGGCTGCTGACCGATTTCTCGCCGCTGCTGCTGAGCGCCGGCCGCTACGCGATGTACGGCCTCGTGTCGCTCGCGGCCGCGTTGCCCGCCACCCGCTCGCTGCTCGCGCGGCTGACCCGCGAGGATCTCGCCGCCCTGGTGAAGCTCGCCATCGTCGGCAACGTCGCGTATTACATGCTGCTGTCCGGCGCCGTGCACCTGATCGGCATCGCGCCGAGTTCGCTGATCGTCGGCGTGCTGCCCGTGACCGTCACGCTCGCGGGCCTCGGCGACCATGGCGCCGTGCCGCTGCGGCGGCTCGCCGCCCCGCTCGCGCTGGTGATCGCGGGCATCGTCTGCATCAACGTCGACCTGTTCACGTCCGAAGCCGCACACGCCACGACGCTCGCCCGGAAACTCGCGGGCATCGCGTGTGCGGCGGGCGCGCTCGCGAGCTGGACCTGGTATGCGGTGGCGAATGCACGCTACCTGCAGCGTCATCACCGCTTCGGCGGCAACGAATGGTCGGTGCTGTGGGGTGTCGTGACGGGCCTGCTCGGCGGGCTCTGCTGGCTGGCGATCCTCGCGCTGCCGGCCGGCATGGTGCAGGCGACCGTTCCGGCGTCGCGCTGGCAGTTGTTCTGGCTGCTGAACCTCGGGCTCGCGATCGGCGCGTCGTGGCTCGGCAACGGGCTGTGGAATGCCGCGTCGAAGCGGCTGCCGCTCACGCTGTCGGGTCAGCTGATCGTGTTCGAAACCGTGTTCGCGATGCTGTATGCGTTCGTGTACGACCGGCGAATGCCGCACGCGCTCGAGATCGCCGCGCTCGTGCTGCTGCTCGCCGGCGTATACGGCTCGGTACGACGGCACGGCGACACGCCGGGCAGCGCGCCGGCAAACGCAAACGCCGCGGCCCACTGAGCGCCGCGGCGTTTGATCCGACCAATCGGGGCGAACGACGCGTCAGCGCGCGTCCTTGTGCATCCACTTGCGGCCCTCGATCGAGCCGTCGCGGCGGGATTTGTCGACGCGCCGCTGGCGCGCGAGCTTCGGATCGACGATCAGCGGACGGTAGATCTCGACGCGGTCGTGATCGACGAGCGGCGCGTCGAGCGGCGCGAGCTTGCCGTAGACGCCCGTCTTCGCGTGCGCGAGATCGATCTCCGGATGCAGCGCGAGCACGCCGCTCGCGTCGATTGCCGAGCGCACGGTCGCCCCTTCGGGCAGCGACAGCGGAATCAGCGTCTGGCGGTCCGGCAGTGCGTAGCAGACTTCGATCGACAGCATCGCGTCACCCCTTTCCGTAGCGCTGGTCCGCGCGCTTCACGAACGAATCGACGAACGTGTTCGCGATGTGGCTGAACACCGGCCCGATGATCTTCTCGAGCAGGATGCTCGAAAACTCGTAATGCAGCGCGAATTCGATCTTGCACGCATCGGCGCGCAGCGCCGTGAAACGCCACGAGCCCGTGAACTTCTTGAACGGGCCGTCCGTGAACTCCATGTCGATCCGCGTCGGGCGCTGCTGCGTGTTGCGCGTCGCGAAATGCTGCTTGATGCCCTTGAAGTTGATGTCGATGCGCGCTTCCATTCCGCTCTCGTCCTGACGGCGAATCTCGACACCGCCGCACCAGGGCAGGAAATTGGGGTAGTCGGCCACGTCGGTGACGAGGTCGAACATCTGTTCCGCCGAATGACGGATCAATACGGTTTTCTGGACATCTGCCATAAATCGCGCGGCATCGCTCAAAGTGGGAACGCCAAGCCGGGCGATTCTCGCCCCGCTTTGCTAAAATCGTGATTTTAAACGACTTGGCCCGATCCTTTCATGAGCATCATCGACAACAGGAAAGCGCACTTCGATTACCACATCGAGGAACGCTACGAGGCGGGGCTCGTGCTCGAAGGCTGGGAAGTCAAGGCGCTGCGCGCCGGGCGCGGCCAGATCAAGGAAGGCTACGTCGTGGTGAAGAACGCCGAGATCTTCCTGATCGGCACCCATATCAGCCCGCTGCCCGAAGCCTCGACGCACATCAAACCCGACCCGGTTCGCACGCGCAAGCTGCTGCTGCACCGCGAGGAAATCAAGAAGCTGATCGGCAAGGTCGAGCAGCGCGGCTACACGCTCGTGCCGCTGAACTTCCACTACAAAGGCGGTCGCGTGAAGTGCGACATCGCGCTCGCGAAGGGCAAGAAGCTGCACGACAAGCGCGAAACCGAAAAGAAGCGCGACTGGGAACGCGAGAAGGCGCGCATCATGCGCGCCGGCGCCTGACGCTCGCGGCGCTCATCGCCAACGACACGGCCCGCTCGAAGCGGGCCGTGTTGCTTTGGTATTCCTGAATCGCGCCGGCTGGTCACCGGCTGCGCGACGATTCGCCGCACGACGACGCGCACGCGGCCACCGCGTGCGCATCGATCACCGGGCTCAGCCCTTCGCGCCGGACGCCGCCCCCGCGCTCTTGACGATCGTGAGCGCCGACGAGATCGCGGTGCCGAGATCCGCCAGGTTCGACGGCACGATCAACGTGTTGCCCTGCTTCGCGAGATTCGAGAACGCGCCGACATACTGCTCGGCGACCTTCAGGTTCACCGCGTCCATCCCGCCTTGCGACTGAATCGCGCTCGCGATTTTCTGGATCGCCTGCGCGTTCGCCTCGGCCACCGCCAGAATCGCGGCGGCTTCGCCCTGCGCCTGGTTGATCGCGGCCTGCCGCTCGCCTTCGGACTTCTGGATCGCGGCTTCGCGCGCCCCCGACGCGAGGTTGATCTGTTCCTGCTTGCGGCCCTCGGAGGCGGCAATCAGCGCACGCTTTTCGCGCTCCGCGGTGATCTGCGCCTGCATGGCGTGCAGGATCTCCTTCGGCGGCGTCAGGTCCTTGATCTCGTAGCGCAGCACTTTCACGCCCCAGTTCGCCGCGGCGTCGTCGAGCGCCGACACGATGCTGTGGTTGATGAAATCGCGCTCCTCGAAGGTCTTGTCGAGTTCGAGCTTGCCGATCACCGAGCGCAGCATCGTCTGCGACAACTGCGTGATCGCGAGCACGAAGTTGCTCGACCCGTACGACGCCTTCATCGGATCCATCACCTGGAAATACAGCACGCCGTCGACCTGCAACTGCGTGTTGTCGCGCGTGATGCAGACCTGGCTCGGCACGTCGAGCGGAATTTCCTTCAGCACGTGCCGGTACGCGATGCGATCGACGAACGGCAGCACGATATTGAGACCGGGCGACAGCGTCGCGTGGTAGCGCCCGAAGCGCTCGAGCACCCACGCATGCTGCTGCGGCACGATCTTCACCGTCTTCGACACGATCACGATCGCGATGACGAGCAGGACAACCCAGATGATCAGCGAATCCATGAATATTTCCTCCTTGTTGTATCAGCGGACGATCAGCCCGCGGGTTTCGCCACGACCACGAGGCAGTTGCCGCGCACGGCGCTCACCTGGTACACGTGCGCATCGTCGCGCTCGCCGTGCGCGAGCTCGACGTCCCAGTCGGCACCGCGATACCGTACGCGCGCGCGGCCGTCACGCCACGCGTCGACCGTGACGGTCGAGCCGATATCGAGATTGACGTCGGGATTCGTCGACGTGTCGCGCTTCTGCTTGCGGCCGAGCCCCGAGCGACGCAGCACGATCATCGCGACGATCGCGACCGCGGCCGCCGCGCCGAACTGCACGTGCGGCGCGAAACCGGCCAGTTGCAACAACCCGCCCGCGAGAAAGCCGAGCGCGATCATCAACAGATAGAACGTGCCCGTCAGCAATTCGGCGACGACCAGCACACCCACCCCGACCCACCAGAACAGATGCCCCGACATCATTGTGGTCTCCAGAAAAACGCCCCGCGCTCACCCTGTTCGCAGCCCCGCGGGGTAGTCGGCACGCTTGGGGCGGCCCGACACGTACCGACAAACAAAAACACCCCGGTGCTTACCGGGGTGTTTATAGCATGAACCTTGCATTTTGCCTTCATCGAAAGAGCGGCGATGCCGCTCCTTCGTCGAAAAGGCATGACCGACCGTTACTTCCGGTTGGCGAGCGCCTGCCACGTATCGATGATCGTGTCGGGGTTCAGCGAGATCGACACGATGCCTTCGTCGGTCAGCCATTGCGCGAAGTCCGGGTGATCGGACGGGCCCTGGCCGCAGATACCGACGTACTTGCCCATCTTGCGGCAAGTATCGATCGCACGCTTGAGCAGGAACTTGACGGCAGGGTCGCGCTCGTCGAAGTCGACTGCCAGCAGTTCCATGCCCGAATCGCGGTCGAGGCCGAGCGTGAGCTGCGTGAGGTCGTTCGAGCCGATCGAGAAGCCGTCGAAGTGTTCCAGGAACTCTTCGGCGAGGATCGCGTTGGTCGGGACTTCGCACATCATCACGAGGCGCAGACCGTTTTCGCCGCGCTTCAGGCCGAACTTCTCGAGCAGGCCGACGACGCGCTCCGCCTGCTTCACGGTCCGCACGAACGGCACCATGATCTCGACGTTCGTCAGGCCCATCTCGTCGCGCACGCGCTTCAGTGCACGGCATTCCATCTCGAACGCCTGCGCGAAATCGTCGGCGATGTAGCGCGACGCGCCGCGGAAGCCCAGCATCGGGTTTTCCTCGTCCGGCTCGTAACGCGAACCGCCGATCAGCTTCTTGTACTCGTTCGACTTGAAGTCGGACAGACGCACGATCACGGGCTTCGGATAGAACGCCGCCGCGATCGTCGCGACGCCTTCCGTCAGCTTGTCGACGTAGAACTGACGCGGCGACGCGTGGCCGCGCGCGACGCTCTCGACCGCCTTCTTCAGGTCCTGGTCGATGTTCGGGTACTCGAGAATCGCCTTCGGGTGAACGCCGATGTTGTTGTTGATGATGAACTCGAGACGCGCGAGGCCCACGCCGGCGTTCGGCAGTTGCGAGAAATCGAACGCGAGCTGCGGGTTACCGACGTTCATCATGATCTTGACCGGGATTTCCGGCAGTTCGCCGCGCTGCACTTCCGTGACTTCGGTCTCGAGCAGCCCGTCGTAGATCTTGCCTTCGTCGCCTTCCGCGCACGACACGGTGACGAGCGCGCCGTCCTTCAGGATGTCGGTCGCATCGCCGCAGCCGACGACGGCCGGCACGCCGAGTTCGCGCGCGATGATCGCCGCGTGGCAGGTGCGGCCGCCGCGGTTCGTGACGATCGCCGCGGCACGCTTCATCACCGGCTCCCAGTTCGGGTCGGTCATGTCGGCCACCAGCACGTCACCCGGCTGCACGCGTTCCATTTCCGACGGATCCTGGATCACGCGCACGGGGCCCGCGCCGATCTTCTGGCCGATCGCACGCCCCGTCGCCAGCACCTGCGACTGGCCCTTCAGCTTGAAGCGCTGCTCGGCCTTGCCGGTTGCCTGGCTCTTCACCGTTTCCGGACGCGCCTGCAGGATGAAGATCTTGCCGTCGCGGCCGTCCTTGCCCCACTCGATGTCCATCGGACGCTGGTAGTGCTTCTCGATGATCACCGCGTACTTCGCGAGCTCGATCACGTCGTCGTCGGTGATCGAGTAGCGGTTGCGCTGCTCGTGCGGCACGTCGACCGTCTTCACGCGGCCCGGCTCGCCCGGCTGCGTGAATTCCATCTTGATCAGCTTCGAGCCGATCGAGCGGCGGATGATCGGGTACTTGTCCTGCGCGAGCGTCGTCTTGAACACGTAGAACTCGTCCGGGTTCACCGCGCCCTGCACGACGGTTTCGCCCAGGCCGTAGCTCGACGTGATGAACACGGCGTCCTTGAAGCCCGATTCGGTATCGATCGTGAACATCACGCCGG
Source organism: Burkholderia sp. MSMB1459WGS (assembly GCF_001534535.1). Classification (NCBI taxonomy): domain Bacteria; kingdom Pseudomonadati; phylum Pseudomonadota; class Betaproteobacteria; order Burkholderiales; family Burkholderiaceae; genus Burkholderia; species Burkholderia sp. MSMB1459WGS. The sequence continues at coordinate 63,032 of NZ_LPMU01000072.1, forward strand.
CGGCGCCGACGTCCGAGCGGACCATGCGCTGCACACCGGCCGACAGCGCGACTTCGGCGTGCGTGAAGCCCTTGTGCACGCGGTACGAGATCGCGCGGTCGTTGTACAGCGACGCGAACACGTGCTTCATGCGGTCGAGCACGTCGTCGATGCCGACGACGTTGAGATACGACTCCTGCTGGCCGGCAAACGATGCATCGGGCAGGTCTTCCGCGGTCGCGGACGAGCGCACGGCGAACGACAATTCGCTCGGCGAGCCGTTCTTCAGCACTTCGAACTGCGCGCGAATTTCCTGCTCGAGGCGCGGCTGCAGCGGCGCGTCGACGATCCACTTGCGGATTTCGGCGCCGGCTTCGGCGAGCGCCTTCACGTCGTCGATGTCGAGCGACTCGAGACGCTTGGCGATGCGATCGGTGAGGTCGTTGTGCTTGAGGAAATCGCGGAACGCGAGCGCGGTCGTGGCGAAACCGGTGGGTACGCGAACGCCTGCTTCGGAAAGCTGGCTGATCATCTCGCCGAGCGACGCATTCTTGCCGCCCACGATCTCCACATCGGTCATCCGCAACTGCTCGAACGGAATTACATACGCCTGGTCCTTTGCGACGTTTGCTGCGTTAGTCATACAAGCCCCTAAGTGTGAAAAAAATACTCGATCGCGCAAGTGGGCTCGAACGCGGGCGCTTGCAAAAAGGCGCGGCGCGTCTTGCGCAACCTGTTAGATAAACACTCGCAGCAGCGGAAATCTTCCGACCCGATTTGCAAAAATCCCGGCAGAAGGGCGATATTTTCAGACAAATCGCCAGACTTGCCGGGAATTCGGGAATCGCGCGGCCCAGCCACCGGGCGCCGTTCGCGCCCTGCCCCCGCAATTGCTTATCCAACAGGTTGCCGCTATTCTACCGTGCCGGCTGCCGGATGTGGCGCGACCTTGTCACTGGGTCTGGAGGCTCGCCTCCAGCCGCCCGCGCAACTGCCCTTCACGCTCGACGTCCAGATTCATGCTGCCTACCGTATTCATCGTCTCCGACGGCACCGGGATTACTGCCGAAACCTTCGCGCATTCGATCCTTTCCCAGTTCGACCAGAAATTCCGCCTCGTGCGCGTGCCGTTCGTCGACTCGCTCGACAAGGCCTATGCGACCGTCGAGAAGATCAACGAGGCCGCCGTGCACGACGGCCGTCGCGCGATCGTGTTCACGACGCTCGTCGACAGCGAGTCGAACGACATCGTCAAGCGCTCGAACGCGCTCGTGCTCGACATGTTCCAGCGCTTCGTCGAACCGCTCGAGCAGGAACTGGAACTCAAGTCGAGTCACGCGATGGGCCGTGGCCACCAGAATGCGGACACCGAGGAATACAAGACGCGGATCGAGGCGATCAACTTCTCGCTCGCGCACGACGACGGCCAGTCGAACCGCAACCTGTCGGAAGCCGACGTGATCCTCGTCGGCGTGTCGCGCAGCGGCAAGACGCCGACGAGCCTGTACCTCGCGATGCAGTACGGCGTGAAGGCCGCCAACTATCCGCTGATTCCGGAGGATTTCGAACGCGGCAAGCTGCCGTCGGCGCTGTCGCCGTACAGCGACAAGCTGTTCGGGCTGTCGATCGACCCGCAGCGCCTGTCGGAGATCCGCAACGAGCGCCGGCCGGGCAGCAAGTATGCGGCGCCCGAGAACTGCCGCTACGAGATCAACGAGGCCGAGGCGATGATGCGCCGCGAAGGGATCAAGTGGCTGTCGTCGACGCACAAGTCGATCGAGGAAATCGCGACGACGATCCTGCAGGAAATCCGCCTCGACCGGCAGTCCTACTGAGCGCGAAAGCACTGGCGGCGGTCCGGCCGCCGCCGAAAGCAACAAGGCCGCGTCGAACGCGGCCTTGTTTCGTTTTACGGCGAATACGCGCGTGCGGCGTCACGCAGGCCGCTGCTGCCGCACCTGCTCGAACAGGCATACTGCCGCCGCCGCCGCAACGTTCAACGACTCCATCCCGCCCGGCTGCGGAATCGTCACGCGATGCGTGGCCGCGTCGCGCCAGAATGCCGACACGCCGGCGCCTTCGTTGCCGAACACCCACGCGACGGGCCCCGACAGATCGCAGTCGTAGACCGCCTGCGCGCCATGCGAGTCGGTCAGCGCGACCGGTACGTCGAGGCGTTCTGCAAGCGCCGCCGCGTCGACATCCTCATGGATCGACAGCAGGAAATGCGCGCCCATGCCCGAACGCAGCACCTTCGACGACCACGCATGGGCCGTTCCCGGCGCGCAGAACACGTGACGCACGCCGGCCGCCGCCGCGCTGCGCAGGATCGAACCGACGTTACCGGCATCCTGCACGCCGTCGAGCACGACCGACGTATGCGTCACGCGTTCGGGCAGCGGTTGCGCCGGCCGGTCGACCAGCAGCAGGAAACCGACGCCGTTGACGACGTTCGACAACTGCCCGAACAACGCGTCCGGCAGCGTGACGATCCGCTGCGCGTCGATACGCGCGACGATCGCTTGCGCGTCGGCGTGGCCGAGCGCACCTTCGGTCGTGACGCACAGCTCGGGTGTCGCACCCGTGTCGAGGTACGCGCTCGCCAGATGGAAACCTTCGAGCAGCGCCTGGCCGCTGCGGCGCTGATGGGGCGTCGAACCCGCGAGCACCTTCAGGCGCTTGTACAGCGGGTTGTCGCGGGAAGTAATGCTTTTCATCGAATCAGATCAAGCGCCGCACGCACGGGCGCGAACGAGCGCCGATGCGCTTCGCACGGGCCGTGCTCGCGTAATGCGGCAAGATGTTTCGCGGTGCCGTAGCCCGCATGTACGTCGAAGCCGTACACCGGGAAGCGTTCGTGCAGATCGACCAACATCCGGTCGCGCGTGACCTTCGCGAGGATCGATGCGGCCGAGATGCTCGGCACGAGCGCGTCGCCGCTGACGATCGCCTCGGCGCGCACGCTCAGCGTCGGGCAACGGTTGCCGTCGATCTGCGCGAGCGTCGGCAGCACCGACAGCCCTTCGACGGCCCGCTTCATCGCGAGCATCGTCGCGTGCAGGATGTTCAGCGTATCGATTTCGTCGACGCTCGCCGACGCGACGCAGTATGCGTGCGAACGCTCGACGATCAGGTCGTACAGCATGTCGCGCTTCTTCGCGGACAGCACTTTCGAATCGTCGAGCCCGTCGATCGGCCGCGCCGGATCGAGGATCACCGCGGCGGCCACCACCGGCCCCGCGAGCGGGCCGCGGCCGGCTTCGTCGACGCCGCAGACGATCTCGTCCGGGCGGCTGAAATCGAAACCGCCCTGCACGTCGCTCGACGCGCGGCGGCGCGGTGCACGGACTGCGGTCATGCGCGCCCCTTGCGTTGCTCGAGCACGCGCACGACGGCCTCGGCCGCCTTCGCGGCCGTGTTCTGCCGCAGCGAAAGATGCATTTCGGTAAACACTTCGGTCAGCGTGCGGCGGTTCGCATCGTCGCGCAGCTGGGTGAGCGTCGCATCGGCAAGCGCCTCTGGCGTCGCGAAATGCTGCAGCAGCTCGGGCACGACGAAGCGCCCCGCCAGGATGTTCGGCAAGCCGACATACGGCAGGTAGCCCTGCCGGCGCATGATCTGCCCGGTCAGCCAGGGCACCTTGTACGAGATCACCATCGGCTTCTTCAGCAGCGCGGCTTCCAGCGTGACGGTGCCGCTCTTCACGAGGATCGCGTCGGCGGCCGTCATCGCGACCTGCGAGCGGCCGTCGGTGATCGTCAGCGCGAGCTGCGGGTGCGCGTCGACGAGCGGCTGCAGCAGCTCGCGCAGCGCGGGCGTCGCCGCCGGCATCACGAACCGCACGCCAGGCTCGCGCTGCTGCATCAGCGCCATCGCCGCGAAGAACGTCGGGCCGATCAGCGCGATCTCCGAGCGCCGGCTGCCCGGCAGCACCGCGATCACCGGGCCGTCGGCCGGCAGACCCAGCGCGATGCGCGCGCCGTGCGTATCGGGTTCGAGCGGAATTTCGTCGGCGAGCGGATGGCCGACGTAGGTCGATGCGACGCCGGCCTTGTCGAGAATCGCCGGTTCGAACGGGAACAGGCACAGCATGTGGTCGACGGACTTCGCGATCTTCTTGATCCGGCCGCCGCGCCACGCCCAGATCGACGGGCACACGAAGTGGATCGACGGGATGCCCGCGTCGCGCGCGGCCTGCTCGACGTTGAAGTTGAAATCGGGCGCGTCGACGCCGATGAACGCATCCGGCCGCTCGGCGAGCAACTGGCGCTTCAGTTCGCCGCGAATCCGCAGGATCTCGGGAATCTGGCCCAGCGCCTCGACATAGCCGCGCACGGTCAGCTTGTCCATCTGCCAGTGCGAGTCGAAGCCATGCGCGATCATGCGCTGCCCGCCGATCCCGTAATACTGGGCCGATTCGGGCAGCCGCTCGCGCAGCCCGCCGAGCAGCGATGCCGCGAGCAGGTCGCCCGACGGCTCGCCGGCCACCATCGCGAGCCGCAGCTGATTGGTCGGGAGCGGCATCGCTTAGCGGATGATGCCGCGTTGCGACGCGTCGATGAACTCGACGAGCGCCTTCACCGGTGCATCGCCGTCGCCGCCGGCTTGCGCGAGCTCGCGCAGTTGCACTTTCGCTTCCTCCAGCGACAGGCTGTTCTTGTACAGCACGCGGTACGCGCTGCGCAGCGCCGAGATCGCGTCGGCCGAGAAACCGCGCCGGCGCAGCCCTTCGACATTGATCCCGTGCGGCTCGGCCTTGTTGCCCGCCGCGATCACGAACGGCGGAATGTCCTGCACGAGCGCCGACGCGCCGCCCAGCATCGAATGCGCGCCGATACGCACGAACTGGTGCACGCCCGACATGCCGCCGACGATCGCGAAGTCGCCGATCTCGACGTGGCCGGCCATCTGCGCGTTGCTCGACAGGATCACGTTGTTGCCGACGCGGCAGTCGTGGCCGATGTGCACATAGGCCATGATCCAGTTGTCGTCGCCGAGCGTCGTCACGCCGACGTCCTGCACGGTGCCCGTGTGGATCGTCGTGAATTCGCGGATCGTGTTGCGGTTGCCGATCACGAGCTTCGTCGGCTCGTCCTTGTATTTCATGTCCTGCGGACGGCCGCCGACCGACGCGTAATGGCCGATGCGGTTGTCCTCGCCGAGCGTCGTATGGCCTTCGATCACGCTGTGCGAGCCGATCGTCGTGCGCGCGCCGATCGTGACGTGCGGGCCGACGATCGCGTACGGGCCGATCTCGACCGATTCGTCGATCTGCGCGCCCGGCTCGACGATCGCGGTAGGATGAATCCTGGTCATGCGCCGTTGCCTCTCGATATGATGTGTCGCGTTGCTCGCGTTACGTTATCCATGCGTGCCGCGTCGCTCAGGGCGCCGCGTCGGCCGTCTTGACCGTGCACATCAGTTCGGCTTCCGCCGCCACCTTGCCGTCCACTTCCGCCACCGCCTTGAATTTCCAGATGCCGCGAATGTAGCGCTCGAACGTCACGTTCAGGATCAGCTGGTCGCCCGGTTCGACCACGCGCTTGAAGCGGGCACCGTCGATCCCGACGAAGTAGTACAGCGTGTTCTCCGGATCCTTCGGCTGCTCTTCCGCGAACGTCAGCAGCGCCGCAGCCTGGGCGAGCGCCTCGAGGATCAGCACGCCCGGCATCACCGGCCGCTTCGGGAAGTGCCCCTGGAAGAACGGCTCGTTGATCGACACGTTCTTCAGCGCTTTGATCCCTTTGTGCGGTTCGAGTTCGAGCACGCGGTCGACGAGCAGAATCGGGTAGCGATGCGGCAGCAGCGTGAGGATCTTGTGGATGTCGAGATTGATTTTTTCAGTGCTCATGATGGTTCGTCTCACGCAGAGGCTGCGCGGTGGTGATGCAAAGGCTGAAGCGGGCCGCCGTGCGACCCAGTCTGACGAACCGGGCCGGTTGCGCTGGCCGTGCCCGGTTCGTGGTCTCGCATGATGGGCTCAGGCGTGGGTGCCGCCCTGGGCGGCGAGCGCGGCTTCGAGCGCCTTGACGCGCTCGCGCAGCTTGTCGAGGTTGCGCACGAGCGCGGCGCTCTTGTTCCATTCGCCGTGGTCGACGGCCGGGAACGCGCTGGTATAGATGCCGGCCTTCGGCAGCGATTTCGATACGCCCGACTTCGCGGTGATGATGACATAGTCGCCGAGCGTCACGTGGCCGGCGATTCCCGCCGCGCCGCCGATCATGCAGTGGCGGCCGATCGTCGTGCTGCCCGCGATACCGGCGCTGCCGGCGATCACCGTGTACGCGCCGATCCGGCAGTTGTGGCCGATCTGCACCTGGTTGTCGATCTTCACGCATTCCTCGATGACGGTATCCGCCATCGCACCGCGGTCGATCGTCGTGTTCGCGCCGATTTCGACGTCCGGCCCGATCGTCACGCCGCCGACCTGCGGGATCTTGACCCAGCTGCCGGTGCGCGCATCGCCGTCGCCGACGAAATCCGGCGCGAAGCCGAAGCCGTCCGAGCCGATCACGGCGCCCGCATGGATGATCGCGCGCGGGCCGATCTTGCAGCCGTGGTACACCGATGCGTTCGGATAGACATGCGAGCCGGCGCCGATCGTCGTGCCGCGGCCGATGAACACGTTCGCGTCGAGTTGCACGCCGTCTTCGATCACCGCGCCGGCCTCGACCGTCACGTGCGGGCCGATCACCGCGGTCGCGGCGACCTGCGCGGCCGGATCGATCGTCGCGCTCGGATGCACGCCGGCCGCACGCGGCGGCGTGGCGAGATCGATGAACATCTGCGCGACGCGCGCGAAGTACGCGTACGGATTCGGCGTCACGATGAAGTTGCGGGGGCCGGCGGCGGCCGCGCCCAGCTTCTCCAGATCCTTCGGCGCGATCAGCACCGCGCCGGCGCGGGTCGTCTCGACCTGCGACAGGTACTTCGGGTTCGCGAGAAACGCGAGTTGCTGAGGGCCTGCCTGATCGAGCGGCGCGAGGCCGCCGACCGTGCACTGTGCGTCGCCGGCGATCTCGCCGCCGAACCGCTTTACGAGTTCCTCGAGCGTCAATGCCATTCGTCGTCTGCTCCGTTCAGTTCGCCGAGCCGGACGCGAGCGCCTTGAGCACCTTGTCGGTGATGTCGATGCGCGGGCTGACGTACACGGCTTCCTGCACGATCAGGTCGTAATTCTGCTGCTCGGCGATCTGCTTGATGACCTTGTTCGCCTTTTCCAGCACGGCAGCCAGCTCTTCGTTGCGACGCTGGTTCAGGTCTTCGCGGAACTCGCGCTGCTTGCGCTGGAAGTCGGTGTCGAGCTGCGCGAGATCGCGCTGCTTCTGCGCGCGATCGGCCGCCGACAGCGACGTGCCGTTCTTGTCGAGCGAATCGGACATCGACTTCAGACGTGCCGCCAGATCCTGCAGATCCTTGTCACGCTTCGCGAACTCGGCTTCGAGCTTCGTCTGCGCCGCCTTTGCGGGCGCCGACTCGCGCAGGATCCGATCCGAATTGACCGCCGCGATGCGAGCGACGTCCTGTGCGTGCACCGTCGCCGCGCCCAGGGCCAGCACAACGGTCAGCGCGCACATCACTCGTTTCGAAAACTTACCGGTTAGCAAAATTACCCTCTCGTTGCTGTTGTCATGCGTTCGATCAGAACGCCGTCCCGATCTGGAACTGGAATTTCTGGTACTGGTCGCCTTCATGCTTCTGCAGCGGGAAGCCGAGGCTCAGCTTCAGCGGGCCGATCGGCGAGATCCACGCGAGACCCACACCGTAGCCGTAGCGCAGGCCGTTCGCGCCCGTACTCGTGCCGCCCGGCGCATTGCCCCACACGTTACCGCCGTCGAGGAACGTGAACACGCGCAGCGTGCGGTCGTAACCCGTACCCGGCAGCGGGAACGTCAGCTCGATGTTGCCGACCAGCATCTTCGAACCGCCGATCGGGTCGTTCGTCTTCGTGTCGCGCGGGCCCAGCGAGCTCGGCTCGTAGCCGCGCACGGAGCCGATACCGCCCGCGTAGTAGTTCTTGAAGATCGGGTACGGGTTGCCGATACCGTTACCGTAACCGCCCTGCAGGTTCAGGCCCAGGATGAAGCCGCGCGAGAACGAATAGTAGTATTGCGCCTGCAGGTCGGCCTTGTAGTACTGGATCTTGCCGACCGGCACGCCGTACTCCATGTTCGCCTGCGTGAAGTAGCCGCGGCTCGGAATCAGCGCGCTGTCGCGCGCATCGCGCGACCATGCCACCGTCAGCGGCACCGTGTTCGACACGCGGCCGAACTCGTTCACGTAATCCTGGTAGCTCTGCGGCGTGTTCGAATCGACGTCGAGGCGGTTCTGCTCGAAGCCCGCGCCGAAGTACACGGTGTCGACTTCCGAGAACGGAATGCCGAACTTCAGGTTGCCGCCCGCGCTGATGATCCGGAAGCTCGAGCTCGTCGAATAGTAGAGCGGCTGGTACGTGCGGTAGAAGACGTCCGTGATCCGCTTGATGCCGTCGACCGTGAAGTACGGGTCGACCTGCGTGACGGTCAGCGTACGGTAGCTCTTCGCGGTGTTGACGTTTACCGACAGGCTCGTGCCCGAACCGAACACGTTGTCCTGCGACACGCCGGCCGACAGCACGACCTTGTCCGTCGACGAGAAGCCGGCGCCCAGCGTGATCGCGCCGGTCGGCTTTTCGTCGACCTTCACGTTCACGTCGACCTGGTCGTTCGTGCCTTCCACCGGCACCGTCGTCACGTCGACGTTGGTGAAGTAGCCGAGACGGTTCACGCGGTCCTTCGACAGCGCGAGGCGGTTCGAGTCGAACCACGAGCTTTCGAGCTGGCGCATTTCGCGGCGCACCACTTCGTCACGCGTGCGCGTGTTGCCGACCACGTTGATGCGGCGCACGTACACGCGGCGGCTCGGGTCGACGACGAGGTTCAGGTTCACCTTGTGGTTCGCCTGGTCGATGTCCGGCTGCGCATTGACGGTCGCGAATGCGTAGCCGTATTCGCCGAGCTTGTCGACGATCGACTTGGTGGTCTGCTGCAGCTTTTCGGCGGAGAAGCGGTCGCCCGGCTTGATCTTGATCAGCTTGTTGAGCTCGGCTTCGCGATCGAGCAGGTTGCCCGACAGCTTGATGCCCGACACCGTGTACGGCTCGCCTTCGTGCAGCGTGACCGTCAGGTACATGTCCTTCTTGTCCGGCGAGATCGACACCTGGGTCGACTCGATGTTGAACTCGAGGTAGCCGCGGTTCAGGTAGTACGAGCGCACGGCCTCGAGGTCGCCCGTGAGCTTTTCCTTCGAGTACAGGTCGTTCTTCGTGTACCAGGAGAACCAGTTCGGCGTCGACAGCTGCATCTCGTCGCGCAGCGTGCTGGTGCTGAACGCCTTGTTGCCGATGAAGTTGATCTGGCGGATCTTGGCGCTCGGGCCTTCGGCGACCGCGAACAGGATCGACACGCGGTTCGCGTCGACCGGCGTGATCGTCGTCTTGACCTCGGCCGCATAGAAGCCGCGCGTCAGGTACTGGCGCTTGAGCTCCTGCTCAGCCTTGTCGACGAGCGCCTTGTCGTAGTAGCGACCATCGGCGAGGCCGACCGCGCGCAGCGCCTTCGTCAGGTTGTCCTTGTCGAATTCCTTCGTGCCGGTGAAGTCGATCGACGCGATGGCCGGACGCTCCTGCACCTGCACGATCACGACGTTGCCCTGCGTGGCGATGCGAACGTCGTTGAAAAAGCCCGTCGCGTACAACGCGCGGATTGCTTCGGATGCCTTGTCGTCCGTGAAGGTATCGCCCTGCTTGATCGGCAGATAGGCGAACACCGAACCCGCTTCGACGCGCTGCAGCCCCTCGATCTTGATGTCTTGCACCACGAACGGTGCCGCTGCATGCGCCGCGAGGCCGTGCGCGGCGAGCGCGGCCGCTGCAACTGTCTTAGGTACAAAGCGATGAGGTTTGAACAACATGCATCCCCAATATTTAGCTGCATCAAATCGGGCGGCTGACCAGCGGCCGCCGCCTGACGCTTCAGAAATGGATTAACCGAGCCAAATCGTTGAACAGCGCGATCGCCGACAATGCGACGATGCAGATCAATCCGGCTCTTTGCAGAATCAGCTGCCAACGCTCCGAGACGGCTTTCCCGGTCGCGGCTTCAACCGCATAATATAACAGATGCCCCCCGTCCAAAACGGGAATCGGCAACAAGTTCAGGACGCCAAGGCTAATGCTGACAAGGGCGAGGAACGACAGGAACGCCGACGGGCCGAGCCGCGCACTCTTGCCTGCGTAGTCGGCGATCGTCACCGGGCCGGACAGGTTCTTCAGCGACGCGTTACCCGTGATCATCCGCCCGAACATCTTCAGCGAATACACGGAAATGTCCCACGTGCGATGCGCGCCGAGCCGCAGGCTCTCGATCGGCCCGTAGCGCACGTCCACCGACGGCGCGTGCATCGACAGCGCCGCGCCGATCCGGCCGACCTGCTGCCCGGATTCGTCGTCGCGCTGCATCTGCGGCACGATCGACACCGTCTGCGCGGCGCCGTTGCGTTCGATCTGCAGGTCGAGCGGCTGGCCCGCGTGGTGCTTCACCGTATCGATGAAGCGCGCCGCGCCGCCGAGCGGCTTGCCGTCGAGCGCGACCAGCTTGTCGCCGACCTTCAGGCCGGCCTGCTCCGCCGCGCTGCCCGGCTGCACCGACGCGACCGACAACGTGCCGCCGCCGGCCTCGAAGCCCAGATGAGCCATGAAGTCGTCGTCGAGCTGGCTGTCGGGCACGTTGCGCAGGTCGACGCGGAAATCGAACGTCGCATTGCCGTCGCGCGCGCCGAGCACGACCTCGCGATGGTCGAACGCGGCCGACAGCAGCTTCCAGCGCAGGTCCGACCACGATCGCACCGGTTCGGACTCGCCGCCCTGCGCGTTGCGGATCGACACGACCGTCTCGCTGCCGTCGAAGCCCGCGCGGGCCGCCGCCGTACCGGCGGCCGGCGGCGCGACGATCGCGGCCGGCTCGGTCACGCCGGTGGCGAATACGGCGGAGAACAGCACGATTGCCAGCAGGAAGTTCGCAATCGGCCCGGCCGCGACGATCGCGATGCGCTTGTAGACCGACTGGCGATTGAATGCCTGCCCGAGCTCCTCGGGCGGAATGCCGGGGCCCGGATCGCGCTCGTCGAGCATCTTCACGTAGCCGCCGAGCGGCAGCGCGGACAGCGTCCACTCGGTGCCCGTCCTGCGGCTGACCCAGCGCGCGACGGGCTGGCCGAAGCCGATCGAGAAACGCAGCACCTTCACGCCGCACCAGCGCGCGACGCGATAATGTCCGTACTCATGCACGACGACCAGCACCCCGATCGCCACCGCAAACGCGACCAGTTCAACCAGCACGTTCATGAGCACCCCATTCAGACCGTACGCTCCACGCGTGGCGCAGGCGCTTTTGCAATGATCGCGGCCGCGAGGCGGCGAGCCTCGGCATCCGCCGCGAGGACGTCGTCGAGCCCGTCGGGCGCGCGGTTCGGCAGCGTGTTGAGCACCGCGTCGACCGTCGCCGCGATCGCCATGAAGCCGATCCGGCGCTCGAGAAATGCTTCGACCGCCACTTCGTTCGCCGCGTTCAATGCGGCGCTCGCGATACCGCCTTCCTCGAGTGCCTTCAGCGCGAGCGCGAGACACGGGAAGCGCGCGTAATCGGGCTTCTCGAACGACAGCTGGGCGATCTGCGCGAGGTCGAGCTGGTCGACGCCCGCGTCGACGCGCTCGGGGAATGCGAGTGCGTGTGCGATCGGCGTGCGCATGTCGGGGTTGCCGAGCTGCGCGAGCACCGAGCCGTCGCGGTACGACACGAGCGAATGGATCACGCTCTGCGGATGGATCAGCACGTCGATCCGGTCACCCGGCAGCCCGAAGATCCAGTGCGCCTCGATCACCTCGAGGCCCTTGTTCATCATCGTCGCGGAATCGACCGAGATCTTGCGGCCCATCACCCAGTTCGGGTGCTTGCACGCCTCGTCCGGCGTCACGTCGACGAGCGTGGCCGGCTCGCGCGTGCGGAACGGGCCGCCCGACGCGGTCAGGATGATCTTCGAAATCCCGCCGTGTTCGGCCGCGTCGCGCGGCATGCACTGGAAGATCGCGTTGTGTTCGCTGTCGACCGGCAGCAGGATCGCGCCATGGTCGCGCACGGCGTCCATGAAGATCGCGCCCGACATCACGAGCGCTTCCTTGTTCGCGAGCAGGATCCGCTTGCCGGCGCGTGCGGCCGCCAGGCTCGGCGCGAGGCCGGCCGCGCCGACGATCGCCGCGACCACCGTGTCGCAGCCGTCGCTCTTCGACACGTCGACGAGCGCCTGCGGGCCGTGCAGCACGATCGTCTTGCTGCCCGCCGCGCGCAGTTTCGCGTCGACGTGCGCGGCCGTCGCGGCATCGCCGACCACCGCCACTTCAGGCGCGAAGCGCAGACACTGCTCGACGAGCTTGTCGCCGTTGCGGTGCGCGGTCAGCGCGTAGACCGAGAAGCGCTCGGGATGGCGCGCGACCACATCGAGCGTGCTGTCTCCGATCGAGCCCGTGGAACCGAGCAATGTCAGACGTTTTTGCATAACAGAAATAATGGTTTAACCAAGCAGCAGCATCGCGAGCGGCAGCACCGGCAGCAGCGCGTCGACACGATCGAGCACGCCGCCGTGGCCCGGCAGCAGTCCGCTCGAATCCTTCACGCCCGCCTGCCGCTTCAGCAGCGACTCGAACAGGTCGCCGATCACGCTGTACGCGACCAGCAGCGTCAGCGCGGCCCACGCGCCGGGCATTCCGTAACGCGCGGCGAATGCAGAAAACAGGGTCGGCTCGAATGCGTGCACGGCCATCGCGACACCGGCGACGGCCATGACCGCGAACCAGCCGCCGATCGCACCTTCCCAGCTCTTGCCGGGGCTGATCGTGACGGCCAGTTTACGCTTTCCGAAGGCCTTGCCTGCGAAGTATGCGCCGATATCGGCCAGCCAGACGACCAGAAGCAGCGACAGCACGAACGGCACGCCCTGCGCGCGAGCTGCGACGAGCGCGTGCCAGCAGGCGGCGAATACGACGAGGCCGGCGGCGAGCAGGAACGGCCGCCAGACGCCGCCCGCGAGTTCGGGCTTGCGTCGCAGCGCGAACGGGCCGACCAGCAGCCAGAACACGCCGGCCGCCATGAAAAGGGGACGGGACGAAGCCGCATCGACGCCGAGCGGCGCGGTGGCCGCGAGCGCGAGCGCCGCGACGACGGCGTAGACGACGGGGCCGGCGCCGCCGAGTTTCAGCAGGCGCGCCCACTCCCACGCGGCGAACACGAGCACGACGCCGATCAGCGCGCCGAACCCGTCGAGCGGCGCGAACAGCGTCACCGGCAGCAGCACCGCCAGCATCACGATCGCCGTGATCACACGGGTTTTCAGCATGAAAGGGAGTCGGCGTTCTGCGATTGCGGTTCGAGCTGCGCACTCGTGCGCCCGAAACGGCGCTCGCGCTCGGTATACGACGCCATCGCGTCGGCCAGTGCCGCGCCGTCGAAATCCGGCCAGTACTTGTCGGTGAAATAGAATTCGGCGTACGCAAGCTGCCACAGCAGGAAGTTGCTGACGCGCTGCTCGCCGCCGGTGCGGATGAAGAGATCGGGCTCCGGCGCGTAAGCCATTGCCAGGTGCGGCGCGAATGCGTCCTCGGTCACTTCGACCTCGCGACCTTCGCGCACGGCCTGCTCGACGAGTTTCTTCGTCGCCTGCAGGATGTCCCACCGGCCGCCGTAGTTGGCCGCGATGGTGAGCGTCAGACGGGTATTGCGCGCCGTCTTGGTTTCGGCGCGGCGAATCAGTTCGCGGATGCGCGGCTCGAAACGCTCGAGATCGCCGACGACCCGCAGGCGAATGCCGTTCGCATGCAGCTTGCCCACTTCGCGCTCGAGCGCGGTGATGAACAGCCGCATCAGGAACGACACTTCGTCGTTCGGCCGGCGCCAGTTTTCCGAACTGAACGCGAACAGCGTCAGGTATTCGACGCCGGCGCGCGCGCAGCCTTCGACCACCGCCCGCACGGCATCGACGCCGCGGGTATGCCCCGCGACGCGCGGCAAGCGGCGTTCGGTCGCCCAACGGCCGTTGCCGTCCATGATGATCGCGATGTGACGCGGCACGACACCGACGTCAGGCACGCGAACGGTAGAGCTGGTATAGGTCATGGCCGTTGAGACAGTAAGGCGGGAAGAAGGCGGCGCGCGAGGACGGTCGTCAGACCGTCATGATCTCGGCTTCCTTGGTCTGCACGAGCTTGTCGACTTCGGCAACGTGCTTGTCGGTCAGCTTCTGCACGTCGTCGCTCGCGCGGCGCTCGTCGTCTTCCGAGATTTCCTTGTCCTTCACGAGCTTCTTCAGCGCTTCGTTCGCGTCGCGGCGCAGGTTGCGGATCGCGACCTTGGCCGTTTCGCCTTCGCTCTTCACGACCTTGGTCAGCTCGCGGCGGCGCTCTTCCGTCAGCGCGGGCATCGGCACGCGGATCAGGTCGCCGGCCGTCGCCGGATTCAGGCCCAGATCGGCTTCGCGGATGGCCTTCTCGACCTTCGCGACCATGTTCTTTTCCCACGGCTGCACGCCGATCGTGCGTGCATCGACGAGCGTCAGGTTCGCGACCTGCGAGATCGGCACCATCGAGCCGTAGTAGTCGACCTGCACGTGATCGAGCAGGCCGGTGTGTGCACGGCCCGTACGGATCTTGGCCAGATCGTTCTTGAACGCTTCGATCGAGCGCTGCATCTTTTGCTCGACGCCCTTCTTGACATCAGCGACACTCATTTCAACCTCCGAACCTTCAAACCTTCAAAAGAACGCGAGCCCCGCCCGGCGCGTGTCGCGCCGCGGCCGGCAACCCGCGCCGATCGCCCGCATCCGCGGGAGTTTACACGTGGACGAGCGTACCTTCGTCCTCGCCCAGCACGATGCGCTTGAGTGCGCCCGGCTTGTTGATCGAAAACACGCGAATCGGCAGCTTCTGGTCGCGGCACAACGCAAACGCCGTCGCGTCCATCACCTGCAGGTTGCGGCTGATCGCCTCGTCGAAGCTGATCGTCGTATAGCGCGTGGCCGACGGGTCCTTCTTCGGATCGGCAGAATATACGCCATCGACCTTGGTCGCCTTCAGCACGACTTCGGCACCCACTTCCGAGCCGCGCAGCGCGGCGGCGGTATCGGTCGTGAAGAACGGGTTGCCGGTGCCGGCCGCGAAGATCACGACGCGGCCTTCCTCGAGCTGACGGATCGCGCGGGGCCGGATGTACGGCTCGACGACCTGGTCCATGCGCAGCGCGGACTGTACGCGCGCCTCGATGCCGGCGTGGCGCATCGCGTCCTGCAGCGCCAGCGCGTTCATCATCGTCGCGAGCATCCCCATGTAGTCGGCCGTCGCGCGGTCCATGCCGGCCGCGCCGCCCGCGACGCCGCGGAAAATATTACCGCCACCGATCACGACCGCGAGCTGCGTACCGAGACGCACGACTTCCGCGATATCGGCCACCATCCGTTCGATCGTCGCGCGATTGATGCCGAAGGCATCGTCGCCCATCAGCGCTTCGCCGGAGAGTTTGAGGAGGACGCGTTTATAGGCATTGGACATAGGGGCTTCCGAGCGACGAGAGGATGACAACCACGAACTGTAGGGGCGAAATACTGATTCGGGCAAGCGCCGACGACCGGACCGGGGTTCCCGGCCGGCCGGCGGCGCCGCCGGCCGCGGCGGAGCGGACGCCCGCCGCGGATACTGCCTGACTGCTTACTGCTGCTTTGCTGCTGCGACTTGCGCGGCCACTTCGGCGGCGAAGTCGTCCTGGCGCTTCTCGATGCCTTCGCCGACGACGAACAGCGCGAACTTCTGCACTGCGGCATTCGCGGCCTTCAGCATCTGCTCGATCGTCTGCTTGTCGTTCTTCACGAACGTCTGGTTCAGCAGCGACACTTCCTTCAGGTACTTCTGGACGCTGCCATCGACCATCTTCGCGACGATTTCGGCCGGCTTGCCCGATTCGGCAGCCTTCTGCTCGGCCACGCGGCGCTCCGTCTCGATCAGTTCCGCCGGCACGTCGGCCGACGACAGCGCGACCGGCTTCATCGCGGCGATGTGCATCGCGACGTCCTTGCCGACCTGCTCTTCCGCGCCCGTGTACTCGACGATCACGCCGATACGCGCGCCGTGCAGGTACGTGGCGATCTTGTTCGCGGTTTCGAAACGGACGAAACGGCGGATCGAGATGTTCTCGCCAATCTTGCCGACCAGCGCCAGACGCACTTCGTCGACCGTCTTGCCGTCGAGCGGCAGCGCCGACAGTGCTGCCACGTCGGCCGGGTTCTTCGTCGCGACGAGTTCCGCGACCGTCTTCGAGAATGCGAGGAAGTCGTCGTTCTTCGCGACGAAGTCGGTTTCGCAGTTCAGTTCGACCAGCGCGCCCGCGTTGCCGCCGACGAACGATGCGACGACGCCTTCGGCCGTCACGCGCGATGCGGCCTTGCTCGCCTTGTTGCCGAGCTTGACGCGCAGCAGCTCTTCAGCCTTGGCCAGATCGCCGTCGGCTTCCGTCAGCGCCTTCTTGCACTCCATCATCGGTGCGTCGGTCTTTGCGCGCAGTTCTGCCACCATGCTTGCGG
The DNA here is from genome assembly GCF_001534535.1 of Burkholderia sp. MSMB1459WGS. Classification (NCBI taxonomy): domain Bacteria; kingdom Pseudomonadati; phylum Pseudomonadota; class Betaproteobacteria; order Burkholderiales; family Burkholderiaceae; genus Burkholderia; species Burkholderia sp. MSMB1459WGS. The sequence continues at coordinate 79,667 of NZ_LPMU01000072.1, forward strand.
TAATTGCCGCCATCATTCGCTCCTTGAGTCTGTATTCACAACGCCGCCCGCTTGGACGCGAACGGCCGGGATTCGTTTCCGGACCCGCGCGATTCGGCGCGATCAGGTCCGGCGCACAAGCTTAAAAAAAGGGGGCCTGTTGAGAGCCCCCTTTTTGCGCCGGCTCGGGGCCAGTTACGCGTTTTCCTCGACGTACTCGTCGTCGCCGCGCGCTGCCTGGACCACTTCGTTGACCGCATTCGCACGGCCTTCCAGGATCGCATCGGCCACGCCTTGAGCGTACAGCGCGACTGCCTTGCTCGAGTCGTCGTTACCCGGGATCACGTAGTCCACACCTTCCGGCGAGTGGTTCGTGTCGACCACGGCGATGACCGGCACGCCCAGCTTGTTCGCTTCCGTGACGGCGATCTTGTGGTAGCCGACGTCGATGACGAAGATCGCGTCCGGAATGCCGCCCATGTCCTTCACGCCGCCAATCGACTTCTGCAGCTTGGCGATTTCACGCTCGAACAGCAGCGCTTCCTTCTTGCTCATCTTCTCGGTTTCGCCCGCTTCGACGGCCGCTTCCATGTCCTTCAGGCGCTTGATCGACACCTTCAGCGTCTTGAAGTTGGTCATCATGCCGCCGAGCCAGCGTGCGTTGACGTACGGCATGCCCGCACGCTGCGCTTCCTGGGCGATCGTGTCACGCGACTGGCGCTTCGTGCCGACGAACAGGATCGTGCCGCGGTTCGCTGCCAGCTGGCGCACGTACTTCTGTGCGTCCGTGAACATCGGCAGCGTCTTTTCGAGGTTGATGATGTGAATCTTGTTGCGGTGACCGAAAATGAACGGAGCCATCTTCGGGTTCCAGAAGCGCGTCTGGTGACCGAAATGGACACCCGCTTCCAGCATTTGGCGCATCGTGACTGCCATGTAAATTCTCCACGAGGGTTGGGTCTTAAGCCGGCTGCCGTACCGCCGCGCGAACCCGCCCGAAGGGCGCGGACTTCGCGCGGCCGGCACCCTGGTTGCGCCGGCTTGCGATTCGGCACGTGCAAAATGCCCGTGCCGCAAGTCTTTCACCGCGATGCCGCCCCAAAATGGGGAAAGTTCGGCATTTGGATATCGACTTAGCCAAAGAGTATAGCACGCGGATTTGTCGGCCCTCAAGTCGCGCGGCACTTTCGCTTGCCGCGCGGCAGCGGGCCGAACAATCCGCGAAAACCCGCATCCGCGCGGCCGGCAGGGGCTGCGAGGCCCGCCATAAGGTGCGATAATCCGTCAATTCACCGCATTCCAGGCATACCTCGATGGCTATTACGCTCAAAAACGAACACGATATCGCGGAGATGCGCGTTGCCTGCCGTCTCGCGAGCGAAGTGCTCGACTTCATCACGCCGCACGTCGTCGCGGGCATCACGACCGCCGAGCTCGACCGGCTCTGTCACGAATTCATGCTCAATGAACAGGGCACGATCCCCGCGCCGCTGAATTACCAGCCGCCCGGCTATCCGCCGTACCCGAAAGCTACCTGCATCTCGGTCAACGACGTGATCTGCCATGGCATTCCGGGCGAGAAGGTGCTGAAGAACGGCGACGCGCTGAACATCGACATCACCGTGATCAAGAACGGCTATTTCGGCGACACCAGCCGGATGTTCATCGTCGGCGAGGGTTCGATCCTCGCGAAGCGCCTCGTGCAGACCACCTACGAATGCATGTGGCTGGGCATCGACCAGGTCAAGCCCGGCGCGCACCTCGGCGACATCGGCTACGCGATCCAGAAGCACGCGGAAGCGCAGGGCTACAGCGTCGTGCGCGAATACTGCGGCCACGGCATCGGCACGGTGTTCCACGAGGATCCGCAGGTCGTCCACTACGGCCGCCCGGGCACCGGCATCGAGCTGAAGGCCGGGATGATCTTCACGATCGAGCCGATGATCAACGCCGGCAAGCGCGACATCCGCACGATGCCCGACCAGTGGACGGTCAAGACGCGCGACCGCAGCCTGTCCGCGCAGTGGGAGCACACGGTGCTCGTCACCGACACCGGCTACGAAGTGCTGACCGTGTCGGCCGGCACGCCGGCGCGCCCCGTGTTCGCGCAACCGGCCGCCGCCGTCTGAGCGCCGTCGCGCCCGCCCCACTCCCGCACCCGAACGGCCGCCCATGAGCGCTCACGCTGCCCCCTCGCCCGAAGCGCTGTCGCGGCGCGCCGAATTCAAGGCCGCCAAGACGGAGATGCTCGAGCGCTTTCGCCGCGCGACGAACGTCGCGTCGCTGATGCACGCGCTGTCGAGACTCACCGACGACGCATTGAAGCGCGTGTGGGACGAATGCGCGCTGCCCGCGACGCTCGCGCTCGTCGCCGTCGGCGGCTACGGGCGCGGCGAGCTCGCGCCCTATTCCGACGTCGACATCCTCGTGCTGCTGCCCGATGCGCACGACCCGGCGCTCGACGCGCGCATCGAGCGCTTCATCGGGATGGCGTGGGATCTCGGCCTCGAGATCGGCAGCAGCGTACGGACGGTCGCGCAGTGCATCGAGGAGGCGTCGCAGGACGTCACGGTGCAGACCTCGCTGCTGGAAGCGCGCCGCATCGTCGGCAGCACCGCGCTGTTCGAGCGCTTCACCGTGCGCTATCACGAAGCGCTCGACGCTCGCGCGTTCTTCACCGCGAAGGTGCTCGAGATGCGTCAGCGCCACGCGAAGTTCCAGGACACGCCGTACAGCCTCGAACCGAACGTGAAGGAAAGCCCCGGCGGGCTGCGCGACCTGCAGACCATCCTGTGGATCGCGCGCGCGGCCGGCTTCGGCAGCAGCTGGCGCGAGCTCGACACGCGCGGCCTCATCACCGACCGCGAAGCGCGCGAGCTGCGCCGCAACGAAGGCTTCCTGAAGACGCTGCGCGCGCGGCTGCACGTGATCGCCGGGCGCCGTCAGGACATGCTCGTGTTCGACCTGCAGACGCAAGCCGCCGAAAGCTTCGGCTACCAGCCGACGCAGGCCAAGCGCGCGAGCGAGCAGCTGATGCGCCGCTATTACTGGTCCGCGAAAGCGGTCACGCAGCTCGCGACGATCCTGATCCAGAACATCGAGGCGCAGCTCTTTCCCGCGACGAGCGGCATCACGCGCGTGCTGTCGGCCGATCGCTTCGTCGAGAAACAGGGGATGCTCGAGATCGTCGACGACGGCGTGTTCGAACGCCATCCCGATGCGATCCTCGAAGCGTTCCTGCTGTACGAAACGACGCGCGGCGTGAAGGGCCTGTCCGCCCGCACGCTGCGTGCGCTGTACAACTCGCGCGAAATCATGAACAACGCGTGGCGCCGCGATCCGCGGAACCGCGACACGTTCATGCGGATCCTGCAGCAACCCGAAGGGATCACGCACGCGTTCCGGCTGATGAACCAGACGAGCGTGCTCGGCCGCTACCTGCTGAATTTCCGCCGCATCGTCGGGCAGATGCAGCACGACCTGTACCACGTGTACACGGTCGACCAGCACATCCTGATGGTGCTGCGCAACATCCGCCGCTTCGCGGTGGCCGAGCACGCGCACGAATATCCGTTCTGCAGCCAGCTGATCGGCAACTTCGAGCGCCCGTGGGTGCTGTATGTCGCGGCGCTGTTCCACGACATCGCGAAGGGCCGCGGCGGCGATCACTCGACGCTCGGCATGGCCGACGCGCGGCGCTTCTGCCGCGAGCACGGCATCGCCGGCGACGATGCCGCGCTGATCGTGTGGCTCGTCCAGCATCACCTGACGATGAGCCAGGTCGCGCAAAAGCAGGACACGAGCGACCCCGACGTCATCAAGCGCTTCGCCGAGGTCGTCGGCAACGAACGGTATCTCACCGCGCTCTACCTGCTGACCGTCGCCGATATCCGCGGCACGAGCCCGAAGGTGTGGAACACGTGGAAGGGCAAGCTGCTCGAGGATCTCTACCGCATCACGCTCGCGGTACTCGGCGGCGCGAACCCCGACGCGCATTCGGAGCTGAAGTCGCGGCAGGAGCAGGCACTCGCGCTGCTGCGCCTGGAAACCGTGCCCGACGATGCGCACCGCGCCTTGTGGGATCAGCTCGACGTCGGTTTCTTCCTGCGTCACGACGCGGCCGACATCGCATGGCAGACGCGCGTGCTGTACCGGCATGTGAACGCCGAAACCGCGATCGTCCGCGCGCGGCCGTCGCCGATCGGCGACGCGCTGCAGGTGCTCGTGTACGTGAAGGACCGCCCCGACCTGTTCGCGGGCATTTGCGCGTATTTCGACCGCAACGGGCTGTCGGTGCTCGATGCGCGCGTCAGCACGACGCGGCACGGCTATGCGCTCGACAACTTCATCGTCACGCAGACCGAACGCGACGTGCGCTACCGCGACATCGCGAATCTCGTCGAACAGCAGCTCGCGACGCGGCTCGCCGAAACCGCACCGCTGCCGGAGCCGTCGAAGGGCCGCCTGTCGAGGCTGTCCCGGACGTTTCCGATCACGCCGCGCGTCGACCTGCGGGCCGACGAGCGCGGTCAGTACTACATCCTGTCCGTGTCGGCCAACGACCGGCCGGGCCTTCTCTATTCGATCGCGCGCGTACTCGCCGAACATCGGATCGGCGTCCATGCGGCGCGGATCAATACGCTCGGCGAGCGCGTCGAAGACATCTTCCTGCTCGCGGGCGCCGGCCTGTCCGACAATCGCCTGCAGATCCAGCTCGAAACCGAATTGCTGCGCGCGATCGCAGTCTGAATGAATCCCAGCGTTTATGCGCACCAAATTAACCGTCAAGAATCCGAAGCCGGCGTCGCCGACTCGCGCCCCTGTCCGCTCCGGCAGCCTCGTCGCCCGCAAGGCGGTGCGCCCCGCTGCGCCGCCCGCCGCAGACAAGCCGGCCCGCCCGAAGAAGGTGTCTGCGGCAGCCGCCGGCGAACGCCCGTTCAAGCCGCGCGGCGCCGCAGGCGTCGAGCGCGCGGGTGCGGATCGCGCACCGGCCCAGCGTGCGCCGCGTGACGGCGGTGCCGAACGCGGCCCGCGTGCCCCGTATCGCGACAACGCGACCGGCGAAGGCGCGAAGCGCAGCTATGGCGATCGCCGCACATCGTCCGATCGCCCACCGCGCCGCAGCGACGACGCTGCACGGCCGCGTCGTGCGGGTGCCGACGAAGGCAAGCGCCCGTCCTACCGCGACAACGCAGCCGGCGAAGGCGCGAAGCGCGGCTTCGGTGATCGCCGCACGTCGTCCGATCGCCCGCCGCGCCGCAGCGACGACGATGCACGGCCGCGTCGTGCGGGTGCCGACGAAGGCAAGCGCCCGTCCTATCGCGACAAGACAGCCGGCGAAGGCGCGAAGCGCAGCTTCGGTGATCGCCGCACGTCGTCCGATCGCCCGCCGCGTCGCAGCGACGACGATGCACGGCCGCGTCGTGCGGGTGCCGACGAAGGCAAGCGCCCGTCCTATCGCGACAAGACAGCCGGCGAAGGCGCGAAACGCAGCTATGGCGATCGCCGCACGTCGTCCGATCGCCCGCCGCGTCGCAGCGACGACGATGCGCGTCCCCGCCGCACAGCAGGTACTGACGACAGCAAGCGTCCGTCCTATCGCGACAAGACAGCCGGCGAAGGCGCGAAGCGCAGCTTCGGCGACCGCCCGACCCGCCCCGCGCGCGACGGCGAGCGCCGTTCGTTCGGCGCGGTGAAGACCGCGCAACCCGTCAAGCGCGCGGCGGCCGACGTCGGCTACGGCGACGAAACGGGCTTGATGCGCCTGTCGAAGCGGATGTCCGAACTCGGCATGTGCTCGCGCCGCGAAGCCGACGAATGGATCGAAAAGGGCTGGGTGCTCGTCGACGGCGAACGCATCGACACGCTCGGCACCAAGGTGCGCGCCGACCAGAAGATCGAGATCGACGAGCGCGCGAGCGCGGCACAGGCCGCGCAAGTGACGATCCTGCTGCACAAGCCGGTCGGCTACGTGTCGGGCCAGGCGGAAGACGGCTACGAGCCGGCCGCCGTGCTGATCACGCGCGCGAACCGCTGGAGCGGCGATCATTCGCCGGTGCGGTTCTCGCCGCAGCACCTGCATGCGCTCGCACCGGCCGGCCGTCTCGACATCGACTCCACCGGCCTGCTCGTGCTGACGCAGAACGGCGTGATCGCGAAGCAGCTGATCGGCGAGCAGTCGGACATCGACAAGGAATACCTGGTGCGCGTGCGCTTCGGCGAACGACTGATCGACATCGACCAGCACTTCCCCGCGGAATCGCTCGCGAAGCTGCGCCACGGCCTCGAGCTCGACGGCGTGGCGCTGAAGCCCGCGCTGGTGAGCTGGCAGAACGGCGAGCAGTTGCGGTTCGTGCTGCGCGAAGGCAAGAAGCGCCAGATTCGCCGCATGTGCGAACTGGTCGGCCTCGACGTGATCGGCCTGAAGCGTGTGCGGATGGGCCGCGTGATGCTCGGCGCACTGCCGCAAGGCCAATGGCGCTACCTGTCCGCCGACGAGGCGTTCTGAGCTCGCGCACGTAACGTGCGCCCGCCATGAAAAAAACCCGCGCAAGCGGGTTTTTTCTTTTCCGCGGGAGCACGGCCGATCAGTCGTCGTCGGCCGGATCGAGCCCCGGGAACAACACCTCGGTAAAGCCGAAGCGCGTGAAGTCGGTAATCCGCATCGGATACAGCTTGCCGATCAGGTGATCGTATTCGTGCTGGACCACGCGCGCGTGGAACCCCTCGGCAACACGATCGATCTTCTCGCCGAACTGGTCGAAGCCGCTGTAGCGCACCTTCGCGTAGCGACTGACGACGCCGCGCATGCCCGGCACCGATAGGCAGCCTTCCCAGCCCTCTTCCATGTCCGGCGGCATGTACTCGATCTTCGGGTTGATCAGCACGGTCTCGGGCACCGGCGGCGCATCCGGGTAGCGGTTGTTGTTGCCGAAGCCGAAGATGATGATCTGCAGCCCGATGCCGATCTGCGGCGCGGCCAGCCCGGCGCCGTTCGCATGGTGCATCGTCTCGAACATGTCCGCGACGATCTCGTGCAGTTCGGCCGTATCGAACCGCTCGACCGGCTGGGCGATTTCGAGCAGGCGCGGATCGCCCATCTTCAGGATCTCGCGAATCATGGCGTATTGCCCTCCAGGAGTTGGTGCAGACCGTCTTCGTCCAGCACGGGGATGCCGAGTTCCTCGGCCTTCGCGAGCTTGCTGCCGGCTTCGGCGCCCGCGACCACGTAGTCCGTCTTCTTCGATACCGAACCGGCCACCTTGGCGCCCGCCGCTTCGAGCATCTCCTTCGCCGCATCGCGCGTGAGATTCGGCAGCGTGCCCGTCAGCACGACGGTCTTGCCGGCGAGCACGCCCTGCGGCGCCTTCGGCGCGGGCGGCCCTTCCGGCCACGTGACCTTGCCCGGTGCGCGCAACTGCTCGATCACGGTCCGGTTGTGCTCCTCCGCGAAGAACTGGTGGAGCGACTCGGCGACGATCGGCCCGACGTCGTTGACTTCGAGCAGTTCCTCGATCGAGGCGTCCATGATCGGCGTCAGCGAGCCGAAATGCTTCGCGAGATCCTTCGCGGTCGATTCGCCGACATGGCGGATGCCGAGCCCGTAGATGAAGCGCGCGAGCGTCGTATGCTTCGCCTTCTCGAGCGAGTCGAGCAGATTCTGCGCGGACTTCTCCGCGAACCGGTCGAGTTCGGCCAGCGTCGCGAAGCCGAGATTGAACAGGTCTGCCGGCGTACGTACCAGATTCAGCTCGACGAGCTGGTCGATGATCTTCTCGCCGAGGCCGTCGATATCGAGCGCGCGGCGCTGCGCGAAATGCCACAGCGCCTGCTTGCGCTGCGCCGGGCAGAACAGCCCGCCCGTGCAGCGCGCGATCGCCTCGTCCGGCAGGCGCTCGATCTTCGAGCCGCACACCGGGCATTCGGTCGGCATCACGAATTCGGCCGCATCCGCCGGGCGCCGGTCGAGCAGCGCGCCGACGACTTCCGGAATCACGTCGCCCGCGCGGCGCACGATCACAGTGTCGCCGATCCGGATGTCCTTGCGGCGCACTTCGTCCTCGTTGTGCAGCGTCGCGTTGGTCACGGTCGCGCCGCCGACGAACACCGGCTCGAGACGCGCGACCGGCGTGATCGCGCCAGTACGGCCGACCTGCACGTCGATCGCGACGAGCTTCGTCAGCGCTTCTTGCGCGGGAAACTTGTGGGCGAGCGCGAAGCGCGGCGCACGCGACACGAAGCCGAGGCGCTCCTGCTCGTCGCGCCGGTTGACCTTGTAGACGACGCCGTCGATGTCGTACGGCAGCGCATCGCGCTTCTCGCCGACCTTGCGGAAGAACCCGAGCAGGCCATCGGCGCCGTGCACGACCGCGCGCTCGCGGTTCACCGGCAGGCCGAACGCCTCGTACCAGTCGAGCAGCGCGCTGTGCGTGTCGGGCATCGGCATGCCGTCGAGCACGCCGATCCCATATGCGAAGAATGACAGCGGACGCTGCGCGGTGATCTTCGGGTCGAGCTGGCGCAGGCTGCCCGCCGCCGCGTTGCGCGGGTTCGCGAATTCGCGCTGCCCGGCCGCGCGTTGACGTTCGTTCAGGCGTGCGAAATCGCGCTTGAACATCAGCACCTCGCCGCGCACGTCGAGCACGGCCGGCACGTGCTTGCCCTTCAGTTTCAGCGGAATCGAGCGGATCGTGCGCACGTTCTCGGTCACGTCCTCGCCCGTCGTCCCGTCGCCGCGCGTCGATGCCTGCACGAACACGCCGCGCTCGTAGCGCAGCGAAATCGCGAGGCCGTCGAACTTCAGTTCGCACGCGTATTCGACGGGGTCCGTCACCGAGCCGGCGAGATCGGTCGTCTTGGCCAGCGCGTCGGCGACGCGCTTGTCGAACGCGACGATGTCCTCGTCGGCGAAGCCGTTGTTCAGCGACAGCATCGGCGCATCGTGGACGACCGGCGTGAAGCCGCCGGCCGCTTCGCCGCCGACGCGCTGCGTCGGCGAATCGGGCGTCACGAGTTCGGGATGGTCGGTTTCGAGCTGCTGCAGCTCACGGAACAGCCGATCGTATTCGGCGTCCGGCAGATCCGGCTGGTCGAGCACGTAATAGGCGTAGTTCGCCCGCTCGAGTTGGTCGCGCAGCCACGCGGCGCGCGCGTCGGGCTGGCTGGCTGGCGGTTCGGCTTGGGTTCGGGCCATGCTGGCGGCAGATTCGTTCTGAAAAAATCGGATACCCGATTATCTCAGTTTGACGCCGCGGCGGGGCGCGCAATGCGGGCCTGATGACGTGCTGCGGCGTACACGAAACGGTGTGCGCCGCAGCGGCGAACGACGGCGCCGCCGACCGCCGTCCGCGCCGTCGCGTTACTGGCTGAAGAGGCGCCGCGTGACCGGCGAACCGGCCGGGATGCCGGCTTCCTCGAGCTTCGCGTACAGCTTCATCAGTTGCTGCTCGATCGCGAGCAGCGTCGACTCCGGCAGCGGCCGGCGCGAATCGTCGACGACGCGTGCGCCGATCCGCTCGGACAGCGATTTCGCGTAATCGCACATCAGCCGGAACGGCAGGATGTCCTCTTCGGCCACCGGCACGTCGAGCACCAGCGTGATCATGTTGCCGCCCTTGTACGTCAGGTCGTCGCGCAGGAAGTTCGTATCGCCGAACTGCAGCATGAACACCGGGTTCTGCTTCGCGTCGAGCTTCACGAAGCGCGTGCCGTCGCGCGACAGCAGCAGCCCGTCCTGGGAAGCGACCGCCTGCACGTAGTTCGCGGACCACGGCGCGCCGTCCGACATCACGTTGATCGACAGCTGTGCATCGCATTGCGCGGCAAACGCGTCGAGCTCGCGCGCCATCGCGACCGTTTCCATCATGTCCGGGAATTCCGGCGCGCCGTCGATCGCGTCGGCGAACTGCTGGACGCCCGTCACGAATTCGGAGAATTCGAGCTCGTTCAGCGCGCCGCTGCGGTTCGCGAGCTGCGCGGCCGCGCGCAGCTCTTCATAGCGCACGCCGTTCTGCAACAGCTCCCACTGGCCGCCTTCCGGCTTGCCTTCAATATGCACGGGCTTGCTGCCCGCACGGCGCAGCCGCTGCGCGGCCGGCAGGATCTTGTCGCCCGGCAGCGGACCGGTGAGGCGGATCGGTACGATGCAGTCGATCCGGCGGTCGACGATCGCGGGCGGCGCCGACGAGACCGTCGTCGCGGCCGGCATCACCGGTTCGGTCGGCTCGGCCGATTCGGCCGCCGCTTCGCGTGCGGCGGCGGGCACGGCTTCTTCACCGGCAGCCGGTTCGGTCGGTTCGGACGACGTGTCGACGCCCGTCGCCTCGGCCTGCAGGTCGGCCGGCATATCGGCCGGCGCCGCACCGCCGGCGGCCCCGCCGAACGTCGGCTCGACGCGCGCGGCGTCGGCCGCAGTCGCCGTCGCGGTCGGTACCGCGGGTTCGCGACGCACCGGCTGACGCACCGGCTCGATGAACGGCAACTCTTCGTCGCGCTCCGGGCGGTTCATCGCCTCGGTCGCTTCCTCCGGCATCGGACGCGGCATCCTGCGCCGCACCTTCGCGCCCTGCCATGCGTTGTAGACCACGACGCCGCCCACCACGACGGCGCCCGCGCCGATCAAACCGAGTGTCAACTCGTCCATGCACGCTCCATCAGCAATTCTTTTTCGTCGGGACCGCGAACGGGCGCCCATGCGCCGCGCGAACGCGGTCCGGTTTCGTCAAACGTCAATTCTGGGCAAAACCCGCGGCGGTTTCCATGTCCACCGCAACGATCCGCGACACGCCCTGCTCCTGCATCGTCACGCCGATCAGTTGCTGCGCCATTTCCATCGCGATCTTGTTGTGCGAGATGAACAGGAACTGCGTCTTGTCGGACATCGCGCGCACGAGATTCGCGAAACGCTCGGTGTTCGCGTCGTCCAGCGGCGCGTCGACCTCGTCGAGCAGACAGAACGGCGCCGGGTTCAGCTGGAACATCGCGAACACCAGCGCGGTCGCGGTCAACGCCTTCTCGCCGCCCGACAACAGGTGAATCGTCGCGTTCTTCTTGCCGGGCGGCTGCGCCATCACCTGCACGCCGGCATCGAGAATTTCGTCGCCCGTCATGATCAGCTTCGCCTGGCCGCCGCCGAACAGGCGCGGGAACAGGTCGCTGAAATGACGGTTGACCTCGTCGAAGGTGCCCTGCAGCAGCGTGCGGGTTTCCTGGTCGATCTTGTGGATCGCATCCTCGAGCGTCGTGATCGCGTCGATCAGGTCGGCCGATTGCGCATCGAGGAACACCTTGCGCTCGCTCGCGGCCTTCAGCTCGTCGAGCGCGGCCATGTTGACCGGGCCGAGCGCATTGATCGCGTTGTTCAGGCGCGTGACTTCGCCCTGCAGGTACGACGGCTTCAGATCCGGCGTCAGCTTCGCGGCCAGCGCGGCCTCGTCGACCTCGGCGGCCGCGAGCTGCTCGGCGAACTGCTCGACGGACAGGCGCGCAGCCTGCTCCTTCAGCTGCAGCTCGGTGATGCGGTCGCGCAGCGGCTGCAGCGAACGCTCGGCGACGAGCCGCTGCTCGTCCGACGCGCGCAGCTTCGCGGTCAGGTCGTCGAGCTCGATCCGCGCGGCCTGCAGCGCCTCTTCCTTCACCGCGCGAATCTCGAGCGCGTCCTGCAGGCCGGTGTGCGCGGTCTGCTCGTTGATCGTCTCGAGTTCGGCGCGCGCGTCTTCCAGCGACGCGGCGACGCGCTCGCTCTGCTCGTGCGCCACCTGGATCGTGCGCTTGAGCTCGTCGATCCGCGTCACCGCGTTGCGTGCGGCGAAGCGCGCGTCGTTGGCGCCGCGCTCCAGGTCGCGCGCTTCCTGACGCGCCTGCGTCAGCGATTCGTCGAGCGACTCGAACGCGAGCTGATTGTCCTCGAAGCGGGCCTGCAGTTCCGCGAGCTCGCCGTCGAAGCGCTCGAAATTCGCTTCCGACTCCGCGCGCAGCGCACGCTGCTCCTCGATCTGCGCGCCGATTTCCTCGAGTTCCTCGCGGATCTGTGTGCTGCGCTGCGTATAGCGTTCGTGCGCCTGTGCGAGCTTCAGCACGTCCATCTGCAGCGCATGCACGCGCTGCGTCGCACGTTCGGCCTGCGCGCGCACGTCGCCGAGCGCCTGCGTGGCCTGGGTGTGCGCGGCTTCCGCACGCACGGCAGCCGTGCGCGCCTCGTCGGCGAGCAGCGCCTGCGCACGCACCTGGCGCGCCAGGTTTTCGATTTCCTGCTGGCGGGCCAGCATCCCGGCCTGCTCCGAATCGGCGGCGTACAACTGCACGCCGACGCGCGTGACGATATGGCCGGCCTTGACGACGAACGCACCGCCTGCCGGCAGCTGCGTGCGCGTCGCGAGCGCCTGCGCGACGTCGTCGGCGACATAGACGTTGCCGAGCCAGTCGTTCAGCACCGCGCGGATGCCCGCGTCGTCGATGCGCACGAGCGACAGCACCGGCCGCAGCCCGGCCACCGCGGCGGGCGGCTCGCCGGCCGCGGGCGGCGCGTAGAACGCGAGCTTCGCGGGCGGCGCGTCGGTCGCGAATGCCTTCACCCAGTCGAGATTCGATACTTCGAGCGCGGCGAGACGCTCGCGCAGCACGGCCTCGAGCGCCGCTTCCCAGCCAGCCTCGACGTGCAGCTTCTTCCACAGACGCGGCAGCGCGCCGAGCTCGTGCTTGTCGAGCCACGGCTGGATCTTGCCTTCGGTCTGCACGTTCTCCTGCAGCTGCTTGAGTGCGGCGAGCCGCGCCTCGAGCTGGTGGATCTGCGCGCTTTCGGCCTGCACGCGCTCCTGCGCGGCACGGCGCTCGCCGTCGAGGCGCGGCAGCGCCTCCTGCGCATCGCTCAGACGTGCCTGCGCTTGCGCGAGGATCTCTTCCTGCTCGGCGAGCTGCATGCGCAACTCCTCGAGCTGCGCTTCATCGGGCGCATCCAGCCCGCCCGCCTCCGCCTTCAGGCGCTCGTGGCGCTGCTGAAGCTGCTGGAGCTGCTGGTCGGCGTTGCGCTGGTGCGCGGCTTCGAGCTTCAGCGACTGCTCGGTCTGCGCGATCCGCGCGCGCTCGTCGTTGAGCTGCGCCTGCGCGTCGCGCCACTTCGCTTCGAGCGCCGGCAGCGCATCGTGCTTCGCGGCCGCGTTGTCTTCGGCGAGCGCGGCCTTCTCGTCAGCCATCGCGCGCGCCTCTTCGGCCTCCTCGAGCTCGTCCTGCGACTTCTCGGCCTGCGCGCGCCACTGCTCGCGCTGTGCGTTCAGCGCGGCGATCTGCGCCTGCACGCGATTGCGCGATTCGACGATGAACTTGATCTCGGCTTCGAGGCGGCTCACCTCGGCGTTCGCCTCGTAGAGCGCGCCCTGCGCGCCCTGCATCGCGTCGCTCGCCGAGTAGTGCGCGACGCGCAGCGTCTCGAGCTGCGCCTCGACTTCGCGCAGCTTCGCCGTCTGCGCTTCGAGGTCGATCTGCGCCTGCTCGATCGCACGCTGCTGCTTCTGCTGCTCGCCGGCGGCCTCATTCTTGCGCAGCAGCCACAGCAGGCGCTGCTTCTCCTCGCCGTCGGCGACGAGTTCCTTGTACTTGGTCGCGACCACCGCCTGCGCCTCGAGCTTCTCGAGGTTCGCGCCGAGTTCGCGCACGATGTCCTCGACGCGCGTCAGGTTCTCGCGCGTGTCGTGCAGACGGTTCTCGGTTTCGCGGCGGCGTTCCTTGTACTTCGACACGCCGGCGGCTTCCTCGAGGAACACGCGCAGCTCTTCCGGCTTCGCCTCGATGATCCGCGCGATCATGCCCTGCCCGATGATCGCGTACGCACGCGGCCCGAGGCCGGTGCCGAGGAAGATGTCCTGGATGTCGCGGCGGCGCGCCGGCAGGTTGTTGATGTAGTAGCTCGACGTGCCGTCGCGCGTCAGCACGCGCTTGACGGCGATCTCGCCGTACTGGCCCCACTGCCCGGCCGCGCGGCCGTCGGAGTTGTCGAAGATCAGTTCGACGCTGGCCCGGCTGCCGGGCTTGCGGGCGGTCGAACCGTTGAAGATCACGTCCTGCATCGATTCGCCGCGCAGCTCGGACGCGCGCGACTCACCGAGCACCCAGCGCACGGCATCGATGATGTTGGATTTGCCGCATCCGTTCGGGCCGACCACGCCGACGAGCTGGCCCGGAACCTGGAAATGCGTGGGATCGACGAAGGATTTGAAGCCAGCGAGTTTGATCGAGCTCAGACGCACGGCGGTATCGGATGTGAAGAAGGTGTGAAACGGACGGGGCCGCACGGCGCGGGGCCGGAGAGCCCCTGCGCGCCACGCGCCCCGGAATTCAAAAACGGGGCCGCGCGCATCCAGCGTTGGGCCCCGCAAACGGCTTCCATCATACCATCGCGCGTGCGCCGTCCCGACCGTCGCCGGGTTTGTCCGGTGCCGGCTCGGCACGATGGACCCGGCTCGACAGCAGCGTCGCCAGCACGATGCACGCGCCGCCCGCCCACTCGCGCGCGCTCGGCAGCTCGTTCGCGAACACCCACGCCGACAGCGCGGTGATCACGATCTCGAACAGCATGATGATCGACGCACGGTTCGCCGGCACGCGCGCGAGGCCGTACTGGACGAGCAGGTTGTTCGACGCCATCGTCACGCCGATCGCCGCGACGATCAGCGCGGCGACGCCCAACTGACCGCTCGCCGGCGCGGCCGGCAACCCTTCGAACAGCGACGCGATCGCGCCGAACACGGCCGCGCCGCCGAACAGCGTCGCGGTGCGCATTTCGGCGCGCATGTCGGGCAGCTCGCGGCTCGCCTTGATCACCAGCACGTTGCTCATCGCGAAGCTCAGCCCGGCCGCGAGGCCCGCCCATTCGGCCGGGTTGGCCGGCAGCGGCAAGCCGAGCGCCGGCGACCACAGCATCAGCATCGCACCGCCGATCGACAGCGCGGCCAGCCCTGCGCCCGCCCAGGTCAGCCGCTCGCGCAGCAGGAAGTGCGCGTAGATCGCGGTCCAGGCCGGCGTCAGGTAGAACAGCAGCATCACGCGCAGCACCTCGCCGTGGATCGTGCCCCATACGAACCCGAGGTTCGTCACGCCGGCCGTCACCGCGATGCCCGGCAGCACCCAGTGCCAGCGCAGCGTCGCGATCGTGCGGTGCCGCGCGACGATCACGAACAGGAACGCGACGAGGCTCGTCAGCGCGCTCGCGAGCGTGCCCGTCACGCCGAGCGATGCGAGGATCCGCAGCGGATACCAGATCAGGCCCCATACCGACGCGCCGATCAGGATGGCCAGCGTCGGCAGGCTGCCGCGTACCGCGTTGTTCATTTGGTTCGATACCCTTTATTCGACCGGCACGGCCGCCGCGCCGGCAGGCCGTGACCGCATTTCGTCACGTTATAATCGTCCGCTGCGACCCGCGCGCCCGCCGCGCCCGTTCGCAGCCGCGCGGCGCGCCCGCCGCTTCTTTCGCTCCAACCGGCCGCGATGGCCGCTTCGCCCGTGAACCCTCGACTCGACTCGCTTCAGCCCTATCCCTTCGAAAAGCTGCGCGCCCTGTTCAAGGACGTGACGCCTTCCGGCGACCTCAAACCGATCAGCTTCGGCATCGGCGAGCCCAAACACGCGACGCCGGCGCTGATCCGCGACGCCGTGGTGGCCGCGCTCGACGGCCTCGCGTCGTACCCGGCCACGGCCGGCTCCGACGCGCTGCGCACGTCGATCGCGCACTGGCTCGAGCGCCGCTACGGGCTGCCGGCGATCGATCCGGCCACGCAGGTGCTGCCGGTGTCGGGCTCGCGCGAGGCGCTGTTCTCGCTCGCGCAGACCGTGATCGACGCACGGCCGTCCGCGCACGGCGAGAAGGCGATCGTACTCTGTCCGAATCCCTTCTATCAAATTTACGAAGGCGCGGCCCTCCTGGCCGGTGCCGAACCCTATTTCGCGAACAGCGACCCGGCGCGCAACTTCGCGTGCGACTATGCGGCCGTGCCCGACGAAGTGTGGGCGCGTACGCAGCTCCTGTACGTGTGCTCGCCCGGCAACCCGACGGGCGCCGTGCTGACGCTCGACGACTGGCGCGAGCTGTTCGCGCTGTCGGACCGCCACGGTTTCGTGATCGCGTCCGACGAGTGCTATTCGGAAATCTATTTCGACGAAGCGGCGCCTCCGCTCGGCGGCCTCGAGGCCGCGCACCGACTCGGCCGCGGCTTCGAGCGGCTCGTGATGCTGTCGAGCCTGTCGAAGCGCTCGAACGTGCCGGGCATGCGCTCGGGCTTCGTCGCAGGCGACGCCGCGCTGCTGAAGAAATTCCTGCTGTACCGCACGTACCACGGCGCCGCGCTGTCGCCGGTCTGGCAGCACGCGAGCATCGCCGCGTGGAACGACGAGGCGCACGTGCGCGAGAATCGCGCGATGTACGTGCAGAAGTTCGATACGGTCACGCCGATGCTCGCCGACGTGATCGACGTGAAACTGCCCGACGCCGCGTTCTACCTGTGGGCCGACGTGTCGCGCACCGGCCTGTCGGACACCGAGTTCGCCCGCCGCCTGTACGCCGACTATAATGTGACGGTTCTGCCCGGCTCGTACCTGGCGCGCGATGCGCACGGCACCAACCCGGGCCGCGATTTCATCCGGATCGCGCTCGTCGCGGGCACCCCCGAATGCGTCGAGGGCGCGCAACGCATCGTCGATTTCTGCCGCGCTCTCGCGCGGTAATCGTCCATCCCGATCAATTCCATCCATCTCCTGCGAAAACGAACATGTCGCAACAACTTCAGCAAATCATCGATACCGCCTGGGAAAACCGCGCCGAGCTGTCGCCGAAGGCCGCGCCCGCCGACGTCCGCGAAGCCGTCGCTCACGCGATCGAGCAGCTCGACCGCGGCGCACTGCGCGTCGCCGAGAAAATCGACGGCAACTGGACCGTGCACCAGTGGCTGAAGAAGGCCGTGCTGCTGTCGTTCCGCCTGGAGGACAACGCGCCGATGCCGGCCGGCGGCTATTCGCAGTTCTACGACAAGGTGCCGTCGAAGTTCGCGAACTACACGGCCGAAGACTTCGCCGCGGGCGGCTTCCGCGTCGTCCCGCCGGCCATCGCGCGCCGCGGCTCGTTCATCGCGAAGAACGTCGTGCTGATGCCGTCGTACACCAACATCGGCGCCTACGTCGACGAAGGCACGATGGTCGACACGTGGGCGACGGTCGGTTCGTGCGCGCAGATCGGCAAGAACGTGCACCTGTCGGGCGGCGTCGGCATCGGCGGCGTGCTCGAGCCGCTGCAGGCGAACCCGGTCATCATCGAAGACAACTGCTTCATCGGCGCGCGCTCGGAAGTCGTCGAAGGCGTGATCGTCGAGGAAAACTCGGTGATCTCGATGGGCGTGTACCTCGGCCAGAGCACGAAGATCTACGACCGCGAGACGGGCGAAGTGAGCTACGGCCGCATCCCGGCCGGCTCGGTCGTCGTCGCAGGCAACCTGCCGTCGAAGGACGGCTCGCACAGCCTGTACTGCGCGGTGATCGTGAAGAAGGTCGACGCGAAGACGCGTGCGAAGGTCGGCCTGAACGAGCTGCTGCGAGGCGACTGATGGCAAAGCCGCACACCGTGGTCGTCTACGGCATTCCGAACTGCGACACCGTGAAGAAGGCCCGTGTGTGGCTCGACGATCACGGCGTCGAATTCGAGTTCCACGATTTCAAGAAGCTCGGCGTCAGCGCGCCGCTGATCGAAGACTGGCTGAAGGACGTGTCGCTCGACGCGCTCGTGAACAAGCGCGGCACCACGTGGCGCGGCCTGGACGACGCGATGAAGGCCGCCGCCGAAACGAAGACCGGCGCGGTCGCGCTGATGATCCACAAGCCGTCGGTCATCAAACGCCCCGTGCTCGTCGTCAACGGTCGCGTGAAATCGCTCGGCTTCGTGGCCGATCAATACGCGGCGCTGTTTGCCGCATAAGGCCGCCCGCGCGGCGCCTGCAGGCGCCGCCCGACGCCCTGTCGCTGCCGGCCACCGCGCCGGCATTTTTTATCGAAAGTGGTCCGAACCATGTCCGCCACCCTAGCCCTTACCGAACAACTGATCGCCCGCGCGTCCGTGACGCCCGACGACCAGCATTGCCAGCAGATCATGACCGAGCGCCTCGCCGCGCTCGGCTTCGAATGCGAGACCATCGCGTCGCACGGCGTGACCAACCTGTGGGCCGTCAAGCGCGGCACCGACGGCCGCGACGGCAAGCTGCTCGCATTCGCGGGCCACACCGATGTCGTGCCGACCGGCCCGCTCGAACAGTGGACCTCGCCGCCGTTCATCCCCGCCCATCGCGACGGCAAGCTGTACGGCCGCGGCGCGGCCGACATGAAGACGTCGCTCGCGGCGTTCGTCGTCGCATCCGAGGAATTCGTCGCGGCCCATCCCGGCCACCGCGGCGCGATCGCGTTCCTGATCACGAGCGACGAGGAAGGGCCGGCCACCGACGGCACCGTGAAGGTCGTCGAACTGCTGCAGGCACGCGGCGAGCGGCTCGACTACTGCATCGTCGGCGAGCCGACGTCGAGCGCCGAGCTCGGCGACGTCGTCAAGAACGGCCGCCGCGGATCGATGTCCGGCGAACTCGTCGTCAAGGGCGTGCAAGGCCACATCGCATATCCGCACCTCGCGAAGAACCCGATCCACCTGCTCGCGCCGGCACTCGCCGAGCTCGCGGCCGAACAGTGGGATGAAGGCAACGAATACTTCCCGCAGACCACCTGGCAGGTGTCGAACCTGCATGCCGGCACCGGCGCGACCAACGTGATCCCCGGCCACGCCGACCTGCTGTTCAACTTCCGCTTCTCGACCGCGAGCACGGTCGAGGGCCTGCAGGCCCGCGTGCACGCGATCCTCGACAAGCACGGCCTCGAATACACGCTGAAGTGGTCGGTGAGCGGCCTGCCGTTCCTCACGCCGCGCGGCGAACTGTCGGGCGCGCTGGAAAACGCGATCCGCGCCGAGACCGGCATCACGACCGAGCTGTCGACGACGGGCGGCACGTCGGACGGCCGCTTCATCGCGCGCATCTGCCCGCAGGTGATCGAGTTCGGCCCGCCGAACGGCAGCATCCACAAGATCGACGAGCACATCGAGGTGCGCTTCGTCGACCCGCTGAAGAACGTGTACCGACGCGTGCTCGAACAACTGATCGCCTGACGGAGCCTCGCATGACGACACCTTTCGCCACAATTCGCGACCTGCTGCGCTACGCGGTCACGCGCTTCTCGAAAGCGAAGCTCGCGTTCGGCCACGGCTCCGACAACGCGTACGACGAAGCGGCCTACCTCGTGCTGCATACGCTCGACCTGCCGCTCGACACGCTCGAGCCGTTCCTCGACGCGCGCCTGCTGCCCGACGAAATCGCGGCCGTGCTCGCGGTAATCGAACGACGCGCGACCGACCGCGTGCCGGCCGCCTATCTCACGCATGAAGCGTGGATGCACGGCCACCGTTTCTACGTCGACGAACGCGTGATCGTGCCGCGCTCGTTCATCGGCGAGCTGCTCGACGACGGACTGCAGCCGTACGTCGCCGATCCCGAGCAGGTCGGCGCGGTGCTCGAACTGTGCACCGGCTCCGGCTGCCTCGCGATCCTCGCGGCGAGCGCGTTCCCGAACGCCGAGATCGACGCGGTCGACCTGTCGGACAAGGCGCTCGAAGTCGCGGAGATCAACGTGCGCGACTACGGTCTGGAAGACCGCATCGGGCTGCACCGCGGCGACCTCTACGCCCCGCTGCCCGCGTTCCGCACCGATCCCGACTCGCGCTACGACGTGATCCTGACGAATCCGCCGTACGTGAACGCCGCGTCGATGGCCGCGCTACCGCCCGAATACCGGCACGAGCCGGAGATGGCGCTCGCCGGCGGCGACGACGGGATGGACATCGTGCGGCGCATCGTCGCCGAAGCGCACCGCTGGCTGCATGACGACGGCGTGCTCGTCGTCGAGATCGGCAACGAGCGCGAGCACGTCGAAGCGGCGTTCGGCGGCCTCGAGCTCACGTGGCTGCCCACCAGCGCGGGCGACGACGCCGTGTTCCTGATCCAGGCGTCGGACCTGCCGCGCAAGGCCTGAGCGTTTCCGGACCGCCCGCCGTGCGGCGCACCGTTGCGCCGCCCGGTTGGGTAAGATGCGCGGAGGCGGCCACCCGGCCGCACGACCTCCGGAATCTCCTCCGGAATCTCCTCCGGAGTCCCCTTCGGGAGTCCTTGACGCGCCCATGACCCTCGACTGGCTACATCTCGGCACCCTGATCCTGACCATCCACGTGCTCGGGATCGTCGCGGCGTGCCACGCAATCATGAACACGCGCACGTCGCAAGGCGCGATCGCATGGGCCGTCTCGCTCACGGCCATGCCGTACCTGACGCTCGTTCCGTACCTGTTCCTCGGCCGCAGCAAATTCTCCGGCTACGTCGACGCCCGGCGCCACGAGCTGGACATGTTGCGCACGCACACACCGCGCGCGCCGTGGCGCACCGCCGACGCGACCGACGGGCCGGCCGCCGACGCGCTGGGCCAGGCCGCCGTGCTCGCGCTCACGCGGCTCGGCGGCATGCCGTTCCTCGGCGGCAATTCGGTGCGCACGCTCGTGAACGGCGACGCGACGTTCTCGGCCATCCTGTCGGCGATCGACGCCGCGCGCGACTACGTGCTCGTCCAGTTCTTCATCGTGCGCGACGATGCGCTCGGCCGGATGCTGCGCGACTCGCTGCTCGCGCGCGCGGCCGCCGGCGTACGCTGCTGCCTGCTGTACGACAGCATCGGCAGCTTCGACCTGCCGCACGGCTACGTCGACGCATTGCGCCGGGGCGGCGTCGAGGTCCATCCGTTCGCGACCAACCGGAAATTCGTCAACCGCTTCCAGCTGAACTTCCGCAACCATCGCAAGATCGTCGTCGTCGACGGCAATCGCGCGTTCGTCGGCGGCCACAACGTCGGCGTCGAATATCTCGGCGCGAAGCCACGCCTGTCGCCATGGCGCGACACCCACATCGAGATACGCGGCCCCGTGGTGGCGAGCATCCAGTATGTGTTCGCCGAAGACTGGCACTGGGCGACGCAGAAGCTGCCGCCCATCGCGCTGCCGCCGCCCGCGCAGCCCGGCGACGCCATGCATTGCCTCGCGGTGCCGATGGGGCCGGCCGACAAGCAGGAAACCGGCTCGCTGTTCTTCGTCGAATCGATCAATGCCGCGCGCGAGCGGGTCTGGATCACCACGCCGTACCTGGTTCCCGACGAAGCCGTGCTGTGCGCGCTGAAGCTCGCCGTGATGCGCGGCGTCGACGTACGCATCCTGATCCCGAGCCGGCGCGACCACTACGTCGTGTTCGAAGCGTCGAAGCTTTACGCGCGCGATCTCGTCGATGCGGGCGTGAAGGTGTTCCGCTACCGGCCCGGCTTCCTGCACCAGAAGGTCGTGCTGATCGACCGCATCGCGGCGGCGATCGGCAGCGCGAATCTCGACAACCGCTCGTTCCGCCTCAATTTCGAGATCATGGTGCTGACCGTCGACCCGGCGTTCGCCGACGAGGTCGAGACGATGCTCGATGCCGACTTCGCGCTGGCGTACCAGGTCGATGCTGACGAATACCGGCAGTCGCCCGCGTGGCGGCGCATCGCGATGCACGTCGCGCGGCTGTTCGCGCCGATCCTGTAGCGGCCCTGACGAGCGCCGCGCCCGCTGCACCGGCGCGGCGCACGCCGCGCTGCGCCGTCACAGCAGTTTGTCGATGTCCGCGGCGATCTCGTCGGGCTTGGTGGACGGCGCGTAGCGCTTGACGATGCGCCCTTCGCGGTCGATCAGGAATTTCGTGAAATTCCACTTGATCGCCTTGAGGCCGAGAATGCCGGGCGCCTCGTCGGTCAGGTAGCGATACAGCGGATGCGCATGGTCGCCCTTCACGTCGATTTTCGCGAACATCGGGAACGTGACGCCGTAGTTGCGCTCGCAGAACGCACCGATCTGCGCGGCGTCGCCCGGCTCCTGCTTGCCGAACTGGTTGCACGGGAAGCCGAGCACGAAGAAGCCGCGCGCCGCGTACTGGTCGTACAGCTTCTGCAGACCCGCGTACTGCGGCGTGAAACCGCACTCGCTCGCGGTATTGACGATCAGCAGCACCTTGCCGCGATACGCATCGAGCGATACCGGCGCACCGGCGAGCGTCTCTGCGCTGAACGAATACAGGGTGGACATCGGGTACTCCTTATACGAAACCGGATCGACGTGGAGTCTAGGCGAAATTGCGCCGTTGCGGCATCGGCCGAGCGGCCGATGCCCGGCACGACCGGTGCGCGGTCTAGAATAGCGGTTTTGGCCAGTCATTTCCGCCGTGATCCGTTTCAATCAGTTCAGCCTTGCGCGCGGCACCAAGCCGCTGTTCGAGTCGACCTCGTTCGTGCTCAATCCCGGCGAGAAAGCCGGCCTGATCGGCGCGAACGGCGCCGGCAAGTCGACGCTGTTTTCCGTCCTGCGCGGCGAGCTGCATTCCGACGGAGGCGATTTCTCGATGCCGCCGTCGTGGCGGATCGCCCACGTGTCGCAGGAAACGCCCGCAGTCGACCGCTCGGCGCTCGACTACACGCTCGACGGCGATGTCGCGCTGCGCGAGATCGAGGCCCGCATCGCCGCCGCTTCGGCCGCGCATGACGGCGCCGCCGAAGCCGACGCGCACGCGGCGTTCGCCGATGCCGACGGATACACCGCGCCGGCCCGCGCCGAAGCGCTGCTGCTCGGCCTCGGCTTCACGCTCGCGCAAACCCGCGAATCCGTCGCGAGCTTCTCCGGCGGCTGGCGCATGCGGCTGAACCTCGCGCAGGCGCTGATGTGCCGCTCCGACCTGCTGCTGCTCGACGAACCGACGAACCACCTCGACCTCGATGCGATCGTGTGGCTCGAAGACTGGTTGCACCGCTACCCCGGCACGCTCGTCGTGATCTCGCACGACCGCGAATTCCTCGATTCGATCTGCAACGTCACGCTGCATCTGGAAAACCGCCAGGTGAAGCGCTACGGCGGCAACTACTCGCAGTTCGAAGTGCTGCGCGCGCAGCAACTGGCGCTGCAGCAAAGCGCATACGAAAAGCAGCAGAAGACGATCGAGCACCTGCAGAGCTTCGTCGACCGCTTCAAGGCCAAGGCGACGAAGGCCAAGCAGGCGCAAAGCCGAATGAAGGCGCTCGAGAAGATGGAACTGATCGCGCCCGCGCACATCGCGTCGCCGTTCACGTTCGAATTCCGCACGCCCGATGCCGCACCGAACCCGATGATGGTGATGGAGGACGTCCGTTGCGGCTACCACGCCGACGACGGAGCGGACATCCCGATCGTCGAGCGCGTCGCACTGTCGATCCAGAACGGCCAGCGCATCGGCCTGTTGGGTGCGAACGGTCAGGGCAAGTCGACGCTGATCAAGACACTGGCCGGCACGCTCGCGCCGCTGTCGGGGCACGTGCGCGACGGCAAGGGGCTGACGATCGGCTATTTCGCGCAGCACCAGCTCGAAACGCTGCGCGAAGACGATTCGCCGCTCGCGCACCTGGCGCGGCTCGCGCCCGACACGCGCGAGCAGGAATTGCGCGACTTCCTCGGCGGCTTCAATTTCTCGGGCGACATGGCGACCAGCCCGGTCGGGCCGTTCTCGGGCGGCGAAAAAGCGCGCCTCGCACTGGCCCTGATCATCTGGCAGAAGCCGAACCTGCTGCTGCTCGACGAACCGACGAACCACCTCGACCTGGAGACGCGCCACGCGCTGACGATGGCGCTCGCGCAGTTCGAAGGCACGCTGATCCTCGTGTCGCACGACCGTCACCTGCTGCGCGCGACGACCGACCAGTTCATGCTGGTCGCGAAGCACCGGCTGCAGCCGTTCGACGGCGACCTCGACGACTACCGCGACTGGCTGCTGCAGCATGCGGCCGAGCAGCGCGCGGCCGCGAAGGCCGACAGCGCGGCCGCCGCGGGTGCCGATCCGGGCGTCAACCGCAAGGATCAGAAGCGCCAGGCGGCCGAGGAACGCCAGCGGCTGTCGCAGTTGAAGAAGCCGCTGCAGAACCGCATCACGAAGCTCGAAAAGGAAATGGAAGCGCTACACGCGGAGAAGGCTCGCCTCGATGCGTTCGTCGCCGATCCGGCGAGCTACGAGGCCGCGCGCAAGACGGAACTGACCGACGCGATCCGCAAGCTAGGCGAGGTCAACACGCGGCTCGAGACGGTCGAGGCCGACTGGCTCGCCGCGCAGGAAGAACTCGAGCAGATCGGCTGACCGCGGCCGCCGGGCCGTCAGCCGACGATCGCGTCATCGGCGGCGCGGTGCGTCGGAGCGTCCATGCCCGACGAAACGGCCCGGCCGCGAAAACGACGAAGCCGGGCACATGGCCCGGCCTCGTCGGTCACTGCTGCGTCGGCCCGCCGCGCGATCCGCTCAGCGGCGCGGCAGCGTGTCGCGCGGCATCTGCTCGTCGTCGCCCATCAGGTATCGGCGCCCTTTGGTCGGCCGGCGAATCGCCGCGACGACTTCCGCTTCCGTCACATCCTCGGACACGACCTTGCGCGCCAGGCGCCCTTCTTCGTCGATCCATTCGACGATCCGGCATCCGCCGCCCCACGGCTGGCGAATCGGCTCCGACACGCGGCAGCCGCGCAGGTTGTAAAGGCGTCCGCCAGGCGCTTCCCCATACGATTTCAACATAGGTTCCCTTCGCATTGCGCGGTTCGACAATCCGGCAAAGGATAGGGAAAAGCGATGTCCGGCGGGTTACAGCAGCCTACATATTCTTTACAGTGAATTACGCGACAGATCGTCCGGCGACGCCCGGCCCGCACGCGCCGGCTCGCTCATTCGAGATCGCGCACGCGGTCGATCGCCTGCTCGAGCCGCTCGACGGCCATCACGTTCAGCCCTTCGATCGCCTGTTTCGGCGCATTCGCCTTCGGAATCAGCGCGGACGTGAAGCCGAGCTTCGCCGCTTCGCGCAGTCGTTCCTGCCCGCGCGGAGACGGCCGGATCTCGCCTGCCAACCCCACCTCGCCGAACACGATCAGCCCTTTCGGCAGCGCCTTGTTGCGCATCGACGAGTGAATCGCGAGCAGCACCGCGAGGTCGGCGGCCGGTTCGGTGATCTTCACGCCGCCCACCGCATTCAGGAACACGTCCTGGTCGAAGCACGCGATGCCCGCGTGCCGGTGCAGCACCGCGAGCAGCATCGCGAGCCGGTTTTGCTCGAGGCCGACTGCGAGCCGGCGCGGGTTCGGCACGTGCGCCGTATCGACGAGCGCCTGGATTTCGACGAGCAGCGGCCGCGTGCCTTCCTGCGTGACGAGCACGCACGAACCGGGCACGACCTGCTCGTGTTGCGATAGGAACAACGCGGACGGGTTGGCTACGCCGCGCAGCCCGCGCTCGGTCATCGCGAACACGCCGAGCTCGTTGACTGCGCCGAAGCGGTTCTTGAACGCACGCACGAGCCGGAACGACGAATGCGTGTCGCCCTCGAAATACAGCACCGTGTCGACGATGTGCTCGAGCACGCGCGGCCCGGCCAGGTTGCCTTCTTTCGTCACGTGCCCGACCATGATGATCGCGGTGCCCGACTGTTTCGCGATGCGCGTGAGCTGCGCCGCGCATTCGCGCACCTGCGCGACCGAGCCGGGCGCCGACGTGAGCGCGTCCGAATAGACGGTCTGGATCGAGTCGATGACGGCCACGTCCGGCCGCTCCGCATCGATCGCGGCCTGGATCTTCTCGAGCTGGATCTCGGCGAGCAGCTTCAGTTCGGCCGCCGGCGCGCCGCCGTCCAGCAGCGCGAGCCGTTGCGCACGCAACGCGATCTGCGCGGCCGATTCCTCGCCGCTGATATAGAGCGCGCGCCGCTCGCTCGCGATATCCGCGAGCGACTGCAGCAGCAGCGTCGACTTGCCGATGCCCGGATCGCCGCCGATCAGCACGACGCCGCCGGGGACCAGCCCGCCGCCCAGCACGCGGTCGAATTCGCCGATGCCGGTCGAGAAGCGCGGTACGTCGGCGGCCTCGATGTCGACGAGACGCTGCACCGGCGCCCGCTTCGCGAGCGACTGGAAACGATGGGCCGCCGGCGATTCGGCGACCGATTCGACGAGGGTGTTCCAGGCCTGGCACGACGGGCACTGGCCCTGCCACTTGGGGGTCTGTCCGCCGCACTCGCTGCAGACGTAAACGGTTTTCTGTTTGGCCACGCGCGACGCCCTTATTCCGCTCGCACCGGCACGCGCGCGGCAACCGCGCACATCAGCTCGTAGCCGATCGTGCCGCAATGGCGCGCGACGTCGTCGATCGGCAGCGCGTTGCCCCACAGCTCGACGCGTGCGCCGACGCCGGCCTGCGGGCACGGCGTCAGGTCGACGGTGATCATGTCCATCGACACGCGACCGACGATCCGCGTGCGGATGCCGTCGACGATCACCGGCGTGCCTTCCGGCGCGACGCGCGGATAGCCGTCCGCGTAGCCGCACGCGACGACGCCGATCCGCATCCGCGCCTGCGCGGAGAACGTCGAGCCATAGCCGATCGCCTGGCCCTTCTCGATCGTCTGCACCGCGATCAGCTCGGACGCGAGCGTCATCGCGGGCTTCAACCCCGTGTCGGCGATATCGGACGACAGCCCGGACGGCGACGCCCCGTACAGCACGATCCCCGGCCGCACCCAGTCGAAGTGCGTGTCCGGATGCCACAGCACGGCCGCCGAATTCGCGAGACTGCGCGCGCCGGCGATGTTTTCCGCGCCGCGCTCGAACGTCGAGAGCTGCTCGGCGACGCCGCGCTCGTTGTCCGCGTCCGAAAAATGGGTCATCAACGTGATCTGGCCGATGCCCGGGCACGCGCGGGCGCGCTCCCACGCGGCACGGTACTTCTCCGGCACGTAACCGAGCCGGTTCATCCCGCTGTTCATCTTGAGCTGCACGTTGACGGGCTTCGACAGCCGCGCCGTCTCCAGCATCCGCATCTGCTCGTCGTTGTGGACGGTCGTCGTCAGGCTGTAGCGATCGATCACGTCGATGTCGGTCGAGCGGAAGAAGCCTTCGAGCAGCAGGATCGGGCCGGCCCAGCCGAGCTCGCGCAGCTTGACGGCTTCGTCGAGGTCGAGCAGCCCGAACCCGTCGGTGCCGCGCAGGCCGGGGAACACGCGCGCGAGCCCGTGGCCGTATGCGTTCGCCTTGACGACCGCCCAGACCTTGGACGGGCCGGCATAGCGGCGGACGACGGAGAGATTGTTCGCCAGAGCGGCGGTGTGGATGGTGGCGGAGATCGGGCGCGGCATGGGAAATTTACGTAAAGACGCTTGCGAATCATCAGCTTACCGCGCCTTTTGAGCACCGAAGCCGACAATTGGCGGAACGATCGGGGAATCTTGCTAGTCCGAATTGCCGTATTTTCGTGTTATAAAGCCGTGCGCACAACCCATTTCGAACGGAATAAGCCGATCGCATACCAGGCGGCCTACGCGGCCCTGCCGCAGCGACGAAAGCATCGCATCAGATGAAAAAAGGTTTTTACACCATCATGGCCGCGCAGTTTTTCTCGTCGCTGGCCGACAATGCGCTTCTCATCGCCGCCATCGCCCTGCTGAAAGACCTCCACGCCCCCAACTGGATGACACCGCTGCTGAAGCTGTTCTTCGTGTTGTCGTATGTGGTGTTGGCGGCGTATGTCGGTGCGTTCGCGGATTCGCGCCCGAAGGGCCGCGTGATGTTCATCACCAACTCGATCAAGGTGGTCGGCTGCATGATCATGCTGTTCGGCGCCCACCCGCTGATTGCATACGGGATCGTCGGTTTCGGCGCGGCGGCCTACTCGCCCGCCAAGTACGGGATTCTCACCGAACTGCTGCCGGCCGACCGGCTGGTCGCCGCGAACGGCTGGATCGAAGGCACGACCGTCAGCTCGATCATCCTCGGCACCGTGCTCGGCGGCGCGCTGATCAGCCCGCACATCGCATCGCACGTGATCGCGCACACGCCCGCCTGGATCGGCACGCCCGCCGAAGCCGCGATGGCGATCATCATGGCGATCTACGTGGTCGCCGCGCTGTTCAACCTGCGCATTCCCGACACGGGCGCCCGCTATCCGAAGCAGGAACGCGGCCCGGTCAAGCTGCTCACCGATTTCGCCGACTGCTTCATGGTGCTCTGGCGCGACAAGCTCGGCCAGATTTCGCTCGCGGTCACCACGCTGTTCTGGGGGGCCGGCGCGACGCTGCAGTTCATCGTGCTGAAATGGGCCGAGGTATCGCTCAACATGTCGCTGTCCGAAGGCGCGATCCTGCAGGCCGTGGTCGCGGTCGGCGTCGCGGCCGGCGCGATCGCCGCCGCCGCCCGGATTCCGCTGAAGAAGTCGCTGACCGTGCTGCCCGTCGGCATCGTCATGGGCATCGCGGTGATGCTGATGGCGTTCTACACGCGCGACCTGTTCCCGTCGCACTGGGCCGTGCACTTCGGCCATCTGCGCCTGCCGTTCTACCTGATCGTCGCCTACATCTTCCTGATCGGCGTCGGCGCGCTGTCCGGCTACTTCGTCGTGCCGATGAACGCGCTGCTGCAGCATCGCGGCCACGTGCTGCTGTCGGCCGGCCATTCGATCGCGGTGCAGAACTTCAACGAGAACCTGTCGGTGCTCGTGATGCTGTGCCTGTATGCGGTGCTCGTGTGGCTCGACGTGCCGGTCGGCGTCGTGATCGTGCTGTTCGGCACGTTCGTCTGCCTGACGATGTGGCTCGTGATGCGCCGCCACCAGGCGAACCAGCGTCAGTTCGACTCGGTTGCGCTGATCGGCGAATCGCGGCACTGACGCTACACTTTCCGTTTTCGTCCGCCGGCGCCGGTCGTCGAACCGGCACGTTGCCCTCATGACGCACCCGATACCCAACATCCTGACGATCGCCGGCTCCGATTCGGGCGGCGGCGCAGGCATCCAGGCCGACCTGAAGACGTTTTCCGCGCTCGGCGCGTATGGCGCGAGCGTGATCACCGCGCTGACCGCGCAGAACACGCGCGGCGTGACGGGCGTGCATGCGCCGGACGCCGCATTCGTCACCGCGCAACTCGACGCGGTGTTCGACGACATCCGCATCGATGCGGTCAAGATCGGGATGCTCGCCAACGCGGCGATCGTGCACGCGGTCGCCGACGCGCTGCGCCGTCACGCGCCGCGCTTCGTCGTGCTCGACACGGTGATGATCTCGAAGAGCGCCCACGCGCTGCTCGCGCCCGATGCCGTCGACGCGCTGCGCGACACGCTGCTGCCGCTCGCGACGGTCGTCACGCCGAACCTGCCCGAAGCGGCCGCCTTGCTGAACGATGCGCCCGCGTCCACCGAAGACGACATGGTCCGGCAAGGCCAGACCTTGCTGCAGACGGGTGCGCGCGCCGTGTTGATGAAGGGCGGCCACTTGCCCGACGCGTCCGCGAGCCCCGACTGGCTCGTCGACGCGACACGCACCGTGCGGCTCGACGGCGCGCGCCTGCCGGTCGGCAACACGCACGGCACCGGCTGCACGCTGTCGTCGGCGATCGCCGCGCTGCTGCCGCAGCGGCCCGACCTGGAAAGCGCGGTACGCGACGCCAAGACCTACCTGACCGGCGCGATCGCCGCGAGCGGCCAGCTCGACGTCGGCCACGGCGTCGGCCCGGTCCATCACTTTCATCGCTGGTGGTGAGCGCCGGCTGACGCGGCGTCAGCGATCCTGCGCCGCGAACGCCTGCGCGCGCGCCGGCCAGTCGTCGGGCACGACGAAACCGCGCGCCGTCTCGTGCCACGTGCCGTCGCGGCCCTTTTCATGGATGCCGATCAGGTCGGGCGCCTGGCGCATCGCCAGCACGGGCGGCAGTTCCGGTGCGCTCGCCAGCGGCTCGGGCTCGACACCTGCGCCGGCGGCGGCTCGCCGCGGCGCCAGCCACGCCAGCCTCGGCAACACGCTCCATGCCGCGCCGTCACGCTGCGCGGCCGCCCACGCCGGCCACTGCGCGTGCGTCAACCAGAAACCGCGCGGGTGGTCCGGCGCGATTTCGGCGGACACCGGCGATACCGGTGTGCCGTACGGATGGAACAGCCAGCCCTTGATGAACATCTGCGCGTCGGACGGCGCGCCGTAGCCAAGCCGGGCAAAGCCGTCGTGTTCGCCCAGCCGCAACTGGTGGTCGAGCAGCCGGCTGCGCTTGCGATCGAACCGGTCGACGAGATTGGGGCCGACGAAGTCGGCGAGCGACGCGCCGTCGCGGACCGGCGCGCACAGATAGCACTTCACCGCGAGTTCCCAATGCAGGCGCCGGCCGTCCGGCGCATCGACGAGAAAATCGACTTCGCCGAGCGTGCGGCCGTTGCTGCGCAGCGGCAGATTGGCCGCGACGAGCCGCAGCGACGGCCCGTGCGTCAGAAAACACTCGAGCAGGCATTCGGCGTAGCGTCCGAGCCGGGTGGGCCGAAACCCGTCGAGCGCGCGATGCAGCGGCTCCGGCCGTGCATCGAGCGCGGCGAGCCACGCTTGCCCGGCCGCTTGCCCGGCCGCGTCCGGCCAGGGGCGTGCGAGCGGTGCGCCCGGCACTGCGGTGAGCAGGCTCGGGCTGGCCAGTAGCCAGCCCAGGTCGCGCACCGCGACGTCATGCAGCGTATCGACGAACGCGCACGCCGCGCCAGTCGTCATTGCCCGGTCGGGCCGTTCGCGTCGGCGCCTTCCGCACGCCGGAACGTGTCGCGCGCGAGGCACAGGTCGGCCCACGCCTTCGACTTGTCCTGCAGGCTGCGCAGCAGGTAGGCCGGGTGGTAAGTGACGATCACCGGCACGCCCTCGTACGCATGCACGCGGCCGCGCAGCGACGCGATGCTCGCGTCCGTCTTCAGCAGCGTCTGCGCGGCAAAACGGCCGAGCGCGACAATCAGCTTCGGCTTCACGAGCGCGACCTGGCGCTGCAGATAAGGCTCGCAGCTCGCGACCTCGTCCGGCTCCGGGTTGCGGTTGCCAGGCGGACGGCACTTGATCACGTTCGCGATGTACACGTTGTCGCCGCGCTTGAGCGACAGCGACTGCAGCATGTTGTCGAGCAGCTTGCCGGCCTGGCCGACGAACGGCTCGCCCTGCTTGTCCTCGTTCTCGCCCGGCGCTTCGCCGATCAGCATCCAGTCCGCTTCGCGGTCGCCTACCCCGAACACGGTGTTGGTCCGCTTCTCGCACAGACGGCACAGCGTGCAGTCCGCCACGCGCGCGGCCAGCGCATCCCAGTCGAGCGCGGCGACCGGTGTGCCGGCGGGACGCGATTCGACGGCCGGCACGGAATCGTCCTGCGGCGCCGCGTCGAACCATGCGAAATCGTCGTCCGCAGCGGGCGACGCATCAGCCTTCGGCGGCATCGTATCGGGCGATGCGGCCGAGGCGGACGATACGGCCTGCGCGGGCGGGCGATCGCCATCGACGACACCGTGCGCCGGCGCCGGCGCCCGCGACTCGCGAGCCGGCAAGCCGCCGGCAGCGCCACGCGCGACGGCCGCTGGCGCGTCGTCCTGCCCCGGTGCACGCGCCGCACGCGTCGGCCGATCGGCCGCGACGACGGGACCGTCGTCGGCCGCCGCGGTTGGCGCGACGGCACGCGCGTCGGCTGCCGCACCCTCGCCCGCGCGTTGCCCGCGCCGTACCCAGATCTGCGCGAGGCCCAGTTCCTCGAGCGCCGCTTCAGCCCACGCCATGCGCATCCCCCTCGTCCTTGTTCAGCGTCAGACGCATCACGATCGCGTCCTCCCGGCTGCGATGCTTCGCCGGATAGTAGTTCTTGCGCCGGCCTATCGTCACGAAGCCGAAGCGCTCGTACAGACGAATCGCGCGCGGATTGGACGGCCGCACCTCGAGCAGCACGCCGTCGAGCCGCTCCGCGCGCGAAATGCGCACCGCCTCGCGCAGCAGCGCGAGGCCCGCGCCCGCATGCTGCGCGGCCGGCGCGACGCACAGGTTCAGCAAATGCATCTCGTCGATCACGGGCATCAGCACGCAATAGCCGACGAGCGACCCGGTCACGTGCCGCAGGCACACGCCCAGATAGCCGTTGCGCAACGAATCCTCGAAGTTGCCGCGGCTCCACGGGAATTCGTACGCGACCTGCTCGATCGCGACGACCTCGTCGAGATCGGCGTCCGTCATCGGCGCCAGATAGCGGTCGCTCAGCAGGACACCCGTCATCCCTTCGCTCCGCCCGTCTGCGCGGCCCGTGCCGCGATGCGCTCGGCCGTGGTCTGCGCGACCTTGTCACGCACGTATTCGGGCGCGGCCCGGTCGGCCGGCACCGCACGCCCCGCGCGGAACGCGCGCAGCGCGGCATGCGCGACCGCCAGCGCATGCGGCAGCGCGTCGCCGTCGATCGCGGCGGCCCGCGCGGCGGCCGGCAATTGCGCGCCGAATGCCGCGGCCGCATTGCCGGCGAGCGTGAACGGCGCGTCGGGTACGCCGACCGCACCCGGTGCGTCGAGCGACGCCGGATGCACCGTGCGCCAGTCGCCGGCGCCGTCGTCCCACGCGAAATCCGCCCAGTAGGCTTCGTCCATCCGCGCGTCGAGCGCGGCGAGCACACGGGCCGTGCCGGGTGCGCGCAGCCGCGCGTGCTCGGCGCATGCGAGCAGCGTGCCGATCGGCACGACCGGCAGCCCGCTCCCGAACGCGAGGCCCTGGGTAATGCCCGTCGCGGTACGCAGGCCCGTGAACGAGCCGGGGCCCGCGCCGAACGCGATCGCGTCGCAATCGGCGAGCGTCAGCCCCGATTCGGCGAAGAGTTCCTGGATCGCCGGCAGCACGCGCGTGCTCGACACGGCGCCCGTCGGCTCGTGACGAACCCAGGTTTGCGGGGTGGGAACGGCGTCATCGGCCTGGGCCGAGCGCAGCAGCGCGACCGAGCAGTATTCGGTCGACGTATCGATAGCGAGGAGCACTGTTTGCGTCATGGCCGACATTGTAATGCGCCGCCCCGCTCCCACGGGCGATCGGGTCCGATCTGTGCGCACGCGCGGCGCCGGCCGCGGTTTGGAAGGATCGCTCGACCCCGCGCGACGGCTCGCTTGTTAAGATCGGCCGATCTGAAACCCTTACGGAGACACCCGATGAGCGACCTCACCGCCCGATTCGACCAGGCCCAGATCGACGTCAAGCAACTGACGGAGCGGCCGGGCAACCTGACCCTGCTGCGCCTGTACGCGCTCTTCAAGCAGGCGACCGACGGCGATGCGCACGGCGACAAGCCCGGCTTCACCGACATCGTGGGCAAATACAAGTACGATGCGTGGGACGCACTGAAGGGCACGTCGCAGGATGCGGCGAAGCAGCAGTACATCGAACTCGTCGAATCGCTGAAAAACGGCACGGCGTCCTGACCGGATCGCCCTCGCCGCAATCGGCAATCAAATCAGTGGCGCAGCGCAGCAAATTTCTCTATAATGCGGCCTGCGTCACCTCCCGCGCTCGGCTCGCAAGCCGTTCCGGCCCGACGCCTCGTAGCGTTAAGCTCCAATCCGGTTTAGAACCTGTCCCCTCCTGCTTCGACCCTCGCGGTCGTCAACTAGGCTGGCGGTCCCGCTCCTGAAGCGCGCCGCACCCAAAACAGCTTCTAATGCCTCATCCGCCGACGGTTCGGCGGATTGCACCCGTTTCCCGATTTGCTCGCTGAATCCGACGACTTGGGTATGCGCGATTGGCGCCGACGTTTCACCCACTGTGTTGTTTCAAGGATTGTTATGACTTCGAGCATCAACTCCAGCCCGCTCAACGCGATCGCCGACCAGGCGCTCGGTCTCGACGCCGCCGCCGCACCGGCCGCAGTCGAACCGGCGTCGGACGAGCCGAGCTTCGCGTCGCTCGGGTTGTCGCCGGAGATCGTCTCCGCGCTGCAGGCCGCCGGCTACGTGAAGCCGACGCCGGTCCAGCAGCGCGCGATTCCGGCCGGCATCGCCGGCCGCGACCTGCTGGTGTCGAGCCCGACCGGTTCGGGCAAGACGGCCGCATTCATGCTGCCCGCGATCGAACGTTTCGCGCAGCTCCAGAAGACGCAGGCGCAGCAGCCGCGCGCGCCGCGTGAACCGAACCAGGGCGACCGCCGCGTGCGCCGCCCGCAACCCGTCGCGCGCCCGGGCCTGCTCGTGCTGACGCCGACCCGCGAACTCGCGATGCAGGTCACGACGGCCGCATCGACGTACGGCAAGCATCTGAAGCGCCTGCGCACGGTCAGCATTCTCGGCGGCGTCGCCTACGGCCAGCAGCTGATGCTGCTCGCGAAGAACCCGGAAATCCTGGTCGCCACGCCGGGCCGCCTGCTCGATCACCTCGAGCGCGGCCGCATCGACCTGTCGGAACTGAAGATGCTCGTGCTCGACGAAGCCGACCGCATGCTCGACATGGGCTTCATCGAAGACATCGAAACGATCGTCGCCGCCACGCCGGAATCGCGCCAGACGATGCTGTTCTCGGCCACGCTCGACGGCAAGATCGGTTCGCTGACGAGCCGCCTGCTGAAGGACCCGGAGCGCATCGAGATCCAGCAGCGCCTCGAGTCGCGCGCAAATATCGCGCAGACCGTCCATTACGTCGACGATCGCGACCACAAGGATCGCCTGCTCGATCACCTGCTGCGCGACGACGCGCTCGACCAGGCGATCATCTTCACGGCGACCAAGATCGACGCCGATCAGCTCGCCGGCCGTCTCGCCGACGCAGGCTTCGAATCGGCCGCGCTGCACGGCGACCTGCCGCAAGGCGCGCGTAACCGCACGATTCGTGCGCTGCGCGAGCGCCGCGTGCGCGTGCTGGTGGCCACCGACGTCGCGGCCCGCGGCATCGACATCCCGGGCATCACGCACGTGTTCAACTACGATCTGCCGAAGTTCGCGGAA
The DNA here is from genome assembly GCF_001534535.1 of Burkholderia sp. MSMB1459WGS. Taxonomy (NCBI): domain Bacteria; kingdom Pseudomonadati; phylum Pseudomonadota; class Betaproteobacteria; order Burkholderiales; family Burkholderiaceae; genus Burkholderia; species Burkholderia sp. MSMB1459WGS. Next base: position 114,565 of record NZ_LPMU01000072.1, read on the forward strand.
GACTACGTGCACCGTATCGGCCGTACCGGTCGCGCAGGCCGTTCGGGTATCGCGGTGAGCCTCGTGCATCATGCCGAGCAAGGCGCGCTCAAGCGCATCGAGCGCTTCGTGCGCTCGCCGCTGCCGGTCAACGTGATCGAAGGTTTCGAGCCGCGCAAGGCTCCCCCGCGCAACGGCGGCAACGGCGGCCGCGGCCGCCCGGGTGGCGGTAACGGCGGTCGTCGTTTCGGCGGCAAGCCGGGCGGCGGTTATGCGGGCAACGGCAACGGCGCCGGCCGCAGCTACGGCGGCGGCAATGGTGGCGGCTGGAGCGGCAAGCCCGGCGGCAGCCGTGACGGCGGCCCGCGTCGCGACGGTCAGCGCAGCGGCGGCCCGCGCCGCGGCAATTCGGCATCGTAAGGTAAGCACACACGGGCGGCCCGCGGCCGCCCTGCGGATCGGCAACCCCGGCCATCCAGCCAACCGGCGCATCCGCGCCGGTTTTTTTGCCTCGCCGCCAATTTCACGATGCGGAAAATTTTTTTGCGTCGTAAAAAATCATGCTGCAAGGCACAAGCCGCGCGATTGCGGGATAGGAAAACGCATTTCTTATCTCGAAATTAATTCGGCAAGCCATTGATTCAAAACAACTAAAAAATTCACCGCCTCCCGAAATAGCCCCTGTTTCGCTCCCGCCGATTTGCCTAGACTCTTATACAAGACTTCGCGAAACGGAATGCACCGCTTCCCCGCTTCGCGAACGGCATCACCACCGTCAGATTCGGCCGTCACGCCTACACCGCATCAAGGAGCTCATCATGTCGCGTCAGCAACAGGCACAGGAACTGCAGCAGCAATGGGAAACCGATCCGCGCTGGAAGGGCATCAAGCGCAACTACTTGGCTGAGGACGTGGTCCGCCTGCGCGGCTCGATCCCGATCGAGCACACGCTGGCCAAGCGCGGCGCGGAAAAACTGTGGAGCCTCATCAACAACGAGCCGTTCGTCAACGCACTCGGCGCACTGACCGGCAATCAGGCGATGCAGCAGGTGAAGGCCGGCCTGAAGGCCATCTACCTGTCCGGCTGGCAAGTGGCCGGCGACGCGAACGTCGCGGGCGAAATGTACCCGGACCAGTCGCTGTACCCGGCCAACTCGGTGCCGCTCGTCGTGAAGCGCATCAACAACACGCTGACGCGCGCCGACCAGATCCAGTGGTCGGAAGGCAAGAACCCGGGCGACGAAGGCTACGTCGATTTCTTCGCGCCGATCGTCGCCGATGCGGAAGCCGGCTTCGGCGGCGTGCTGAATGCATTCGAACTGATGAAGGCGATGATCGAGGCCGGCGCATCGGGCGTTCACTTCGAAGACCAGCTCGCATCGGTGAAGAAATGCGGCCACATGGGCGGCAAGGTGCTCGTGCCGACACGCGAAGCCGTCGCGAAGCTGTCGGCCGCGCGTCTCGCGGCCGACGTGATGGGCACGCCGACCGTGCTGGTAGCCCGCACCGACGCGGAAGCGGCCGACCTGATCACGTCCGACATCGACGACAACGACAAGCCGTTCCTGACGGGCGAGCGCACGGTGGAAGGCTTCTTCCGCACGAAGCCGGGCCTCGAACAGGCCATCTCGCGCGGCCTCGCGTACGCGCCGTACGCGGACCTGATCTGGTGCGAAACCGGCAAGCCCGATCTCGAGTACGCGAAGAGGTTCGCGGAAGCGATCCACAAGCAATTCCCGGGCAAGCTGCTGTCGTACAACTGCTCGCCGTCGTTCAACTGGAAGAAGAACCTCGACGACGCGACGATCGCGAAGTTCCAGAAGGAGCTCGGCGCGATGGGCTACAAGTTCCAGTTCATTACGCTGGCCGGCTTCCATGCGCTGAACTACTCGATGTTCAACCTCGCGCACGGCTACGCACGCACGCAGATGAGCGCATTCGTCGAACTGCAGCAGGCGGAGTTCGCGGCAGCCGACAAGGGCTTCACAGCCGTCAAGCACCAGCGCGAGGTCGGCACCGGCTACTTCGACGCGGTGACGCAGACGGTCGAACGCGAAGCGTCGACGACCGCGCTGCATGGCTCGACCGAGGACGAACAGTTCTTCGACGGCAAGAAGGTCGCGTAACACGCGCGAGCGTGACGCCGATGCCGCCGCGTCTCGCGACGCCGCGGCATCGGCCACCGGACAACAATCAGGGAGGAGACGGCAGGCGCGCGAGTCCCATTGCGCGACCGGCCGCGCGGCCTGCGGGCCGCCAGCAACGATGCGCGCCGGCTTCGTCCGGCGCGCCCTTTTTCGACGGCGCAGCCCGCCCTGCCACGGCCGGCGCCGCCCTAACGATAGACGATCACCGGAATTTTCGTATGGGTCAGCACGCGCTGCGTCTCGCTGCCGATCAGCAGGCTGCCGAGCCCGCGGCGTCCGTGGGACGCCATGAAGATCACGTCGCAGCCGCCGCGCTCGGCCGCCTCGATGATGCCGAGATACGGCGACGGATGCACGCTCGTCCACGTGTCGCACGCGACCCCGGCCGCCTTCGCGGCCGCTTCCACCTCGTCGAGATGCGCACGCGCCTCGCGCTCGCTGCGTGCGCGGAAATCGGCGGGCGGCTCGATGATCACTTCGGAAAACGGCGAGTACGGGTATTGCGGCAAGCACGCGTAGGCCGTCACGCGCGCGCCGACCGCACGAGCCAGGTCGATCGCACCGTCGATCGCCTTCTTCGACAGTTCGGAACCGTCGGTTGGAACGAGGATGTGCCGGAACATCGCGCCCTCCTTCGTCAATCGCACGCGCGCCGCGAATCCAGCCGAGCCGGCCGCGACACGGCGAGCATGCCTCTTACGATTGTAGTGTGCGAAATCGCGCTCACCGCCTCGCCAGCGGGTTCGCCCTCATATCGGAAACACGCGGGCGGGTGTCGCCTACTCGCCCCAATAGCCGGGCCGCTCGTACGTGTGCTTCAGGTAATCGAGAAACAGGCGCACCCGCAGCGGCAAATGCCGGCGCTGCGGAAACACCGCATGGATGCCGATCGGCGGCGCGGCGAACGCGTCGAGCACGCTGACGAGCCGGCCGGCCGCGATGTCCTCGCCGACTTCCCACCACGAGCGCCACGCGAGCCCGTGGCCTTCGAGGCACCACTCGTGCAGCACCGCGCCGTCCGAGCATTCCATCGTGCCGTTCACGCGGATCGACACGACCTTGCCGTCCTCCTGGAACGACCAGCCGCGCTGCTGGTTCGCATTCGCCGCGAGCGCGAGGCAGTTGTGGCGAGCGAGTTCCGCGAGCGTGGCGGGCGTGCCGCGCCGCGCGAGATACGCAGGGGACGCGACGCACACGCGGCGGTTCTCGCCGAGCTTGAGCGACACCAGCGACGAATCGGGCAGCTCGCCGAGCCGCACCGCGCAATCGAACCCTTCGTTGACGAGGTCGACCATCCGGTCGGACAGGTCGAGCGTGACCGACACGTCCGGGTGCCCGACGCTGAATTCGGGCACGAGCGGCGCGACGTGCCGCCGGCCGAAGCCGGCCGGCGCGGAAATCCGCAGGTGGCCGCTCGCCTTGACGCCGCCGGCGGACACGCTCGCCTCCGCGTTCTGCATGTCGTTGATGATGCGCTGGCAGTCCTCCAGGAACGCCGAACCCTCGAACGTCAGCGTGAGCTTGCGCGTCGTGCGCACCAGGAGCTTCACGCCGAGCCGCTCCTCGAGCGCGTCGAGGCGGCGGCCGATGATCGCCGGCGCGACGCCTTCCGCGTGCGCAGCCGCCGACAGGCTGCCTTTCGCCGCGACCGCGGCGAACGTTTCGATCTGTTTGAACCGGTCCATGACTCTCGCAAGAACGGCGTCGCCGCCCTTCAAATGGCTTGAGCCGCCAAGATTAGGTATATGAAAGTAAAAGATCAAGTGATGATTAGCGTCTTTTTTAGCACCTTCGATCACGAATAGAATCGATCCGACCTCTGAAACTGGAGCGCAAGGCTATGTCGGCCACAACGACACTCTCCTCTCCCGACGCCATCCTTTTCGACGCATTCGGCACGTTGTTCGACGTGCGCGCCGTGCTGGCCGCGGCAGAGCAGATGTTTCCCGGTCACGGGGAACGGCTGTCGCAGCTGTGGCGCCGCAAGCAGATCGAATACTCGCAGTTGCGCACGCTCGCCGACCCGGCCGGCGCCCGCTATCGCCCGTTCCGGGACATCACGCTCGATGCGCTGCGGTTCGCCGCGCGCCGGCTCGGGCTCGCGCTGAACAGCGCGGCCGAGAAGCGGCTGATGGACGAATACGCGTGCCTGTCCACCTATCCCGACACGGTGCCCGCGCTGCGCAAGCTGCGCGCGCTCGACCCGCGCCCGCCGCTCGCGATCCTGTCGAACGGCACCCCGCAAATGCTCGACATCGCGATCAAGAGCGCCGGCATGTCCGGACTGTTCGATCGCGTGCTGTCGGCCGACACCGTACGCGCGTACAAGCCGAGCCCGGCCGCCTACGCGCTCGGCACCGCCGCGTTCGGGCCGAACCCGCGCGACATCGTGTTCGTGTCGTCGAACGCGTGGGACGTCGCCGGCGCCACCTGGTTCGGCTATACGACGTTCTGGCTCAACCGCACGGGCGCGCCCGCCGAGGAACTCGGCGCGCCGCCCGACGGCACGGGCACCGGCATGGCCGACCTGCTCGCCTTCCTCGCCACCCCGGCTCCGTCCGGCAGATCCGCAAACCGCACGCGCCCCGGCCCGGGTGCATGACGTTCGCCGCTGCCGCCTTCCCCCTTCACCGAAACCGCAACTGACCGACCAAGGAGATGAGACTCATGAGCACCCCGATCACGCTGCCGCAAGGCATGACGATCACCGGCGAAATCAAGCCGGGTTACGAAGCCATCCTGACGCCCGACGCGCTGGCACTCGTCGCGGCGCTGCACCGCACGTTCGAATCGCGCCGCCGGGCGCTGCTGCAGGCGCGCGTCGAGCGCACGAAACGCCTCGACGCGGGCGAGCGCCCGGACTTCCTGGCCGAGACGAAGGCGATTCGCGAAGGCGACTGGACGGTCGCGCCGCTGCCGGCCGACCTGCAATGCCGGCGGGTCGAGATCACGGGCCCCGTCGAGCGCAAGATGATCATCAACGCGCTGAACTCGGGCGCCGATTCGTACATGACGGACTTCGAGGATTCGAACGCGCCGAGCTGGACGAACCAGATCGACGGCCAGATCAACCTGAAGGACGCGGTGCGCCGCACGATCTCGCTCGAGCAGAACGGCAAGTCGTACAAGCTGAACGACAAGGTCGCGACGCTGATCGTGCGCCCGCGCGGCTGGCACCTCGACGAGAAACACGTGACGGTCGACGGCCAGCGCGTGTCCGGCGGCATCTTCGATTTCGCGCTGTTCCTGTTCCACAACGCGAAGGAACTGATCGCGCGCGGCTCGGGCCCGTACTTCTACCTGCCGAAGATGGAAAGCCATCTCGAGGCGCGCCTCTGGAACGACATCTTCGTTGCCGCGCAGGAAGCGATCGGCGTGCCGCGCGGCACGATCCGCGCGACGGTGCTGATCGAGACGATCCTCGCCGCGTTCGAGATGGACGAGATCCTGTACGAACTGCGCGAACACAGCTCGGGCCTGAACGCCGGCCGCTGGGACTACATCTTCTCGGCGATCAAGAAGTTCAAGAACGATCGCGACTTCTGCCTGGCCGACCGTTCGAAGATCACGATGACGGTGCCGTTCATGCGTGCGTATGCGCTGCTGCTGCTGAAGACCTGCCACAAGCGCAACGCGCCGGCGATCGGCGGGATGAGTGCGCTGATCCCGATCAAGAACGATCCGGAAGCGAACGACAAGGCGATGGGCGGCGTGCGCTCGGACAAGCAGCGCGACGCGACCGACGGCTACGACGGCGGCTGGGTCGCGCACCCGGGCCTCGTGCCGATCGCGATGGAAGAGTTCGTCAAGGTGCTCGGCGACAAGCCGAACCAGATCGCGAAGCAGCGCGACGACGTGCAGGTCGAAGGCAGGAACCTGCTCGACTTCCAGCCGGAAGCGCCGATCACCGAAGCCGGACTGCGCAACAACATCAACGTCGGGATCCACTACCTCGGCGCGTGGCTCGACGGCAACGGCTGCGTGCCGATCCACAACCTGATGGAAGACGCGGCCACGGCCGAGATTTCCCGCTCGCAGGTATGGCAATGGATCCGCTCGCCGAAGGGCGTGCTCGACGACGGCCGCAAGGTCACGGCCGAACTCGTGCGTGAATTCGCGAAAATCGAGCTCGACAACGTAAAGCGCTCGGTCGGCGGCAACACGCAGCCGTACGAACGCGCAGCGTCTATCTTCGAGCAGATGTCGACGTCGGAAGGCTTCACCGAATTCCTGACGCTGCCGCTGTACGAGGAAATCTGACGACGACGCCGTTGCGTCGCCGGCCGGCCACGCCGTACCGGCGGTCGCATGCGACGGCAGCACGAAAAAGCGCCCCGCGGGGCGCTTTCTTTTTTACGGCGATTCCAGCCGCCGTCCGCAAGCAAGCTCAGGCGGTTTCCTGCTCGCGCCGGTACTGAACCCAGTCGCCGGACGGGATGCGCGGGCGCCCCGCCGCCGCATGCGCGGCAACCGGATAATACAGGCACGCGTACTGCCGGCCGCCGAGTTCGACGGTCACCTCTTCCGGTTTGAACAGCGAGTCGACGCCCGGATAGACGCGCTCGATCTCGTCGAGTACCGGGATGAGCCGCTCGTCGATCTCGTAGACGTCGCCCCAGACCAGCGACTTGCCGGCCGGCCCGGCGAGCATGCCCGGGTACGTGCCGAAATCGTACAGCTCGCCCGGCAGCGCGGCCGCGCCCAGCAGCGTCGGCGCGGCGATTCCGTGACGGGCGGCCGCCTCGCCGATGTCGTTGGCCTGTCCGGCTCTCAAGGTGCCATAGACGAATACGTGGCGCATCGTGGTTCTCCTCTTCAATTCGTATGTTGCCGTGTTCGCGGGCGATCGGCGTGCGATCGGCGTGCAATTGCGCACGCATCGATAGACCGCGATACCGCCCCGATGGTTCGAACCGCCGGGGGCGGGCGACCGCGGGCGGTCGCCCCGGATTCGCCGATGCCCACACAAAGTTCATTTGAACCCGGCATGATGGCCCGAAAAACCGCCGCATGCGCTTATGCGGCGCCTTCTAAAATAACGGCATCGCCGCTGCGCTGCCCGAACCGTTCATGAATCCGCCCGCCCAAGCCGACGTATCGAACCCGTACGACGTCATCGACATTCCGCCGGAATTCGCGCCGACGGCCGTCCATCCGATGCGGGTACGCGCACGGCAGGTCGATGCCGGCCGCCGCATTCCGCTGCACACGCATGCATGGGCGCAGCTCGCGTACGCGTCGCGCGGCGTGCTGCGCGTCGCGACGACCGGCACGACCTGGATGGTGCCGCCGTCCCGTGCGATCTGGGTGCCGCCGCGCGTGACGCACGAGGTCGTGATCGTCGAAGAGGCCTATTTGCGCACGCTGTATATCGACGAGTCGATCGTGCCGGGCGGGCTCGATGCATGCCGCGTCGTCGAGGTGACGGGGCTGCTGCGCGAACTTATCGTCGCACTCGATGCGCGCGACCTGAGCGCCGCGCGCGAGCGCCTGCTGTGCGGGCTCGTGCTCGACGAGCTGAGTCATGCCGAACCGTTGCCGCTCGCGGTGCCGATGCCCGACGAGAAACGGCTGCGCCTGCTGTGCGAATCGGTACTCGCGCACCCCGCGCACGCGGAGTCGCTCGAGCACTGGGCGAGCGAGGTCGGCGCGAGCACGCGCACGATATCGCGGCTCTTCAAGCAGGAACTGGGCGTGAGTTTTTCGCAGTGGCGCCAGCAGGCGCTGCTCGCGCGGGCGATCCCGCTGCTGAACCAGGGGCGCCCGCTGTCGCATATCGCGCGTGAGCTCGGCTACCAGAGCCAGAGCGCGTTCTCGGCCATGTTCCGTCGTGCGTTCGGCGAAAGCCCGCGCGCGTTCATGCTGCGCGGCTACGAGCATCGAGGCCCGGACGGTGCCGCCGCGGACAGCGAAACGCCAGACGACGACGCGATCGACACGGCCCGCTGATCACTTGCTCCGGCGCGCCGGACCGTCAGACCGGCCGCACCATGTGGCGGATCGAGCCGAGTTGCGCGAGCCGCGGCCCGGTGACCCGGTAGCCCATGCGCAGGTACAAATGCGCGGCGGGATTGTCGACGAACACGCGCAACTGCAGTTCGTGCAGCCCGCGCGCACGCGCCCAACGATGCGACATCTCGAGCAGGTAGGTGCCGGCGCCCTGGCCGCGATGGCCGGCCGCGATCTGCACGTCGCGGATATGCAGCGAATCGCCCTCCTCGGTCACGCGCAGCACGCCGATGCGCTCGCCGTCGGCCTCGAGGATGAAGTTTTCGGATTCGCGCCAGCTCGCATAGAACAGATCGCTGCGCCACACGAGCCCATGGCGCTTGTAGTAGCCGCCCATGTTGCCGTGCGTCAACGCTTCGGCATACGGAAAATCGCCGGGCTCCGCGGGCCGGAGCTGATACAGGAGTCGCAGGTCGGTCGGATCGAGCATCGCGCAGGAGTCGAAAACACATCCCGCCACGATAGCGCAGTCGCATGCGGATGCAATCGCGAATTTCTCGTAGGGTCGCGACATCCGATGCAGCACGCGGTATGGATGGCACGCGCACCCGGAAGTGCAAACGAAAAAGCCCGCACGAGGCGGGCTTCTTCATTTTCTGGCGGAGCGGACGGGACTCGCCTACGTCCCGCAGGCCGCGGCTGCGCTTGCAAGCGCAGCCCTTCGAGTCCCGCCGGAAGCCGCGCAGGCGGCTTCCTCCGCCCCGCAGTCACGTGCCCGCAAGCGGGCACGACGAGCGATATCAATGAAAAAGCCCGCACGAGGCGGGCTTTTTCATTTTCTGGCGGAGCGGACGGGACTCGAACCCGCGACCCCCGGCGTGACAGGCCGGTATTCTAACCGACTGAACTACCGCTCCAGTCTTGCTGCTTGCCGGGCAGGCGTCGGTTACTTCCTGCCGGCGCGTCGTTTGTTCGAACGACGCCGAAATCTGGCGTCCCCTAGGGGATTCGAACCCCTGTACTCACCGTGAAAGGGT
>NZ_LPMU01000073.1:0-1241 GCF_001534535.1 Burkholderia sp. MSMB1459WGS
TGTGAACCGCTTGGATTTCTTGGACAGTGCCGAGCGTTAGTGTTCGGTCTTTCATGAGCCTTCGGCCGTAGGCCGAAGGCTGTATTGCCGGGCGAATTCGCCCGGCGTTAGCTCCTTGAGCGCCATGTGAGGTCGAGTCTCATTGTAGTCGCGGCGCCAAGCCTCGATCTCACGTTTGGCTTCCGCCAACGATTCGAACCAATGCAGGTTCAGGCATTCGTCCCTGAACGAGCCGTTGAATGTCTCGATGAAGCTGTTGTCGGTGGGCCTGCCTGGCCGGCTGAAGTCGATCTGCACCTTGTAGTGGTAGGCCCACATGTCCAGCAGGCGACCCGAGAATTCGCTGCCGTTATCGGCAAACAGGAACCGTGGTGCGTGACGTTGAGCCACCAAACGATTCAGCACCGACACGACGTCCTCGGCACGCAGGCGCTTGCCCACTTCAATGGCCAGTGCTTCACGACTAAAGATGTCCACGACCGTCAGGGCTCGCAGGCGGGTACCGTCGGCCAATTGGTCCGCGACAAAGTCCAGGCTCCAGACTTCATTGGGGCGAACCGGCACGCAGCGCTCGCGGCGCGACACCACCATCTTGCGGCGTTTGGGCAGCTTCGAACACAGTTGAAGCTGCTCTTCGGCGTAGAGCCGATAGACCCGATTCCGGCTCACACGCCAACCTTCACGCTTGAGTAGCACGTGCACGCGCCGGTAGCCATATCGAACGCGCGTCTGTGCGATCTCGCGCATGCGTTGACGCAGTGCCGTCTGCGGGTCCTTGACGCTGCGATAGTAGTGGGTGCTGCGAGCTTGCTTGACTAGCCGGCACGCCCGCTGCGTCGGAAGACCGTAGTGATCCACGATGTAGCTCACTGCCTGTCTCTTCAGCGCGGGCGCGGCCACTTTTTTGTGGCGATATCCTGCAGGATGGCCTTGTCCAGACTCAGTTCCGCAACCAGCTTCTTGAGCCGCTCGTTCTCGTCCTGGAGTTGTTTCAGTTCGCGGACCTGGTTCGACTCCAGGCCCGCGTACTGCTTCTTCCATCGGTAATACGTCTGCTCCGATATCCCGAGCTGCCGAACCAGATCCGCCACCGGCATGCCCAGCTCAGCTTGTTTGAGCGCGGCCACGATCTGCTCCACCGAGTATTGCTTGCGCTTCATCGCCAACCTCCCGTTCCTATTGGGAAAATTGCCTCCGAAACACTAACACTCATTTGTGTCCAGGATTTCTAGAGCAGATCA
>NZ_LPMU01000074.1:0-1431 GCF_001534535.1 Burkholderia sp. MSMB1459WGS
GGCGGGACTGGTGGTCTCGGTGGCGTCGTTGGAACGGTGGGCAACGCGGCAAGTGGCGCGGTCGGTACGGTGACGGGCGCCTTGGGTGGTGTCGGCAATCCGACCGGTGGGCTTGGTGGTGTGGTCGGTACGGTAACCGGTGCACTGGGTGGTATCGGTGGTGGCGGGACTGGTGGTCTCGGTGGCGTCGTCGGAACGGTGGGCAACGCGGCAAGCGGCGCGGTCGGTACGGTGACGGGGGCGTTGGGTGGTGTCGGCGATCCGACTGGCGGGCTTGGTGGTGTGGTCGGTACGGTAACCGGTGCCCTGGGTGGCATCGGTGGCGGCGGGACTGGTGGTCTCGGCGGTGTTGTCGGCACGGTAGCGAATACGGCGACGGGCGCAGTCGGAACGCTGACTGGCGCGCTGGGCGGCGTTGGTGGTGGCGGGACTGGTGGTCTCGGTGGTGTCGTTGGAACGGTGGGCAACGCGGCAAGCGGCGCAGTCGGTACGGTGACAGGCGCCTTGGGTGGAGTGGGCGATCCGACCGGTGGGCTTGGTAGCGTGGTCGGCACGGTAACCGGCGCACTGGGCGGCATCGGTGGTGGCGGGACTGGTGGTCTCGGTGGCGTTGTTGGAACGGTGGGCAACGCGGCAAGCGGTGCTGTCGGTACGGTGACGGGTGCCTTGGGTGGTGTCGGCGATCCGACCGGCGGGCTTGGTGGTGTGGTCGGTACGGTAACCGGCGCACTGGGTGGCATCGGTGGTGGCGGGACTGGTGGTCTCGGTGGTGTCGTTGGAACGGTGGGCAACGCGGCAAGCGGCGCAGTCGGTACGGTGACAGGCGCCTTGGGTGGAGTGGGCGATCCGACCGGTGGGCTTGGTAGCGTGGTCGGCACGGTAACCGGCGCACTGGGCGGCATCGGTGGTGGCGGGACTGGTGGTCTCGGTGGCGTTGTTGGAACGGTGGGCAACGCGGCAAGCGGTGCTGTCGGTACGGTGACGGGTGCCTTGGGTGGTGTCGGCGATCCGACCGGCGGGCTTGGTGGTGTGGTCGGTACGGTAACCGGCGCACTGGGTGGCATCGGTGGTGGCGGGACTGGTGGTCTCGGTGGCGTTGTTGGAACGGTGGGCAACGCGGCAAGCAGCGCAGTCGGTACGGTGACAGGCGCCTTGGGTGGAGTGGGCGATCCGACCGGTGGGCTTGGTGGTGTGGTTGGCACGGTAACCGGCGCACTGGGTGGCATCGGGGGCGGCGGGACTGGTGGTCTCGGCGGCGTTGTCGGCACGGTAGCGAACACGGCGACGGGTGCGGTCGGAACGCTGACTGGCGCACTGGGCGGTGTTGGCGGCGGGACCGGTGGTCTCGGTGGCGTTGTCGGAACGGTGGGCAACGCGGCAAGCGGCGCAGTCGGTACGGTAACGGGTGCCTTGGGTGGGGTCGGCGATCCG
>NZ_LPMU01000075.1:0-210308 GCF_001534535.1 Burkholderia sp. MSMB1459WGS
CGATGAAACATTGCTGTTCGTCGAACTCAAACCGGTGGACAGCGACGAGACATTGCTGTCGGTGGAACTCAGGCCGGACGACAACGACGAAACATTGCTGTTGGTGGAACTCAGGCCGGTCGACAGCGACGAGACATTGCTGTTGGTCGAGCTCAGGCCGGTCGACAACGACGAGACGTTGCTGTTGGTGGAACTCAGGCCGGTCGACAGCGACGAGACATTGCTGTTGGTGGAGCTCAGGCCAGTCGACAGCGATGAAACATTGCTGTTCGTCGAGCTCAAACCGGTGGACAGCGACGAGACATTGCTGTCGGTGGAACTCAGGCCGGTCGACAACGACGAGACATTGCTGTTGGTCGAGCTCAGACCCGTCGACAACGACGAGACGTTGCTGTTAGCGGAGCTCAGACCGGAGGACAGCGAAGTAATTGAACTAGTTGTAGTGCTGGCAAGCGAGTAAAGTTGACTGCCGTTGATTGCGTCTGTACTTGTCGCCGTGATTCTCCCCGCCGCGACATTAGTAATCTGGCGCTCAGATCCGCCCTTACCGACACTGACGACGCTCGTCGGATTGGTGCCAGCGAAACCGCCATAGGTCGTGGATCCAATTGTTACGCTAGCGGTCGGATTTGTCGCGCCTGTAACCGATCCCGACCCAAGGGCAACATCGCCGGAATTAGCCGATGCCGAGGCATTGGCGCCGAGCGCGATGGATGAACTCGGGCCAGCGCTCGCCCTATTTCCGACCTGAATGCGCCCCGCATTTACCTGGAAAAGCGAATTGTTGCCGGTATCTCCGGTACTGTCGCCGATAATTGTATGGGTGAGTCCGTTTAAGTCGGTATACCCATAAAAGTAGTTTCGGATCGTCGTTCCGGCTCCGAATCCACTTAACAAAATGCCCTCGGGAAGGCCCTGGAGTTGATTATCGCTGTTGGCGATGAGCTGGTAAGCCGCTATGTACGAATTGCTGTTGAAGCTGTTGGTTTGAATTAATCCTGAAATCGCCGTCGGAATTTGGGCAAATACGCTCGGGGAGAATGCGGAAAGAAGCAGTAGTGGGACAATGCCCAGTCTGCCGGCCCGAACCGCGTGATGAAATTCCCTGCTCAGCGGCGGTGCTTCCTTGGCCGAAGCGGTCTTGCCTCGCTGTTTTGCCCCTTCCGACACGACCACCCATCCGGATGAGACGTGGGACCATATGATCTTGTATATCTTGTTCATGTTAACGATGCGTTGAATATTAATTGTAAGAAATCAACAAATAAATCTCGTCGATGCAAAAAGCAATCAACTTCGGCGTATGCCGAATTTGATCGTTCATCTCGCTATGGTTTGTATTGGCTGTCTCTGCGCTATGAGGGCACTTCTGGTGGTGCCTTCAAGTATTTTTAGTTAATGCGGAGATTTGCGAGCATTCTTCACTTCGTTTGTAGCGAATCGCTTTCCAGTTCGAACATCCGGCGATCCTTGCCGCGAATCCAGTGTGGCTCTTTCCCTCTGCCGCTCCAGATTGCACCAGACTTGGGATCGAAATAGCGCGGTCGGACCTTGCGTTTTTCGCTGCGCGGGAACACCTCTTCCGGGACGAACTTAAACTCTTCGATAGCGATCAGGATTTCCGACAATACTTTTTTACGACAGAGAAATCGCTCTTCGTTGATCTGCGCCTCGAGCGAGGCCTTTCTGTTCAAGAAATTGGAGAATTCAGTCATTTTGACCTCACTCGGCAACTTAACGTAACGAGCATCGTTGCGCTTCCGATGGGGCGGGTTGGGCAACTTTGTATTCGATGTTCGTGGTATATCTTGTCTGAACTATTAACCTGTCGCTTTTGGGTTGCGCTGCACGTTGAAAGTATAGCGACGGTCTGATGTATTTTTTGGCCTTATGTTTTTGATATTTACATTGTTGACTATTCTCCGTTTTATTAATTTATTAAATTGGCTTTGGCGAGGATTCCGTACGCCCTGCGCGGCGACGGCGAGCAGGACGAGCGGGGCGCACGCCGACGAACACGATCTGCACGCGCTCTCCGAAACGCAGGCGCGGCGGCTGCGCGTCGGCGAACAAACCGTCGAAAGACCACACGAATTTCTCCATGGGGCCGGTGAGGTGCAATTCGATCGTGCGCGTCGGCGCACGGCCAACGGGGTCCGGGAATGCACTGCGTAAATCCGCGTACGTCAGCACGGGCCGACCGTTGCCGCGTAAGCCGTGCCAGTGGATCGACGCCGGTTCGTTCGTCCGGCTGGCGACGCGCAGCGCGATGGCGCGGCCTTCGCGCCCACGCACGAGCGGCCCCGGTAGCGTGCCGTTCACAGTCGTCGCCGTGCGCGCGTGCCCATACATCTGGCCGCCACAGGCCGAACCCGCCTGCGAGGCAGGCGGCGCCGATGCGGGTGACGAAGTGCGTCTGCCGAAATCTGGATGCATGACCTGAATGAAGTCCGGTTGTCCTGGTGCACGATCGCCGACGGCCGATTTCCCGAGAACGCGGCCCGTCGAGCTTGGGACGAGATTAGCGACGAAGCGACATCAGCTAAATTGCTGCCAGATGACAATCCGTTCATGTTCGTTGTCTGGAAAATTGCCATCTTTAGCGCTATCTTTTCGATGTGCAGCGCCCGCGCCGCATAAATATCGGTCAACCCAACCCGGGCCCGCCTCGAGACCATGCGCATCCTGATTGTCGAAGACGAAGAAAAAATGCGGTCGTACTTGCACAAGGGCCTGACGGAGGCGAGCTACGGCGTCGCCACGGCGAGCAACGGCGAGGACGGGCTGTTCATGGCATTGAGCGAGGATTTCGATCTGGTGATCCTCGACGTGATGTTGCCCATCGTCGACGGTTTCGAAGTGTTGCGCCGATTGCGGAAACAGAAACACACGCCAGTGCTGCTGCTCACCGCGCGCGACACGATCACCGACAAGGTGGAGGGACTCGAGCTCGGCGCGGACGATTACCTGCCGAAGCCTTTCGACTACGCCGAACTGCTCGCGCGCATTCGTTCGCTATTGCGCCGGACGCGCCAGGACAATCGCACCGTGCTGAAGATTTCGAATCTCGAGGTCGACATCGTCAAGCGACGTGTAACGCGTGGCGGCGCACGCATCGAATTGACCGCACAGGAATTCGCGCTGCTGCAGTTGCTGGCCGAACGCGCGGGCGAGATCCTGACGCGCGCGTTCATCACGTCGCAGGTCTGGGACATGAATTTCGACAGCGACACGAACGTCGTCGACGTCGCGATCCGGCGGTTGCGCCTGAAGATCGACGATCAGGACCCGAAGCTGCTGCACACGGTGCGTGGCATGGGCTACGTGCTGGAAGATCGCTCCTCATGACGCGCTCGCAGTCCTATTCGCTGCTCGGTCGGCTGACCATGGCGTTCGCGCTGGCTGGCGTCGTCGTGCTGTTCCTGATCGGCACGTTTCTGTACCAGGCGCTGTCCACGCAGCTCCGACAACGCGACGACGGCGAGATTTCCGACAAGCTGAAGCAGATCGGACAAATCTTGCACGAGTCCCGGACGCTCGATGGCGTCCGGCAGGCTGGGCCGTTGTTTCACGAAGCGTTGCAGTCGCATTCGGGCTTGTTCGTCGCCGTGTTCGGCGTCAACGGCGAGTCGGTCATCCAGCATTCGGAGTCGGCGGGCGTCGCGCTGGACGCGCGCATCGCCAGCGAGCATGAACCCCACCGGGCGTACGCGTGTGCGCCGCCCGGCATCGGTCCAGCCGAATGCATGCATGGCCCGGTGCTGCTGGCGGATGGCAATACCGTGACGGTCGCGATCGTGCGAAGCGCGGGCGACCGGACCTCACTCATGCATGCCTATTTGATCCATGTCGTCGTTGCGGCCGCGGCCGGTGCGCTGTCGATCGCCGCGCTCGGTTATGCGATCATGCGGAGCGGGCTGCATCCGGTCCGTGAAATCGGCCGGCACGCGACGCGCATCGAGGCGAGCCGACTCGACGAACGGCTGAGCATGGACCATGCCCCGGAGGAGCTCGCCGAAATTACCCGATCGATCAACCGAATGCTGGATCGCCTGCAGCTTGCATTCGATCAATTGTCGCGTTTCTCGTCGGATGTCGCGCATGACATGCGCACGCCGCTCGCGAACATCATCGGCGCATCGCAAGTGATTCTGTCACGCGAACGGGAACGTGCCGAATACGAAACGCTGATCGAATCCAATCTGGAGGAGTGCAAACGGCTCAAGAGAATGCTCGACAACATGTTGTTTCTCGCGCGCTCCGATCATGCGACGCAGCATGTCACGCCCGAACGCTTCGATGTCGGCGAGGCGCTCGCGAAGATCGTCATGTACTACAACGAGGTCGCGAGCGACCGGAATATCCGGATCGCTTTCGATGGCGCCGGGACCGTCGTCGCGGATGAAATGCTGTTCCAGCGTGCGGTCGCGAACTTGCTGTCGAATGCGGTCGAGCACGCGCGGCCCGGTACGATCGTTCGTATCGCCATTGCCGAGCAGGAAGGATCGACGTCGATCGGTGTCCGAAACGACGGAGAGGATATACCGGCCGAACATGCGGCCCGCCTGTTCGAGCGCTTTTATCGAGCCGATCCGTCGCGCCACGGCTCGTCGAAGAATTCCGGTCTCGGTCTGGCCATCGTCAAATCGATCATGGAACTGCATCGCGGCACGGTCGGTGTCGTCAGCGCCGGCGGAGAGACCGTTTTCACGCTCACATTCCCAACGCCGAATTGAAGCTATTAAGGTCGCGTGTTTTCGACTGTTAAATTTGGTTGTGGCAGCCACGCGGGGGTGATTTTTGCACTAATGTCGATGCTCGGTTCGATGGTCGGAAAGGTCATTCATATCGGAGGAGCGGTGGGCAATCACGACATCAAGGGCAAGGTCGTCCTGATCGCAGGCGGCGCAAAGAATCTCGGCGGTCTGATCGCGCGAGACCTGGCGAGCCATGGCGCAAAGGCGATAGCGATTCACTACAACAGTGCGAGTTCGAAGGCGGAGGCCGACGCGACGGTCGCGGCTATCGAGGCGGCAGGATGCGAAGCAGCCGCTTTTCACGCGGATCTGACGAGCGCGGGTGCGATGGAAGCGCTGTTTTTGGACACGATCGCGACGTTCGGGCGTCCGGACGTCGCGATCAATACGGTCGGCAAGGTGTTGAAAAAGCCGTTCACGGAGATCAGCGAGGCCGAGTACGACGAAATGGCGGCAGTGAACTCGAAGTCCGCGTTCTTTTTCCTGCGCGAGGCGGGCAGACACGTCAACGACAATGGCAAGATCGTCACGCTGGTCACTTCGCTGCTCGGCGCGTTCACGCCGTTCTACGCGGCCTACGCGGGAACCAAGGCGCCAGTCGAGCACTTCACGCGTGCGGCGGCGAAGGAGTTCGGCGCGCGCGGCATCTCCGTGACGGCGGTCGGACCGGGCCCGATGGACACACCGTTCTTCTATCCGGCTGAAGGCACCGACGCGGTCGCCTATCACAAGACTGCCGCCGCGCTGTCGCCGTTCAGCAGGACGGGCCTCACCGACATCGAGGATGTCGTGCCGTTCATCCGCCATCTCGTGACCGACGGCTGGTGGATTACCGGTCAGACGATTCTGATCAACGGTGGTTATACGACGAAGTAGCGCACGTCGGGAAGGCGATTCATATCCATTTATCATAGCTGGCGACGACCGTGGCGTGGTCAAAGCGGAATTGCCACGCCACTGCAGGATCAGCATTGCCGCTGTGAGATGCGCTTTACCGGAATCGCAGCAGGTCGGATATTTCACATAACAGAGCAACCCTGATACATCGAACCGAAATGAGGCGCCGCGCATCGAGTGAACATTCCGCTACTGGCGGCTCGCGAGAAGGAAAGTCGGCCGGTGGGGCGTCGCTGGGCCGATGGACAGGCTACAGCAGAACAATGCCGTCTTCATCAAACGTCAATTCGCGCGCCATATGCAGTACAGCTTATATGCTTCGTCGAGCGTATTGGCCCACGTCAGGATCGCCGTTTCCACGTCGTCCGCGGCCGGCTGCGGCGTAAGCGGACACATCGTCCACGAATGATGACGCCGGTACGAGTCGATCGAGTACGGTAGCCAGGTCCGATCCGAGCGGGCCTCGATCGTATAGGCGATGGTGGGCGTCACGACTCGCCAGATCGAGACGATTTCCGCAGAGGCGGTACGAGGCGGCACGACGCTCATGTTACGGGCGGGCGCGGTTATCCGGATCTGATGAGACGGCCGCGTCCGTCTCTGCTCTTCCTGGGACGAACGTGACGACCGTTGCTCCGGCAGCGCGGGGAGGGAATTACTCAAAATTCAGAATGTATGTCACCGAGGTATTGAAGGTTCCCGCAACCACCGGAAGCGACGTAGCAACATATCCGGCAAAGTATACGAGGGTAGCGGAGCCGTCCACGATGTTGAACGACTGCGAGTTTTGCGCACCGCGGGCGCCTGCAAGATTGATCTTCGAGAAATCGCTGTTCATGATCGACAGCTGGACATTCTTCGCCGTTCCCATGTTGATGAGTTGACCCGTGTTCTGATCGACGGTCGGGCCCGGTTCGAAATAGACCGATACGCGCCCGGATGGCGGCGTGCAATCGCTCAACGTGATCTTGTACGGGCGCGTCATGGTGGGCGGATCGCCGACATAGCGAAATGATGCAACCGGGAGCGTACCCACCTTGACGTCGAAGGAAGAATTTTCGGCTTCCGCGCCATTGATCTTGCAAGTCGCTCCTTCAATCTGCCCTTGAAAGTTCACCAGCCCATCTTCCGCGCGCGCTGCGGGCAGCAAGTGGAAAGCGGTGGGGATGGCGACCGCGAGCGGCACGACGAACAGCAAGCGACGCATCGATATTTTCCCCATGTGGAATCGGATGACTCTGCGGCGGCGACGAATGTTCATGATCATTGATAGGACAACGTATAGGTCAAGATTCCGTTCGCGGTTCCCGGAACGATCCTGGCTTCGGTCTGAACGTAGCGTGCGCGCAATTTGACGTCGACCCGTCCAATATCCGATTGGCGCCCAAGGCTCGCGACGAGTTGCTGATTGATCGCGCCGGACTCCGGGCCGAACGCGATCGGGGAGGAGATCCCGGTTGCGCTGTCGGGCAGGATCTGGATTCCGATTCCGCGCGCGGTCGAATCACGGGTGAGCGGCAGGGTGTTTCCGGTGTTGGCGGGATTCGCGTTGTCGGTAAACGTCATGTAGACATTGCGCGTGACACCGGTGCAATCGATGGGAATCGAGAAATTCACCGGATCGCTCGTCGTGCCGGGGCCTTTGAATTTCCGCTGCGGCACGCTGCCCAACGGCACTCGAATCGACGATGACATGACTTTGCACGACGCATATTGAACGACGATGTTGCCGGAAAGATTGAATCGCCTAAATACGACCCCGCCGGCAGCAACCTCTCCAATTTGAGCACTGAAAAATCTTCCAGGCTGAATTTCGCCCGTTTTGATAATTTCCAGGGTGAATGTTCCACCGTAGGCGATCCATGTGAATGGACCCCAGAAATTTGCCGGATCGGACGTTAGCGTGGCGCCGTTATCCAAATCCTCGTAATACGTTTGCCCCCGGGAATTTCCATTGGCCCATGCCGGGCCGTCGACGACTGTTTTTATTCTGATTCCGATTCCGGGGGCATTGGTCTGGTAAATATAATTGCCAAGGCTCGTGAGATTACCGTTGTGTTTGACGGTCATCGGTACTTGAGGTGCACTGCATTGAACGACGTTAGACCATCTCGTCGGAAGAAAGACTGTGATCGTGTCGAGAACGGTGCCGACAGCGGCGTTACGATCCGGGTTGATCGTTTTCCCCGAGAAATTTATGACATTCGTACTAAATCCGGGCAGCCCCCAGCAGAATGCTGCGTTTGCGATGGATGGCGACCACAGTACCGCTACCAGAGGTATCAAACAAAAATAATTAATCAGACGCTTCATTGCTAACCTCGCCATCCGTGTTCATGAAATATATTTCGGTCTCTGGTGTGTTCTTCGTGACTGGACGCATACGTTGCGTAACGTGCTACTTGCTGGAAGCGCCGGGTGAGCCATCGATATGCGCCGCTTCGGTCACGTGTTCCGTCTTGGATGCTTTCGCCGTGCAAATCGAGTCGAGCGACGTGTAGACCAACTGTTTGCGGTCTCGCGGTGGCAGGCTGTAGGAAAATTCGCATGTCTCGTCCGGCGCGTTGCCCCACTTCACGGTGAGCCGGCCGTTGTCGGTCGCACCTTGCAAGAAGAACTTTCCGCCTTGGCCGATGATTCCGATGTCGCTGCCTTTTTCGTCCTGTACCGCCGCACCGAACGGCGGCGATTTCCCATTCGGAAGGTGGACCGTGACCAACGCCGTGCGGCCGCTCACCGTCTTGAAGTGCAGCATCACGACCGAGTTCGCTCTCGGCGCGATCTGTTGAGCGGTCGTATCCAGCTGGACGTCCAGCGGCAAGCCGCGTGGATCGAGCGAAACGGTATTCAGGCTGTACGGCGTGAGGAAAGGCACGATTGCGTATCCGCGCCCGTCGACCGCCACGCCGGGCGCATTCTCGACGCGCGCGCCGGCGGCATCCGGCGCGTCGACCACGCCTACGGTATCGCCCATGCTCGGCGCCAGCGTCACACCGCCCGGGTGCGCCACCACGGCGCCGGACAGGGTCGCCGTTGCCCGGCTATACCCGTTGCCGCGGCTGACGCTGCCGCCGATCGTCGTGTACGGGCTCGCATATTGCGCATTCGCGTCAGCGCTCGATCCGGGGCGGGCGCGCGTCGCGGTTAGCCCGTAACTGAACTCGTTGTAGTCGCCTGCGCTGCCGTTGTACATGGCCTGCAGCGTCGAGCCCGCGTCATCGTCGCGCGTGAAGGTCGTGGTGAGGGTCGACGTATGCCCGTTACCGCCGAGTGGCACGGAAATGCTCGCGAAAATCTGGTTGCTCATGGCCGACGTCGTGCTCACGCGCTGCCGCGATACCGACACGGAGTAGCCGATGCTGCGGAACGAATTGCTATAGCCGGCGTTGTAGAACGTGTCGTTGCCGCCACGCCCCCAATAATCCACGCGGTCGCCCGACAGGAAGACGGTCCCCCAGCGCTGTCCGAACGATTGCGACAGCGATACCTGCAACCGCGAACGAGGCCGACCGGTCCACTGTATGTCGTTGCCGCGTTCGATCGCCTGTCGCGCAAGCATCGCGTCGCGGAACGTCCAGAATCCGCTGGACGAGTATCGAGAAGCGGAGGCGTTCACGAGCGTTTGAGTGACCGGCACGGATTTGCTGAAACTCACGCGGAAACTTTGTCCGCTGCTGTTGTTTGCCGGGCCGATCTCGGCGTGTGCATGGGTGACGTCGAAGGCGACCGCGCCGAAATCCGTGTTGACGGCCACGCCCACGAGCGCCGAGTAATAATTCTGCGCGAGAATCGCGCCCGTATATCCCGTCAGCAGATTGGTGAACCCGCGCTGGACGGTCGACTGCAGCACCTTCACCTTCGATGTGATTTGCTGGTCGCGCAACTCGCCCGCGGAGGCCGTGACGCGATAGATTCCCGGGCGCAGCAGTTGCACGACCGACGCGTACGGCACGGCGAAACTTCGCTGGCTTCCGTCCGCCTCGGTGATCGTCACCAGCAGATTGCCGCCGTAACCCGTCGCATAGAGATCCTTGATCTCGAACGTACCGGGCGTCACGATCGTTTCGTAAAGCTTGATGCCGTTCTGCGTGACGGTCACACGGGCATTGGAGTTCGCGACGCCGCGAATGATCGGTGCATAGCCGCGCATCGATTCCGGCAGCATCTGATCGTCGGTGGCCAATTGAATGCCGCGCACACCGAAACTGTCGAAGAACTGCCCGTCGGTATACGTGTCGCCGATCTTTACCTGGCTCCGCAGGGACGGCACGTCGTGCTGCAGGTACGTGACGATGCTTTGATACTCGCGCGTTCGCCCGGTCGACCACGACATCGAGCCGTTGTGCCTGACGTGCCAGCTGCCGATGTTGATTCCCGCGTTCAGTCCGAGGTAGCCTTGGGAGTCGGCCGACTCGCCTCCTGTCGAACGCGAGCCCGTGAAGTTGTAGGCAAGTGTCGCCGACGGCACGCCGGCATCCCAAAGCTCCGGACTCACGTAGCCGTGCGGGTTCTGCTTCACCGCGATTTGCGGAACGGTGAGATCCAACCTCAGGTCGGATGGGTCGAAATCGACGCTGGCGTCGCCCACCATGGACCTCAGGTCCAGGCATTCGTCGACATTCGCGGAGGCCAGTCGCGCGCGGTTCTCCGGCGACAGCACGTCGAAATTCAGGCCAATGCGCTCGCCGAGCTTGCGGTCGAAGCACAGTGCGGCGTTCGCGCCATTGCGAGCACCGAACTTTACCGCCTGACGGCCCACCCAGTTTCCGTTCACGATCACGTCGACCAGATATTGACCGGGGACCACCGGATTGCCTTTCTCGAACCGGCTCACGTCGATCGACCGTCCGTCCGGCCCCAGCAGGAACTGACTGTCGAACTGGACGTCCTTCGTCGTCGTGTCGCCATTCGCACGAACAGGCTGCATCACGCTGGCTGCGCATAGCGTGAGCAACGCCACCAACGGTCTCATGACGATGCGCTTGCTTCCGGATTCGAGCGAATACGAATACATGATGATGGGAGAACTTGAGTGACCCGCGAACATGATCGGGAGAGCGGCCTGGGGCTCCGCATGCGTTGTCGCTCGAGCAGCGAGCGACGGAGGGCACGACGCGTGTCGCTACTTGCTCTTTGGGAATGTCGCGTTGATCTCCGCGCCGTAGTCGTTGATATAGCGATACTTGACTTCGAACGGCCCGGCGGCGGGCGTGACGGCGGACTTCTTCAGGAGGAACGTCGTGCTCCCTCCTGGGGCGACCATGCCGCCCACGCTGTCCGAATACGACTTGCCGTCGATTCCGGCGTCGATGTTCACGATCGTTACGTGATAGGCGGAGGGATTGTCCACCTGCACTTTCATTTCGCCGCCTTCCGGCACGGGCGTCCATTTCAGCTCGGTTGCAGCTGCGTCGGGGTTATCCGGCAGCGCCTTCGGCCTGAAAAATATCTTGATGCGGTAGCGGAATGCCAATTGCATCAGGTTCTCGTTTTCCGTCGACACTTGTGCCTTGGGCGGAACTTCGAGTACGTTCAGCCAGAAGACGGACTCCTTGTCCTGCGGCAGCGGCTCTCCGGTATAAATGAGGCGGAGCGTCTGACCTTTCCTGGGTTCCATGCGGAACAGCGGCGGCATCAACGTGAACGGCAGCTGGACGGCCCCAGGTTGCGCTTTGGGATCGCCTTTATCGAGCCA
The DNA here is from genome assembly GCF_001534535.1 of Burkholderia sp. MSMB1459WGS. NCBI lineage: Bacteria > Pseudomonadati > Pseudomonadota > Betaproteobacteria > Burkholderiales > Burkholderiaceae > Burkholderia > Burkholderia sp. MSMB1459WGS. The sequence goes on from NZ_LPMU01000075.1 coordinate 11,350, forward strand.
CGTCTGCACCAGTGCGGGCGACGATCCTTCGTTGCTGAGCTTGATGGAAACCTCGCGCTCTCCGGCGGGATAGATCACCCGTGTGCCCATGATCACGACACTGCCGTACGCTGTCGAAACGCACGTCAGCAATACCGCGACGGCGGAACGCGCTGCTGTCTTCCATGGGAACATGTCTGAGAATCCGATTCTGATGATTAGGAATGCGAAGGCCCCCTGGCAAGGGGGCGGGGTTCATGCCGACGTGTTTCGATCAGCTGAAGTTCAGCGTGTACATGACCTGGGCTTGCACCGGGCCGGGCGTTGCAGCGCCGCCCGTTGCCACATACTGTGCGTAGAACTTCAGCGTGGCCGTCCCGTCCGCGCCGATCGCGACGACGTCGGCACCCTGAGTGGTAGGATCATTACCCAACGTGATCGGCTGGAACCCGCTGTTCAGCAAGCCCACTTCGACGTTGGTGGCATACGCCTTGCCGTTGGTAGCCGTGCCGGTATTGTTCTTGAGCCGACCGGTGTTGAAGTCGACCTGGGGGCCGGGTTCGAAGTAGACCGTCACGTTGCCCGACGCGGGCGTGCAATTGGTCAGCGCAATGGTCCACGGCGTACGCTCGGCGGTATCGCCATCCTTCTTGAGCGCCGACGTCGGCACCGATTTGAGCGTGACGGTGAAGTCGCTTTTGCCGGTGTTGTTGCCATTGATCGTGCAGGTCTGCGAGACGACTTCGCCGTTGAAATTGACCGTGCCGTCCGCGGCGTGCGAAATGCCCGGCATGGCGATGGCCAATGCCATCGCACTCACCGATAACGGTCCAAGGATTTTTTTGCTCATCTGGAACTCCTTCGCTGGTTGAGGCACTGCGCCTCTGATTAGTATGCCGAGCCTGCCCACGCCAATAACGAGTCGAATATGCCGGATAAGTGGAGTGGCCTCGTCGAGTACGAGGCGATTTCGGGCGACCACGCACACGGCCAGGAAATCTTCGGTGCCGATTCCACGTTGGCTGAATTCAATGGTCCCGTTCGATCGCTATTGGCGTGAACAGGCTCGGATCTCGCAGAGTCACGTCAGCTGCTCAATTTGCTTCGTCGGAAGCAGATTGTTTTTGGGGGGGAGACTGATCGGTGACAACGCACCAGCATTCTATCCAGTCTGATTTTGGCGAATACTTCTCGTGACAAAGATTGACAGAGTTATTTATGATTTATCGATTAACTGGATAATATTGGTATTTAAAAAATATTAATCAGGGCGCTTCCCGTATTCCGCAAACCCCGCGAATCGACGCCGGACCGAGTTATAGGGGTGACGATACCCTGGCCCTGACCGGAGAAATAGCCTGGTTCAAAAGTGGAGAAGTTCGGCGCGATGTGTCCAGGCGGGACGAAGGCCATGCCACGAAGAGGAGCAAGTCTACGGAAGAGCAGATCGCATTCGCGCTGACGCTAGCCGAGCTGGGTACGACGATCGACGAGATCTGCCGCAAGCTCGGAATTAGCGACGCGACTTTCGACGACTGGAAGAAGAAATTAGGAGGGCTGGGACAGACGACGGGCGCTACTCGACCCAGCCGGAAATTCTCGCTTCCGACCGGGACCGAATCTGGTTCAGAGTCGAACGCCGAGCGTTTTGGGTCGGATATCGACAATCGCCAATCCGGAAACGAAAAACGCTGCTGAAGGCAACCTTCAGCAGCGTTACACGAGGAGCGCAAAGACCGCGCAGAATACCTGCTTGCGTCAGACCGTCTCGGGTTGCCGCACGGCCTTCGCGACATTGCGCGCCGGTGCGCCGTTCGCGACGAAGTACGGCACGTCGACACGTGCGAGCGGCGTGCGGCCGCGGATCTTGTCGGCGATCTTCTCGGCGATCATGATCGTCGGCGCGTTCAGGTTGCCGGTCGTGATGATCGGCATGATCGACGCATCGACGACGCGCAGCCCTTCGAGTCCATGCACGCGGCCTTCTTCATCGACCACCGCCATGTCGTCGTAACCCATCTTGCACGAGCACGACGGATGGAACGCGGTTTCCGCGCGAGCGCGCACGAATGCGTCGAGCTCCTTGTCGGTCTTGCAGTCGGCGCCCGGATTCAGTTCGCGGCCGCGATAGCGATCGAGCGCCGGCTGCCGCATGATCTCGCGCGTCGCGCGAATCGCATCGCGGAACTCGCGCCAGTCGAGCGCTTCGGCCATGTAGTTGAACAGGATGCTCGGATGGTCGTTCGGGTCGCGCGAGCGCAGCTTCACGCGGCCGCGGCTCGGCGAGCGCATCGAGCCGACGTGCGCCTGGAAGCCATGCATCTCGATCGCGTTCGAGCCGTTGTAGTTGATCGCCACCGGCAGGAAGTGATACTGGATGTTCGGCCACAGGTCGTCGTCGCGCGTGCGGATGAAGCCGCCCGCCTCGAAGTGATTGCTCGCGCCGAGGCCCGTGCCGTTCAGCATCCATTCGAGGCCGATCTTCGGCTGGTTCCACCACTTGAGCGCCGGATACAGCGAGACCGGCTCCTTGCACTCGTACTGGATGTACATCTCCAGGTGGTCCTGAAGATTCTGGCCGACGCCGGGCAGATCGAGCACGACGGGAATGTCGAGTTCCTTCAGCCATGCGCCGGGGCCGACGCCCGAACGTTGCAGCAGTTGCGGCGACGCGATCGCGCCGCTGCACACGAGCACTTCGCGGCGGGCGTGCGCGGTCGCGCGCTCGCTGCCGCGCAGATAGGTGACGCCCGACGCGCGCTTGCCGTCGAACAGGATGCGGTCGGCGAGCGCGTGCGTGACGATCTCGAGATTCGGCCGCACCTTCGCCTGATCGAGGTAGCCGCGCGCGGTGCTCGCGCGGCGGCCCTTCGGCGTGACGGTGCGGTCCATCGGGCCGAAGCCTTCCTGCTGATACCCGTTCAGGTCGTCGGTGCGCGGATAGCCGGCCTGCACGCCCGCATCGACCATCGCCTCGAACAGCGGGTTCACGCCCGGCTTGCTGGTGGTGACCGACACGGGGCCGCTGCCGCCGTGATAGTCGTTCGGACCGATGTCGCGCGTCTCGGCTTTCTTGAAGTACGGCAGGCAGTCGAGATACGTCCAGTTCTCGAGACCCTTGTGTGTCGACCAGTTGTCGTAGTCGAGCGCGTTGCCGCGGATGTAGCACATTCCGTTGATCAGAGACGAGCCGCCGAGCCCCTTGCCGCGGCCGCACTCCATCCGGCGGTTGTCCATGTGCGGCTCGGGGTCGGTCTCGTACGCCCAGTTGTAACGGCGGCCCTGCAGCGGATAGGCGAGGGCGGCCGGCATCTGCGTGCGGAAGTCGAAGCGGTAGTCGGGGCCGCCCGCTTCGAGCAGCAGCACCGTGACGTCCGGATCTTCCGTCAGCCGCGTGGCGAGCACGTTGCCCGCGGAACCCGCGCCGCAGATGATGTAGTCGTATTCGCGTGTCGTCATGACGGATCTCCTTCTCAGAACACCGGGTTGTAGCGGCCGAGCTCGACCTGCACCGACTTGATTCGAGTGTAGTGCTCGAGCGTCGTGATGCCGTTCTCGCGCCCGACACCGGATTGCTTGTATCCGCCAACCGGCATTTCGGCCGGCGATTCGCCCCAGGTATTGATCCAGCAGATGCCGGCTTCGAGGCGATGGATCGTGCGGTGCGCGCGCGACAGGTTCTCGGTCACGACGCCGGCCGCGAGGCCGTAGTGCGTGTCGTTCGCGCGGGCGATCACTTCGTCCTCCGATTCGAAATCGAGGATGCTCATCACCGGCCCGAAGATTTCCTCGCGCACGATCTTCATGTCGTCACGGCATTCGCCGAACACGGTCGGCGCGACGTACTGGCCGCTGCCGAAGTGGCCGTCGGTCAGGCGCGTGCCGCCCGCGAGCAGCTTCGCGCCTTCGGCCTTGCCGCTTTCGATGAAGCCGAGCACCTTGTCGAGTTGCGCGGCCGACACGAGCGGGCCGAAGTTGGTGTCGGCATCGGTCGGCTTGCCGACGCGGATGCGCTTCACGCGTTCGAGCACCTTCTTCGTGAACGCGTCCTTGATCGAGCGGTGCACGAACACGCGCGTCCCGTTGGTGCAGACCTGGCCCGAGCTGAAGAAGTTGGCGGTCACCGCGATGTCGGCCGCGCGGTCGAGGTCCGCATCGTCGAACACGATCAGCGGCGACTTGCCGCCGAGCTCCATCGTCACTTCCTTAAGCGACGACGCGCCGGCCAGCGACATCACCTTCTTGCCGGTTTCGACGCCGCCGGTGAACGACACCTTCGCGATGTCCGGGTGGCCGGTGAGCAGCGCGCCGACCGAGCCGTCGCCCTGCACGACGTTGAACACGCCGGCCGGCACGCCGGCTTCCGTATAGATTTCCGCGAGTTTCAGCGCGGTGAGCGGCGTGACTTCGCTCGGCTTGAACACCATCGCATTGCCGGCCGCGAGCGCGGGTGCGGTCTTCCAGCAGGCGATCTGGATCGGGTAGTTCCACGCGCCGATACCGGCGCACACGCCGAGCGGCTCGCGGCGCGTGTACACGAACGACTCGGCGCGCAGCGGCACCTGCAGCCCTTCGATCGCGGTCGCGAGGCCCGCGTAGTACTCGATCACGTCCGCGCCGGTGACGATGTCGACCGCGAGCGTCTCGCCGATCGGCTTGCCGGTGTCGCGCGTCTCGATGGCCGCGAGTTCGTCGTTGCGCTCGCGCAGCAAGTCGACCGCGCGGCGCAGGATGCGCGAGCGCTGCATCGCGGTCATCGCCGCCCATTCGCGCTGGCCTTCCTGCGCGGACGCAACCGCGCGATCGACGTCGGCCGCGCTCGCCTGCTGCACCTGCGCGAGCAGTTCGCCGGTGGCCGGATCGAAGGTGTCGAAAGTCTTGCCGCTCGTGGCGTCGACGTAACCGCCGCCGATGTAGAGGCGCTGCAAACCGTATACGGACATGAGAATCTCCTTGAGGGCGACTGCGTGACGCGTCAGTCGGACGCGAGCAGCAGGTCGATGTAATCGTGGGCGAGCTTCAAAGCGGCTCGGGTGTCGATCGGGCCGCCGGCGAGTGCGCCGCGCAGCCACAGGCCGTCGATCAGCGCGGCGAGGCCGCTGGCGGCCTCGCGCGCTTTGGCGCGCGGCAATGCCTTCGCGAACTCGGCGCACAGGTTCGAATGGAGGCGCCGCGTGTTGACGTGCTGCAGGCGCTTGAGCATTGGGTCGTGCATGCTCTGCGACCAGAACGCGAGCCACGTCTTCATCACGGGCGCGCTGACCTGCGTGTCGTCGAAGTTCGCGGCGACGATTGCGCGCAGCCGCGAACGCGGATCCTTGCGCGCTGCGACGCGGCGGCGCGTGGTGGCCGACCACAGGTCGCGCAGCACGTGCCGCATCGTCGCTTCGAGCAGGCCGTCCTTGTCGCCGAAGTAATGGCTGACGATGCCCGTCGAGATGTTCGCGCGTTGCGCGACCGATGCGAGCGTCGTGCCGGGCAGGCCCGCTTCGTCGATCGAGCGCAACGTCGCATCGATCAACTGGGCGCGGCGTATCTCCCGCATTCCGACTTTCGGCATCGTGACTCCCTTCGCCCGGACGGGCCGTCCATGGAAGTCGGAATCCTAGCGGTTTTTTATTGAACGATCAATCAACAAAAAATCGGGGCGAACGGAATGCCGTGTTCCAAACGGGAGGATTCGTCACGTCTGGAGCTCATGTGCAGGTGCGGAAAAACGAGTTGAAAGAAGGTTAATTAAGTTTGAATCTGTTTAAAACGGTTCACGGAAATTCGACGCAATCGGAAGCACCGTTTCCATGTTCGATTTCATTACGAAACGAAAGAATGTCGAAATCTGCAACATCGTTCACGATATGAAATCGTCAAACCGGATCGTGAAGCTGGCCGGCTTTCTAAAATCCGTTTCAATTGACCGATTTAAATCGATCAAGTTATTGAATAAAAAAGAGAAATTTGTGATTTTTAGTGTCGTGAAAGGTGGCTCGCAAACGATTGCAGTCACCTCTTCCTGGATTCCTCATACCACGAAAATCGATAAATAAATTTGAATCCGGTGTATTTCCGGTCCGGGTAGAGGGATTTTTGGAATCGCTTGAGTAATTAATATCGGCCGTATTAGTATGGCGCCGCACCATGAGGAATGAATGGCGCCGCGGGAAATTGCTGCGGTGCGTCGGCAACGAGCGCGTCGAACGACCGCGCGCGGGGGCGGCGTCAGCCATTGCGCACTTGCAGCATGCCGCGACGTCGAGACGCCGCATCCACCGGAGAACGACGATGCCGACCGAAAAACACGTGGTCCCGCTACCGAATGGGCTGAAGGTATACGTCGAGCGGAACGTGTTCGACCCGGCCTTTGACACGGCGATGCTCGTCAACGGCGCGCTCGCGACGACCGCGTCGTTCGGCCAGACGGTCCAGTATCTCGGCGAGCGGATGAACACGATCTGCTTCGACCTGCCGTATGCGGGGCAGTCGCGCCAGCACAATCCAGGCTGCTCCATCCTGACCAAGGACGACGAAGCCGCGATCCTCCAGTACCTGGTCGAGCGCTTCGCGCCGGCGTTCCTCGTGTCGGTGTCGTGGGGCGGCGTCGCGTCGCTGTTCGCGCTCGCGCGCGGCTGCCCGAGCGTGCGGCGCGCGGCGATCTGCTCGTTCTCGCCGTTCCTGAACGATGCGATGGTCGACTACGTGACGCGTGCGCGCGACCACATCGCGGCCGGCGAGAACCTGAAGGCCGCGCAGTTGCTGAACGACACCGTCGGCCGCTATCTGCCGCGCATCATGAAGCTGTACAACTACCGGTATCTCACGCGCCTGCCGCGCGACGAGCAGGACCAGGTCGCCTTCCACGTCGATCAGATCCTGTCGTTGCAGCCCGAGCGCTACTTCAGCGAGTTCTCGAACATCGGCTGCGAGCTGCTGTTCCTGAACGGCGAGCGCGACGAATACACGACGCCGGCCGACGTGCGTCAGCTCGGCGCGCACGTGGCGCGCGCCCGGTTCGCGACGGTGCCGGACGCCGGCCATTTCCTCGACATCGAAGGCCGTGCGCAGCGCGAATGCACCCGTGCCGCGCTGCTCGATTTTTTCTGTGGCGAGGCAACCCTCGCGACCGGCATCGCACGTGCCGCCGCGCACGCGTGCGTGCCCGCGCCGATGCCTGCGCTGTCGTCGTGACGTCGTCCGTCGTGCATCGGGCTCGTCCCGCGCATCCGAATTCCCATCCCAACGAGGCAGGCCAGCCGTGAATATCGTTCAGACCATCGCCATCGTCGTTCCGTGGGCCGCGTGGCTCGCGTACTGGATCGCCACGTCGCGGGGCGTCAAGACGACCGTGCGCAAGGAAGCGTCGCGCTCGCGCACGCTGCAGTCGATTCCGCTGATCGTCGGCGGCGCGTTGATCATCCTGCCCGATCCGACGTGGCAGGCGCTCGCGCCCGACTGGCAGCGCTTCGGGCTGCAGGCGCAGTGCGGGCTCGCGGTGCTGGTGGCCGGCCTGCTGTTCTCGGTGTGGGCGCGGCTGCATCTGGGCACGAACTGGAGCGTATCGGTCACGCTGAAGGAAGATCACGAGCTCGTGCGCACGGGGCCGTATGCGCTCGTGCGTCACCCGATCTACACCGGCTGCCTGGTCGCGCTGGTCGGCGCCGCGTTGATCGGCGGCGAATGGCGCGGCGCGATCGGCGTGCTGCTCGTGTTCGCGTCGCTCGCGTACAAGGTGCGCGTCGAGGAGAGCTGGCTGACCGGATATTTCGGGCCGGCCTACGTGCAGTACCGCCGCGAAGTGGCGGCGCTGATCCCCGGCTTTTACTGATCTGCGCGAGGCGCGCGATGGCGAAGATGATCGTGACCGCGATCGGCTCGGCGGGCGACGTGCATCCGATGCTCGGGATCGCGCGCACGCTCGCGGCGCGCGGTCACGAGGTCGTGTTCTGTACGCATGCGCCGTTCGAGGCGGCCGTGCGCCGCTGCGGGTTCGCGTTCGTGCCGGTCGGCACCGCGGCCGACTATGACGCGGCGATGGCGAACCCGGCGCTGTGGGATCCGCGCACGTCGTTCCGCACGCTATGGCAGGTGATCGCGCCGACTCTGCGCCCGCATTACGACGCCCTGCGCGCGCTGACCGATGCCGACACCGTGCTGGTCGGCACGCTGTGGGCATTTTCCGCGCGCTTCATGCAGGAACTGCACGGCACGCCGTACGTGTCGGTGCAGGTGTCGCCGTCGACGCTGCTGTCCGCGCATGCGCCGCCGACCCACCCGCGCCTGACGATTCCCGCACGCTGGCCGTTGCCGCTGAAGTCGGCGTTGATGACGCTGATCGAGCGGCAGGTGCTCGACCGCGTGTGCGGTCCGGCGCTCGACGCGGTGCGCCGCGAGCTCGGGCTCGCGCCCGCGCGGCGCGTGCTCGGCCGCTGGCTGCATTCGACCGACGGCGTGCTGTGCCTGTTTCCCCGCTGGTTCGCGCCGCCGCAGCCCGACTGGCCGTCGAACCATCTGCAAAGCGGTTTTCCGTTGTTCAACGATATCGCGACGCCCGACGACGATGCGGCACTCGATGCCTTTCTCGCGGCGGGCGAGCCCCCGGTCGTGTTCACGGCCGGTTCGACGCGCGTCGATCACGTCGCGTATGCACGCGCAGTGACGGAAGCGCTGCGCGCGACCGGCGCGCGCGGCATCCTGCTGACGCCGGACGAGCGCGCGACGGACGGCGACCGGCTGCTCGTGCGCCGTTTCGTGCCGATGCGCACGCTGCTGCCGCGTTGCCGCGCGCTCGTGCATCACGGCGGGATCGGCACGGCGGCGCTCGCGTGCGAAGCCGGCATCGTACAGGTCGTCACGCCGTTCGCGCACGACCAGTTCGACAACGCGCAACGCGTCGCCGCGAACGGCTGCGGCGTGCGGGTCGACGGCCCGCTCGACGGCGCACGGCTCGGCGCGGGGCTCGCGCGCGCGCTCGAAGAACCCGCGTTCACGGTACACGCGGAGCGTACGCGCGCGCTGCTCGCAGCCGCGCCGGACGGCTGCGGCGCGGCCGCCGATTTCATCGAACGGTTCGTGCCCAGGCGCGGGCGGCTGGCCGCACGGGCCGATGTCGCGGTGGCCGGCGCATGAGCACCGCGTCGCCGCTTCACGACGGACCGGTTGCGCCGTCCGCGTTCGACGTGCCGGCATCCGTGCCGGCCGCGCAGCCGGTGCGCGGCATCCGGCTCGCGCTGCTGACGTTCGCGCTGTCGCTCGCGACCTTCATCGAAGTGCTCGACTCGACCGTGACGAACGTCGCGGTGCCGGCGATCTCCGGCAGTCTCGGCGTATCCAACAGCCAGGGCACGTGGGTGATCAGTTCGTATTCGGTCGCGGCCGCGATCGCGGTGCCGCTGACCGGCTGGCTCGCACGGCGCGTCGGCGAGCTGCGGCTGTTCGTCGGCGCGGTGCTGTTGTTTACGCTGACGTCGCTGCTGTGCGGGCTGGCGCGCGACCTGCACGTGCTCGTGATCTGCCGCGCACTGCAGGGATTGTGTTCGGGGCCGATGGTGCCGCTGTCGCAGACGATCCTGCTGCGCACGTTCCCGCCCGACAAACGCACGATCGCGCTCGCGCTGTGGGCGATGACGGTGCTGCTCGCGCCGATCTTCGGGCCAGTGGTCGGCGGCTGGATCGTCGACAACTTCTCTTGGCCGTGGATCTTCCTGATCAATTTGCCAATCGGGTTGTTCTCGTTCGCGGTGTGCACCGCGATGCTGCGGCCCGACGTGCAGCGCGGCGCGGCCGGCCCGATCGACGTGCCGGGCATCGTGCTGCTCGTGATCGGCGTCGGCTCGCTGCAGGCGATGCTCGATCTCGGCCACGACCGCGGCTGGTTCGATTCGCCGCTGATCGTCACGCTCGCGGTGGTCGCGGCGCTCGCGATCGTGTCGCTGCTGATCTGGGAGGCGGGCGAAGCGCATCCCGTCGTCGATCTGAGCCTGTTTCGCGACCGCACGTTCTCGTTCTGCGTACTGATCATCTCGCTCGGGATGATGAGCTTCTCCGTGGTCGGCGTCGTGTTTCCGCTGTGGATGCAGGCCGTGATGGGTTACAACGCGTTTCATGCGGGGCTCGCGACCGCGTCGCTCGGCGTGCTCGCGCTCGTGTTCTCGATCCTCGTCGGGCTGCATGCGCACCGCTTCGACGCGCGCGTGCTCGCGACGTTCGGCTTCCTCGTCTTCGCGGCCGTGCTCGCATGGGACGCGCATTTCACGCTGAAGATGACGTTCGCGCAGATCGCCGCGCCGGGGCTGATCCAGGGGATCGGCCTGCCGTGCTTCTTCATTCCGCTCACTGCCGCCACGCTGTCGCGCATTCCGGACGACCGGCTCGCCGCCGCGTCGAGCCTGTCGAATTTCCTGCGCACGCTATCGGCCGCATTCGGCACGGCGATGAGCGTGACGCTGTGGGACAACCGCGCGACCTATCACTACGACGTCGTGTCGCAATCGGTCACGCATGCATCGGCGAACACGCAACGCTTCGTGCATGCGTTGAACACGATGGGCGTGGACGGCGTGCGCGAGCTGACGACGCTGCATCAGGTCGTGATGCAGCAGGCGTACATGATGGCGACCAACGACATGTTCTGGATGGCGAGCATGACGTGCCTCGCGCTCGCGGCGATGATGTGGCTGACGCGGCCCAGGCGCGGCGCGGCAGCATCGTTCGGGCATTGAGGAACGGACCATGACGACACTCGGCGCACTCGTGATCCTGTATCACCCGAGCGATGCACAGCTCGACGCGCTGCGCGGATGGCGGCACGCGTGCGACGCGCTGCTCGTCGTCGACAACACGCCGCAGCCCGATATGCGGGCCCGCGCGCTGTGCGCGCGCGAAGGTATCGCGTGGCTGCATCACGGGAATCGCGGCGGTATCGCGGGCGCGTACAACGCGGGGCTCGCGGCGCTGTTTCGCGACCGCGTCGACGCGGTCGCGCTGTTCGACCAGGATTCGTCGGTGCCGGCCGCGTATTTCCCGACGATGCGCGAGATCTGCGCGGCGCGCGCGGGGTGTGCGTTCATGGCCGGCCCGCGCATCTTCGACGAGAACGCGCGCAGTTTCCTGCCCGAACTCGCGACGAACGGCATCGGCTTGCGCCGCCTGCGCATCGAAGCGGGCACGCCGATGCAGCGCTGCGCATTCCTGATCTCGTCGGGCTGCGTCGTGTCGCGCGATGCGTTCGCCGTGCTCGGCCGCTTCGACGAGACGCTGTTCATCGATCACGTCGACACCGAATACAGTTTCCGCGCACTGTCGCGCAACGTGCCGCTCTATGTCGTGCCGTCGCTGGTGCTGCCGCACCGGATCGGCGCGAAACGGCGGCATGCGATCGGTCCTTTCCAAATGACGTCGATGAATCACTCGTGGCAACGGCGCTACTACAGCGCACGCAATGCGGTGCAGCTCGGCATGCAGTACGGGCTGCGCTTTCCGGTGGCGCTCGTGCCGAACCTGCTGACCGTGTGGCAGATCGTGCAGATCGCGCTTGTCGAGCGCGACAAGCGCGCGAAGCTAGCGGGCATCCTGTTCGGCGTCGCGGACGGCCTGTTCGGCCGGCTCGGCCCGCTCGAGCGCACGCGGCCGCGTCTGGCCGCGCGGGCGCAGCGCGTTCGGCAGGGGTGAGGCGCGATGCGGCGTATGACGAAACCCGCGGGGATGAAGGGCCGCGCGACGATCGCGGCGGCGGCCGTGCTGCTGGCGTTGGGCGGATGCGTGCCGTCGGGCTTCCTGCCTTCGCTGTCGCTGCGCGCGCCGGCCGACGATGCGCTTGCGCGCACGGCCGGCGCCGGCGCGAATGGCGCGTGGCCGGCGCCCGATTGGGTGAAGCAGTTGCAGGATCCGCAGCTCGACGATCTGGTAGCCGACGCATCGCAGAATAGTCCCGATGTACAGGTCGCGCAGGCGCGGCTGCGGATCGCGCAGGCGCAGCTTCAGCAGTTCGATTCGCTGATGGGGTTGACGGGCACGGCCGGCGCGACGATCAGCCGCGCGCGGATGCCGAAGCCCGGCGATATCGCCGACGTCACGGCCGGCGGCTATCGCGTGCCGGTGCAGATCTTCGGCGATCCGAACGTGTCGCCGTCGTCGATCTTCGTCGGGCTGAACTATCAGCTCGACCTGTGGGGCAAGAACCGCGCGGCGACGAAGAGCCTGCTGTCGCTGCGCGACGCGGCCGGCGTCGAGGCCGAGCAGGTGCGGCTCACGCTCGCCGTCGCGATCGTCACCGTGTATTGCCAGCTCGACCAGGCGTACGCGATGCGCGACCTGTTGCAGCAGAAACTGAAGATCAGCCAGCGCGTGACGGCCGTGCTGCGCGAGCGCACCGCGCGCGGCCTCGACAACGCGTACGACGCGAGCGATGCGTCGATCAAGCGCAGCCGCCTGCTCGAACAGATCGCGCTGAACGACGAGCAGATCAAGCTCGCGCAACTGCAACTCGGCGTGCTGTCCGGCCGCGGCCCGGAGCGCGGGCTCGCGCTGCAGCGGCCGCGCGTCGGCGCGTTCCCCGGTGGCGCGCTGCCGCCAAGGTTGCCGGCCGACCTGCTCGGCCGCCGGCCCGACATCGTCGCCGCGCGGCTGCGGGTCGAAGCCGCGTTCGCGAACGCCGACTCGACGCGCGCGCAGTTCTATCCGGACGTGAATCTCGTGGCGCTCGGCGGCTTGTTCGCGTTGACGCCCGCGTCGCTGTTCTCGCGCGATTCGCTCGCGGGCTCCGTCGGCCCCGCGATCTCGCTGCCGATCTTCGATCGCGGCCGGCTGAAGGCGAAGCTCGGCGCGGACGTCGCGCAGGCCGACGTCGCGATCGGGTTGTACAACAAGACCGTCGACGACGCGCTCGGGCAGGTCGCGCAACTCGTCACGTCGCTGCAGACGTCGCAGACGCTCGTTGCGCAGCAGCAGGACGCGGTCGCGGCCGCGCAGAAGATCGTGCAGATCGCGGCGGATCGGCATCGGCGCGGCGTGCTGATGCAGAAGGACGTCGATGTCGCGGATCTCACGCTGATCGACGAGCGCGCGCAGATGATCGCGTTGCTCGGCAAGCAGCGGACGCTGCGGGTCGGGTTGATCGGCGCGCTGGGCGGCGGGTTCGATGCGGGCGGCGGGGCGTCGGCGCCCGCTTCGGCATCGACGCCGGCCGTTCATCAAGCGCGCGGCGGCGCGGCGAAGCGAGGACCGGCGACGACGGCGGCGACCTTGAGCCGGGCGACCGCGACGGCGGCGCCGCCCGATGCGCGTTCGGCGGCCGGGACCGCGCGGCAGGCTGCCGGATCCGGCAGCACGTCGACCGACGGTGTCGCATCGCGCGATGCGGCGGCCCGTCCGTCGAATGCAGCCGCGGCGAGCAACGACCCGGTGCGCCGCGGCGTGCCCGATCCGACTCGTACCGCGTCCGCGAGCCCGGCGGCCAACCAGCCCGGCACGCCGGCCATTCCGCTGTTTCAGCATGACCGCCTGATCGTTACGCAAAGCGACTGATGCATCACGACAACCTTCATACCGCCGCGCCGCCGGCCGCCCTCGACGGCGATCCGACTCTCGACACGCGCCGTGCGACGCGCCGCAAGCGCTTCATGGTGTTCTTCGCGATCGTGCTCGCGGCTGCGCTCGCATGGCTCGTGTTCTGGCTGTTGAGCGAGCGCTACTACGAAGACACCGACGACGCGTATGTCGCGGGCGGCATCGTGCAGGTCGCCGCACAGATTCCGGGCACCGTGACCGACGTGCTGGCCGCCGATACGCAGACGGTGCGCGCCGGGCAGCCACTCGTGCGGCTCGACGATGCCGAGGCGTCGGTCGCGTTCGCGCAGGCGAAGGCGCAACTCGTGCAGGCCGTGCGGCAGGTCGCGAACGCGAAGATCTCGAACACGATGTACGTCGAAGCGGTGAACGCCCGGCGGGCCGACCTGCAGCTCGCGCAACGCGCGCTGGCCGCGCGATCGGGCGCGTCGGTCGAGATCGTCGCGCCCGAGGAACTGGCGCGCGCCCGCGCGGCGGTAGCCGGCGCGCAGGCCAACCTGGCGGCCGCGCAGGCGCAGCTCGATGCGGCGCGTGCGCTCGGCACTCGGCTGCCCGTCGACGAGAGCCCGGCCGTCGTGCAGGCGGCCGCGCAGTTCAAGCTCGCGTACCGGAACCTGAAGCGCACGACGATCGTCGCGCCGGTCGACGGCACGGTCGGGCAGCGCTCGGTGCAGGTCGGCCAGCAGGTCGGGCCCGGCGTGCCGCTGCTGTCGATCGTGCAGTTGAACCGGTTGTGGATCGACGCGAATTTCAAGGAAGGGCAGATCCGCCACATGCGCATCGGGCAGCCGGTCGAGGTCGTGTCGGATCTCTACGGCTCGCGCGTCGTCTATCGCGGCCGCGTGCAGGGATTTTCGGCGGGCACGGGCAGCGCGTTCTCGATGCTGCCGTCGCAGAATGCCGCCGGCAACTGGATCAAGGTCGTGCAGCGCGTGCCGGTCGTGATCGCGATCGATCCGCGCGATCTCGCCGCGCATCCGCTGCGGGTCGGGCTGTCGATGCGCGCGACGGTCGACACGCACGATCGCAACGGCCACGCACTCGACAGCGAGCCGCCGACGCCGGCGGTCAGCACGCGCGTGCACGACGGCGTGGCGAGCGAGGCCGAGGCAGCCGCTGCGGCGATCATTCGGGAGAATCGGGGAGGGTAGCGGCAGGGTAGCGGCACGGCTCGTCGTGCATCGCCGCCGATGCGGGGGAACGAACGAGCGCGTCGTCGTTCCCCCGCGCGCAGGCGGTCACATTCCCCGCCTGCGCCGGGTCATGGTCAGAAGAACGCGAACTGGCCGCCGATCAGCGGCACCTGCGCCGCGTCACCGGACGCCGTGTTGCCCTTCATCGACGTCATCGCGAAGCCCGCGAGCCCGCCGTAGCGCTGGCCGTAGCCCGGCGTGTAAGCGATCCGGCTGGTGGTCGACGATGCTTGCGTGGTCCCGAAGTCGGTGCCCACGATGCCGCCGAGCGTGGCGTTCAGGCCGCCGCTTACGGTGCCGGACGACGACGATCGGTCGATCGTGCCGCCGTTGAGGCCGACCAGGCCGCCGATCTTCGCGCGTGCGCCGCCGCTGACGCTGCCGCTTGCGTCGGACAGCACGATCGAGCCGCGCGTGTGGTTGCCGACGAGCCCGCCCGCATTGCTGTCGGCGCCGGCGGAAACGGCGCCTTGCGCATGCGACGAGGCGACCGTACCGATGTTGCGGCCGATCAGGCCGCCGGCGTCGCTATTGGCGAGAACCGATACCTTGCCGGACGCGTTGCCGTACTCGACGTGGCCGCTGTTCATGCCGACGAGGCCGCCTGCGGTGCCGTTCGCGCCGACGGAAGCGTTGCCGGATGCGCTGGACCTCGACACGCGACCGTTGTTGCGGCCGACGAGCCCGCCCGCCGTCGCATCGTTGCCCGCGACGGTGACCGTACCCGTGGCGTTCGATTTGTCGATCGTACCGGTGGCGGCGTTGATGCCGACGAGGCCGCCCGCCGTGCCGCGCGCACCGCTTGCGACGTCGCCGCTCGCGCGCGATGCGGCGATCGTGCCCGCGTTGACGCCGACCAGCGCGCCGACGGTGCTTGCCGCGCCGGCAGCGACGCGGCCGGACGCGCCGGATCCGCGAACCGTGCCGTCATTGCGCCCGACGAGGCCGCCGACGGCCGTGCTGGTGCCCGCGACGTAGACCTGCCCGGCGCTCGTCGAATCGAGAACGTCGCCGGTGTTGATGCCGACAAGGCCGCCGATTCCGTTGGACCCGTTGTCGGGCAGCGTGCCCGCGGCGCCGATGGAGACGCTTGCGTCGGCGCGGCTGCGCGAGATCGTCGCTGTGTCGAGCCGGCTGTCCGGCGACGTGATGTTTTCGCCGACGAGCCCGCCGAGTGCAGTCGTGAAGCGGTCGCCCTGCACGCGGCCCGACACCGACGCGCGATCGATCGTGCCGCTCAGATTCAGGCCGACGAGGCCGCCGGCGACGTTGGTCGGGGAGCCGCCGCTCGTCACCGACACGTTGCGCGCGTGCACGTTCGATAGCGTGCCCTGCACGTTCGCGCCCACCAGCGCACCGACCATCGCGGGGCCTCGGCTGTAGTTCGCCGTGCCGCGTGCCGATACCGAATCGAGCGTCAGGTTCGCGATCGTGCCGACGTTGGACGCGAACAGGCCGACGAGCGGTCCGTTGTTGTAGACCGAGAACCCCGAGATGGTGTTGCCGAGGCCGTCGAACGTGCCGGCGAACGCCGTGTCGCCGCCGATGCTGCGGAACGCGCCGCTGCCCTTGATCGTATTGCCGAGCACGTAGCGGCCTTTCAGGTTCGCATCGACCGCACGCAGTTGTTCGACGTTGTGGATCACGCGATAGCCGTGCCCGTTTGCGCTGAACGACGCATTCGCGCCCGACAGCGTGACGGCTGCATTGTCGTTCAACACATGGCCGTTGCCCGAGTTCAGCGCGAGCGCGGCGTTCGCGCCGGTCAGCGCGAGCGGGCCGTCGATGTCGATACGCTTCGCGGCGTCGACCGCCAGTCCCGCACGGTCGCCGTGCGCATTCAACGCGCGTTGCAGCTTCACGTTGCCGAGCTGCGATGCGAGCGACAGCGTGTGGTCGCTGCTCCAGTCGACGGCGCCGTCGGCCGATAGGTCGCCTGCCGTGCCGGTCAATGCGACGTCGGTCGTGCCGAGGTTGCGCGACAGCGTAGCCGCGCCGATCGTTGCGTTCGCATCGTCGGCGACGCGTGCGTTGGCCGTGTCGATCTTCCACGTGCCCGAGCGACCGTTCGCACCGCGCGTGTCGACCGTGGCATCGTTGGCAACGCGGACGTTCGTGCCGCGCGTCGCGACTTCGCCGCCGTTGCCGGCCGTGGCGCTCGCGTCGAGCGTGCCGCCGGCCAGCACCGTGCCGCCGTCGAGCGTGATACGCCCGCCGTGGCTGTTCAGCCCGCGCGCCTCGATGGTGCCGGTGTTGTTGACCACTGCGCCGAGCAGATCGCCCGCGGCGCGGGCGGTCATCAGCACGTCGCCGCCGTCGGCCTTCAGCAGGCCGCCGTTGCTTGCCTGCGCGTCGACGGCGCCGCCTTCGACCTGCACGCTGAGCAGGTCGCTGCCGTCGAAGTTGACCTTGAATGCGTTGCCGGCGCCGAGCGCGACGCGGCCCATCTTCGCCTGGATCACGCCGGTGTTGGACACGCGCGCGCCGAGCAGCGCGACGCTGCCGCCGTCGGCCGCGGTGATGTTGCCGGCGTTGGCGACGGTCGCGGCGGACGAGCCGGCGAAGCGATAGTTGCCGGCGAGGAAGTCGGCGTCGGACAGGTTCTGCGTGGACGCGACGAGGCTGCCGACGTTGACCTGCGAGCCGGCGCCGAACATCACGCCGTTCGGGTTGACGAGGAACACCTTGCCGTTGGCGTCGATGCGGCCGTCGATCTGGCTGCCGCGCGAGCCGATCACGCGGTTCAGCGCGATGGACGAACTGCCGGGCTGGTGGAACGACACGCGTTCGCCGCCGGCGACGCCGAAGTCCTGCCAGTTGGTGATGAGCTTGTCGGAATGCTGATTGATGGACATCGTCTTGCCGTCGGCGGACGTGGCGATGTCGGCGTGGCCGGCGACGACGGCCTGACCGGTGGGCAGTGCGTGTGCGGGCAGCGCGGCGAGGCCGAGCAGCGACACGGCGCCGGCTGCGACGAGCGTACTGCCGCCGGCTTTACCGCGTCGGCGCGCGGTTTCCCCGACCGCGTTCCAGCACGCCTGAGCGTGATTCCACACCAATGCGTAGGTCTTGTTCATCGTTTTCGTTTCCTCGATAACGGATGTTGGTAGATTGATCAGTCAACCTTACTGATTCATAAAATGGCGGATTGGTCGTCCGCTTCAGGTGGCAGACGATCATGCTGTCCGCCACCCGTACCGCCGCGGGCGATCAGGCCGCCCGCCTGCGTCGCATCACGGCCAGACGGTGCCGAACTGGTTGCCGACGAGCGGCACGTTCATCGCATCGCCCGACACCGTATTGCCCTGCATCGACGTCTTCGAGAAACCCGCGATGCCGCCATATTGCTGAGCACGGCCGTGTTCCCACGCGACCCGGCTGCTGGTCGACGACGCCTGCACGGTGCCGAGGTTGGTGCCGACGAGACCGCCGAGGGTCGCGAACATGTCCCCGCTGACGGTGCCGGACGACGACGACTGGATGATCCTGCCGCCGCTGCGGCCCACCAGGCCGCCGACATTGGCGCTCTGGCCGCCGGTCGCGTTGCCGCTCGCTTCGGACAACTCGATCGTGCCGCCCGCGCCATAGCCGACGAGGCCGCCGACATAGCTCTTGTCGCCGCTGCTGACGGCGCCCGACGCACGCGAGCCTCGCACCGTGCCGTTGTTGAAGCCGATCAGTCCGCCGACCTGGCTCGCGCCGACGGCCGTGACCGTGCCGCTCGCCGACGACGACTCGACGGTTCCGGTATTCCGGCCGATCAGCCCGCCCGCCTCGCTGTTCGCACCGGCGCGAACCGTGCCGGTTGCGCTGACGTTCGCGACGCGGCCGCCGTTGATGGCGACGAAGCCGCCGACGCGGTTGTTCGCTTCGCCGCGCGCCATGCCGTGCGCGGACGACGACGTGATCGTCGAGTTCGCGTCGGTGATGCCGGCGAAACCGCCGATCGTCATGACCTCGATCCCGCTGACGTTGCCGCTTGCGCTCGATCCGTCGATCTTGCCGCCGGACGCGTTGCGGCCGACGAAGCCGCCTGCCAGTGCGTTCGCAAAGACCGTCACGTCGCCGGTCGCGTTCGACGCTTCGATCGCTGCGCGGTTGATCCCGACGAGCCCGCCCGCGACACCGGCCTTGCCGCGTGCCGCCACGTCGCCGTGCGCGTTCGATGCATGGATGCGGCCGCCGTTGGTGCCGACGAGTCCGCCCGCAATACCGTTAGAAGCGCTGACGTCGCCGGATGCGCTGGAGCCGTCGATGAGTCCGTCGTTGGCACCGACGAGGCCGCCTACGATACCGTTCGTCCCGACGCCGACGCTGCCGGATGCGGCGGATGCCGTCACCTGGCCTCTGTTATGGCCGACGAGGCCGCCTGCCTTGCTACCCGTGTCGGCCGAGAGGCGGCCGCTCGCCCGCGATGCGTCGATGGTGCCCGTGTTGACGCCGACCAGCGCGCCGACGGTGCTGTTCGTGCCGGCGGAGATCTGGACGGCCGCGTCCGAGCCGCGCACCGTGCCGTTATTGCGCCCGACGAGACCGCCGATGGCCGGGCTCGCACCCCGGACGTATACGTCGCCCTTGCTCGACGAATCGCGGATGTCGCCGCTGTTGAAGCCGGCGAGCCCGCCGATTCCGCTCATCGAGTTGGTCGGCAGCGCGACAGCGGCATCGATAAAGACGCTCGCGTCGGTATGGCTGCGAGCGATCGTCGCGGCGCCGAGCCGCTTGTCCGGCGACGCGACGTTCTCGCCGACGAGCCCGCCAAGCGCGGTCGTGTAGCGGTCACCCTGGACGCGCCCCGACACCGACGCGCCATCGATCGTGCCGCTCAGGTTCCGGCCGACGAGGCCACCGGCGACGTTGGCGGGCGAACCGTTGCTCGTCACCGACACGTTGCGCGCGTGCACGTTCGACAGCGTGCCCTGCACGTTGCCGCCCACCAGCGCACCGATCGCGGTGGGGATGCCGCGAGCGCTCGGCATACCGCGAGCCGACACCGAATCGAGCACCAGGTTGGCGATCGTGCCGCTGTTGACCGCGAACAGACCGACGAACGGCCCGCTGTTGTAGACGGACAGCCCGGAAATCGTGTTGCCGAAACCGTCGAACGTGCCGGTGAACGCCGCGTTGCCGCCGATGCTGCGGAACGTGCCCTTGCCCGTGATCGTGTTGCCGAGCACGTAGTGGCCGTTCAGGTCAGCGTCGACTGCGCGCAGTTGATCGACGTTGCGGATCACGCGATAGGCCTGCCCGTTCGCGCTGTACGACGTGTCCGCGCCCGACAGCGTGACGGCTCCATTGCCGCTCAGCACATGGCCGCTGCCGGAGTTCAGCTCAAGGGCGGTGTTGCGGCCCGTGAGTGCGACCTTGTCGTTGATGTTGATGCGTCGTGCGGCGTTGACGGCGACGCGTGCGTTCGCGCCGCCGGCCGTCAGCGACTTGCCGAGCGTCACGTCGTCGCGCACGGACGTCAGCGTGAGGCCGTGATCGCTGTTCCAGCCGATTGCGCCGTCGGTCGCCAGCGCGCCGTCGGTGCTCGTCAGTTCGACCGACGTCGTGCCGAGGTTGCGCGACAGCGTAGCCGCGCCGATCGTTGCGTTCGCATCGTCGGCGACGCGTGCGTTCGCCGTGTCGATCTTCCACGTGCCCGAGCGGCCGTTCGCGCCGCGCGTGTCGATCGTGGCATCGTTGGCAACGCGGACGTTCGTGCCGCGCGTCGCAATTTCGCCGCCGTTGCCGGCCGTGGCGCTCGCGTCGAGCGTGCCGCCGGCCAGCACGGTGCCGCCGTCGAGCGTGATGCGCCCGCCGTGGCTGTTCAGCCCGCGCGCCTCGATGGTGCCGGTGTTGTTGACCACTGCGCCGAGCAGATCGCCAGCTGCGCGGGCGGTCATCAGCACGTCGCCGCCGTCGGCTTTGAGCAGCCCGCCGTTGCTCGCCTGCGCGTCGACGGCGCCGCCTTCGACCTGCACGCTGAGCAGGTCGCTGCCGTCGAAGTTGACCTTGAATGCGTTGCCGGCGCCGAGCGCGACGCGGCCCATCTTCGCCTGGATCACGCCGGTGTTGGACACGCGCGCGCCGAGCAGCGCGACGCTGCCGCCGTCGGCCGCGGTGATGTTGCCGGCGTTGATGACCGAGGCGGCCGACGTGCCGGAGAAGCGATAGTTGCCGGCGAGGAAGTCGGCGTCGGACAGGTTCTGCGTGGACGCGACGAGGCTGCCGACGTTGACTTGCGAACCTGCGCCGAACATCACGCCGTTCGGGTTGACGAGGAACACCTTGCCGTTGGCGTCGATGCGGCCGTCGATCTGGCTGCCGCGCGAGCCGATCACGCGGTTCAGCGCGATGGACGAACTGCCGGGCTGGTGGAACGACACGCGTTCGCCGCCGGCGACGCCGAAGTCCTGTCAGTTGGTGATGAGCTTGTCGGAATGCTGATTGATGGACATCGTCTTGCCGTCGGCGGACGTGGCGATGTCGGCGTGGCCGGCGACGACGGCCTGACCGGTGGGCAGTGCGTGTGCGGGCAGCGCGGCGAGGCCGAGCAGCGACACGGCGCCGGCTGCGACGAGCGTACTGCCGCCGGCTTTACCGCGTCGGCGCGCGGTTTCCCCGACCGCGTTCCAGCACGCCTGAGCGTGATTCCACACCAATGCATAGGTCTTGTTCATTGTTATCCTCGATAACGGAGTTGTTGGAGTCGATCAGTGGAACGAACTGACCGGTTGCGAAGCGGATCGATCTTCCGCTTCATGCGGCGGACGGTCATGCTGCCCGCCGCCGGGTTGCCGGCCCCGCGGCGCCGCCGGGCCGGCGATCGGCGCCGGGCGACTCAGAAATACTGGGTCGCCTGAAGCCAGACACTTGGCGAGCGCGT
Source organism: Burkholderia sp. MSMB1459WGS (assembly GCF_001534535.1). Lineage (NCBI taxonomy): Bacteria > Pseudomonadati > Pseudomonadota > Betaproteobacteria > Burkholderiales > Burkholderiaceae > Burkholderia > Burkholderia sp. MSMB1459WGS. The sequence goes on from NZ_LPMU01000075.1 coordinate 32,950, forward strand.
GCTCGCGGCCGCGTCGTCGGACCTGCCGAACGGTCGCGACCACGCGACGTTGACCTGCCGGCTCGCGCCGTACCAGCCGACGCCGAGCCCTGCCGACGACAGCTGCAGCGTGTTGCGCTCCCGGTTCCACGGCTGCTTGTTGACCTGTACGCGCCCGGTATCGACGAAGGTGCTGACCTGCCAGCCGGGCGCGGCGAGATAGCGCAGTTCCGCGCTCGCCTGCCAGCCCTGATCGCCGCTGCCCGCGCCGAGCGCGTACCCGCGTACCCCATACGGGCCGCCGAGGCTGAATTTTTCCGTCGAGTCGAGATTGCGCGATGTGAGTTGTGCGCTGAGCTGCACGTAGAGCTGCAAGCGCGCAGTGATGGCCTGAAGTCGTACCGCACTGACGTTCAGCTTCGCGAACCGGCCGTGCGTTTTCGCGAACCGATTCGATCCGAGCGGATCGTTGCCGTTCATCCGGCCGATGCCGAGCGTCACGGACGCGCTGCTGCGTCCGCCGCCGAACCAGTCGTCCTGATTGCTGCCGGTGATGCTGAAAGAACCGATCTGGATGCGCTTCGCGCCATGCACGTCGAATGCGTTGTAGTCGTCGTGCAACTGCTTGTTTTCAAACAGGAACTGCGCGCTGACGTTCGCGCGGCGGCTGCGCAGCAGCGGTTGCGTGACGAACGCGCTTTGCACCGATGCACGGCCGTGATAGTCGAGATCGTCGAAGCTGCCGCCGACCCGGTATCGCATGTCGGAGTGTGCGACGCCGAGCCGCGTCGACGCCGGGCCGACAGGCAACTGGTATGCCACGCGGTAATAGCGCTGGCGCGCGTCGCTGACCAGCCCGCGCAGCGTGAACTGATCGCCGATACGCAGCGGCGCGTTGACGTCGACGCTGCCGGTGGCGCGATAACGGCCGGTGAGCGTGTCGCCATAGTTGTCGAGATCGACGGAGCCGGACGCGAGCGGGCCGGGTTCGACGTCGACGGAGAGATCGGTGGTGCCGGTTTCGGCACCGGGGCGCAGCGTGCCTTTCGCGGCGACGCCTGGCAGATCGTCGAGGAGCAGCAGGCTGCGCTCGAGCGCGTCGCCTTGCACGGCGTCGCCGGGCCGGAGGCCGGCGAGCGGCTGGCGCAGGACGCCGTCCAGCACGCGCGAGCGGTTGTTCAGTTCGACGCTGCCGTAACGGCCTTCGCTCACGTCGATCCGCACGGTGCCGCCGTCGATGTCCTGCTGCGGCAGGTAGGCGCGCGCGAGCACGTAGCCGTGTTCGCGGTAATACGCGGAGATCCGGTCGGCGGCTTGCCGGAGTTCGTCGAAGCTCAGTTCGCGGCCGACGAGATCCGCGAGAAGCGGTTGCAGCCGGTTGGCGCCGAACGCACGATTGCCGCCGATCGCGAATGCCTGCACCCGTACGCGCGGCCCGGCGTCGTCGCCGGGCGGCGGCGGCTTCGTGTCGGGCGGCGGCGGGATGGCGAGATCGGGCGGCGAGTCGGCGGGAAGGGCAGGGCGTGTGGCCTCGATGTCACGCATCGATTGCCCGGCACTGGGCGGCAGCGCGTGCGCAATGCCCGGCATCGACAGCACGGCGCCGATGCACCAGACCGGGAGCCCCGCCCATTGAGCCGGGCAATCGGTGCGGGCGGCGCGATGCCGTGGACGAGACGTGCCGTGTAACGGGAGCGGCCGGCCCGAGATCGCCGATGCGGCAGCGGTATCGGAATCGGCGTGGTGTGAGTTGCTGTGGATGGGACGAATTTTCACCCTCGACGGATTGGCGCGCCGATAGCGCGTTGAGCGTCGGGGATACTACGGAGCGTGGCCGCGTTTTGATATTGGATGAGTACTAGGCCAACTGTGTTATCGATTTGTCTTGTCAGATTTTGTCGAAAACGGGGCGCGGCGGGCCGGATCTGTGTGCAGGCGTATCCCGGGGCGCCGATGTCGGCTCGGATCAAACGCATGTCGCGTTTGAGACATCGGCCCCCCTGCCTCCCGGACTACTCTCGAACAGCACGTTGCGCGTGCGCCGCAAGGGCCGGCGCGCCGCGGCGCCATCCAACGAGACATGGAGACAATACGATGAGCAGCAATCGAGGTGTCGTCTATCTTGGGCCGGGCCAGGTCGAAGTCCAGAAAATCGATTATCCGAAGATGGTCGACCCCAGCGGCCGCGCGATCGGCCACGGCGTGATCCTGAAAGTGGTCAGCACGAACATCTGCGGCTCCGACCAGCACATGGTGCGCGGCCGTACGACCGCGCCGGTCGGCCTCGTGCTCGGTCACGAGATCACCGGCGAAGTGATCGAAGTGGGCCCGGACGTCGAGACGCTGAAGATCGGCGATCTCGTGTCGGTGCCGTTCAACGTCGCGTGCGGCCGCTGCGCGATGTGCAAGGACACGCATACGGGCGTATGCCTGAACGTGAACCCGTCGCGGGCCGGCGGCGCGTACGGCTACGTCGACATGGGCGGCTGGATCGGCGGCCAGGCCGAATACGTGCTCGTGCCGTATGCCGATTTCAACCTGCTGAAATTTCCGGATCGCGACCAGGCGATGGCGAAGATCCGCGATCTGACCTGCCTGTCCGACATTCTGCCGACCGGTTATCACGGCGCGGTGAGCGCGGGCGTGAAGCCCGGTTCGACGGTCTACATCGCGGGCGCGGGCCCGGTCGGGATGGCGGCGGCCGCGTCGGCGCGCCTGCTCGGCGCGGCCGTGACGATCGTCGGCGACATGAACGCGGAGCGCCTCGCGCACGCACGGGCGATGGGCTTCGAGACGGTCGACCTGTCGAAGGACGCGTCGCTCGGCGAGCAGATCGAACAGATCCTCGGCGTGCCGGAGATCGACTGCGCGGTCGATTGCGTCGGCTTCGAGGCGCACGGCCACGGCTCGTCGGGCCATTCGGAGGAAGCGCCCGCGACGGTGCTGAACTCGCTGATGGAAATCACGCGCCCGGCCGGCGCGATCGGCATCCCGGGCCTGTACGTGACGGACGATCCGGGCGCGAAGGACAAGGCCGCACAGCACGGCAGCCTGAGCATCCGCTTCGGCCTCGGCTGGGCGAAGTCGCATTCGTTCTTCACGGGCCAGACGCCGGTGCTGAAGTACAACCGCAACCTGATGCAGGCGATCCTGTTCGACCGGCTGCCGATCGCGAAGATCGTCAACGTCGAAGTGATTTCGCTCGACCAGGCGCCGGAAGGCTACAAGAAGTTCGACGGCGGCGCGCCGCGCAAATTCGTCATCGACCCGCACGGGTTGCTGGCGGCGTGATGCGCTAGCGTTCGACACGCGCGACACGAAGCGGGCGGTGCCGGAAACGGGCCGCCCGTTTTCGTTGCGGGAGCGAAGGCGGGGGAGGCAATGCGGCGAGCGGACGCGCCCCAGATGGCGGCCAGGGTCACGAGCTGCAGTGCATTCATCGACGGACTCCGGTGGACCGAGCGGCCGGCGTGCGATATGCGCCGGCGCGGGCGAATGCCCCATTGAACGTCATGCGTCCGTCGCGACACAAACGAGGTTTTGTGACGGGCGGTTTAGAAAGTTGAATCGACGGGCGCGCGAGCCTGGAGCGCGCTCAGTGGCCGCGATAGAGCTTCGCGATTTCGGCGTTGCTGGCCGCGGCGCGGCGGGTCCGCCCGGTGTGCAGGCTGACGCGGCGGATCGCGCGCGTGCGATGGGCGACGTCGCGGCCGCCTTTCCAGTCGGCCACGCGGACTGCGCCGGTGCGCATGCGGTCGGGCGCGCGCAACGACGGCGCGGCTTGCGCAACCGCCATCCTGCGCGCGGGTTTGCTGGCGAGCGGGGCGGCCGGTTGCGGATTGGCCGGTGGCGGATCGACTGCCACCCGTGTTTCATCGGTCGAATGAAACGGGTAGACGGGTGCCGGCACGACCGGTATCAATGGCTCGTTCGACGCTTGAAGTACGGCTTCGGTCGCGACGGCGGCCGGCGCGGCGGATCCGCGACAAGCGGGATCGACCTTGCAGGTCTGGTCGACCGTCACGTAGCCGCCGACCAGCAGCACGAGCGTGAGAATGCTCAGGATCGGCGCGCTCGATGCGCGCGGCCGCTGGGAAGCCGCGTTGCGCAGCGCGCGGGCGACGCGCGACGACCATGTATGGAACGACCGCGGCGCATGCGCGGCACGCGCGTCGGCCGGCGTGCGGCGAATCGGTTCGAACGGCCAGTTCCACTGACCGCAAACGGGGCAATGCTCGAGCGCGCGGAACGCCACGAAACCGCATTCGCGGCAGCGGCAGCACGTCGCGTGCCGCGATTCGGCGCGCGCGTTCAGCACGGCACGCCAGGCATCGCGCGCGCGGACGCTTCGGTTGGGCAGGACGCGCATGTCAGCGACCGACGGACGCTATCGTCGGGCTACACATAGGCGGTCGTTCGCATGCGATGTTCATCATTTGCTCCGAGAGACCCCGCCATTGATGGCGGGAAGGAAAGGCGTGCGGTTGACAGACAGGTTCTTCCACGGGTTAGGATCACCTGCATGATTCTTGTCTACCGCTACCGGGTGAAGTCGCTCAACGGACTGCTCAACAAGCAGAGCCGTGCGGCGAACAGAACCAGGATGGCGAAGAGCGTCTACGACGCGTCCTGGTCGTTGTTCCGAAACAAGCTCCGCTACAAAGCGATCGCGCACGGAGCCATGTTCGAGAAAGTCGACGAAAGCGGTTCTACCCAGTCCTGTTCGGCGTGCGGGTCGAAAGACAGCACGGCGCGGCCGAAAGGTATCGCGGGACTGAGAATAAGAGAGTGGACCTGCAGTGACTGTGGTGTCGAGCATGATCGAGATACCAACGCTGCGCTGAACATTCTCCGATGCGGACGTGCATCGCCAGGTGTGGGAATCCTCTCCTTTTAGGGAGAGGAGGACGTCAAGTGATTCTCCATAACATCGGACGCGTGGAACCCTTTCGTTCGCGGCTGCCTGCCGCTTCATTTTTGGTCGTTCGCGCGTGAAACGCAAGGCGCATGTCGCGCGTCGCGTGGCGCACGTTTCGTGCCGCCCGTCTCATGCTAGCTGCCGTGCCGCTGCCGGGACGCGAGCGTGCCCAGTGTCTCCAGCGCACGCTCGACGGCCGGTGTCCACGGACGCCCGTAGTTGAGCCGCAGATAGCGGCGGAAGCCGCCGGTCGCGGAAAAGATCGGCCCGGGCGCGATGCTGACGCCGCTTTCCATCGCGTCGTCGAACAGGTGCATCGCATCCAGGTGCGGCGGCAGTTCGATCCACAGAAAATACCCGCCGCGCGGTGCGAACACTTCGGTGTCGGCCGGAAAATACGCGCGCACGGCCGAGAGCATCTGCGCCTGGTGCGCGGCGAGATTGCGTCGCAGCTTGCGCAGGAAACGGTCGTATGCGCCGTCTCGCAGGTAGCTCGAAATCGCCATCTGCGCCGGTACGTCGGCGGCCGGCGCGCTCGCGCTCTTGGCCTGGCGGATCTGCCGCACGAAGCGGCCGGCTGCGACCCAGCCGATCCGGAATCCCGGCGCGAGACATTTCGAGAACGACCCGCAATGCAGGACGAGCCCGCTGTCGTCATACAGTTTCGCGGGCCGCGTGGGGGCCGTGCCGAACTGCAGTTCGCCATACACGTCGTCCTCGATCAGCGGCACGCCGCGCGACGCGAGCAGGTCGATCAGCGCGCGCTTGCGCTCGTCGGTCAGCGTCGCGCCGGTCGGGTTGTGGAATGACGTCATGAACCAGCACGCGCGCACCGGATGCGTGTCGAGCGCCTCGGCGAGCGCGTCGAGGTCGAGGCCGGTGCGCGGGTCGACCGGAATCTCGATGGCCTTCAGGTGCAGGCACTGGACGGCTTGCAGCACCGCGTGGAAGGCCGGCCGTTCGATCGCGACGATGTCGCCCGGGCGCGTCAGCGCCTGCAGGCTGAGCGTCAGCGCTTCGGTCGCCCCCGTCGTGATGACGATTTCCTCCAGCGGCAACGACCCGCCCGCGCTCAGATAGCGCAACGCGATCTGGCGGCGCAGCGCTTCGTTACCGGGCGGCAGGCCCGCGAGCAGTTTCGTGCGGTCCATGTTGCGGGCGGCCGACGCCACGTAACGCCACAGGCTGCTCATCGGGAACAGCGAATAGCTTGCGAACGCCGAGCCGAGCGGCACGATGTCGTCGCACTTGAGCGAGTCGAGCAGGCGGAACAGCGCATCGTCGTCGCCGGTTTGCGCGGCGCCCGGCTTGCGCGGCGGATCGCGGCCGAATCGCACGTGCTTGTCCGCGGCATTCGCAACGAAATAACCGGAGCGCGCCCGCGCGACGATCAGACCCTCGCTTTCGAGCGCGTAATACGCACGGAACACGGTGGACGGGCTGACGCGATACGCGCGGCATGCCGCGCGCACGGTGGGAATGCGCGCGCCGGGCGCCAGGTCGCCGCGCCGGATCGCGTCGGCAATCGTCTGCGCCAGCACCGCATAACGCTTCATGCGTGTCCTCCCGGCGTTGGACCCAGATGACAAAGAGTAGTACGGCAGCCGTCACGTGCAAGCGCGCCCTAAATCGCTGATCCGTATGTTTTAAGCGCGCTCTGATCCTTTTCTTTCGTCTGACCAGACGGCACACTGCCGCAAGTTTTGTTCCCGATGTCCGACCGATACGGAATTCACGCTGCCCGACGGCGGATCCGTGACGCCCGCGCGTGCCGCGCGGGTCCTCGTCAGCGGCGTCCTTACCCTTACCCGGAAGCATCCAGCGTGAAATTGAAGACCCTCGTCACGGGCCTCGTGGCCGGCATCGCCCTCAATCTGGTCAGCGGCGTGGCCGCCGCAGCCTGCGTCAACAACCCCGCCGCCCAGCCGAACGCGACGTTTCCCGCCGCGCTGACCGGCAAGCTCGTCTATCACAGCTACGTGAAGTACGGCGACGGCACGAGCCAGCTGTTCCTGTACGATTTTTCGGCCCATACGCTGACGCAACTCAGCAAGAGCGCGTGGGGCATCACCGATCCGATGAACGGCGTGTTCAGCCCCGACGGCAAATGGCTCGCGTTCATGGGCATCCGCAACGGCGCATGGAACGTGTTCATGCTGCAGCTCGGCGCCGGCACGCCGCCCGTCAACATGACGAACAGCACGGGCGCCACCCGCAACGAAGACCCGAAGTTCAGCGGGGACGGCAAGACGCTCGTGTTCAAGCAGAACGGCGACGTCAAGCAGGCGACGCTGTCGTACACGAGCGCGGGCCCGGTATTCACGTCGGTCGTGAGCCTGACGAATGCGCCGGCGGGCGCCGAATACTCGATGCCGTTCCTCGCGCCGGACGCGAGCGCCGTGTACTACGCGACGGGCACCGGCTCGAACATGGGGCTGATGAAGCGCACGATCGCGACCGGGGCGACCGCCGTGTTCGATCGTCCGGCCGGGTTGCAGACGTACTACCCGATCGTGCGTGCGGACGGCATGGTGTACTACGCCCGCTGGAAGGACAGCGGCGGAGCCGACCAGATCTATGCGAAGACGGCCGACCCGGCGTCGACGCCGAGTGCGCTGGCGCTCAACGACTGCATGAGCAACAACTCGGACCCGGCGCCTGTCAGTGGTACGAATTACCTGTTTTTCTCGTCGACGACGGCGGGTGGCTATCAGCTCTACGTCGGCGACGTGACGACCGGCCAGCGCTGGAGCCTGTCGCAGTTCGGCGTGAATGCGGACACGACGAAGGCCAAGCTCGGGGCGAACTACTACGGCGGCCCGTCCGCCAAGCAGTTGACGCTGCTGTCGCAAGGGCGTCCGGCCGCCGCATCGGCGAGCTACAACGCGTCGCTGACGGCCGACAAGGCGTTCGACGGCAACACGACGAGCACGCGCTGGGATTCGCCGGAGGGGACGGGCGTCGATCCGCAATGGCTCTCCGTCGATCTCGGTGCGACGAAGACGATCAGCAGCATCGACCTGTACTGGGATGCGGGCGCGCTCGTCTACCAGATCCAGACGTCGAACGACAACGCGAACTGGACGACGATCTACTCGACGAACAACGGCGTGTCGTACGGGCACGTGACGTTGCCGAACCTGAACGGGCAGGGGCGTTACGTGCGGATGCTCGGCACGAAGCGGGCGACGCAGTGGGGGTACTCGCTCGATGAAATGCAGGTGTGGGGATCGTAAGCGCAAACGCAAACGGAAAAGCGGCCTTCGAGGCCGCTTTTTTTTGCTTCAGATAGTCCGCGCTTCACGCATGCAGCAGATGCGTCGGAAACGCCGGCCCGGCCGCCGCCGCGCCCTGCGCGAGCGGCGCAACCTGTTTGCGGCGCTCGCGGGTCGGCGCGACGCCGAACGCGTCGCGATAGCTCTTGCTGAAGTGGCATGCCGACTGGAAGCCGCACGCCATCGTGATGTGCATGATCGACATGTCGGTCTGCAGCAGCAGCTCGCGCGCGCGGCGCAGCCGCAGCGTCAGGTAGTAGTGCGTCGGCGTCATCCCGAGATGCTCGCGGAACAGGCGCTGCAACTGCCGTTGCGACATGTTCGCGAGCCGCGCGAGTTCCTCGCGCGACAGCGGCTCCTCGATGTTGTTCTCCATCAGCGAGATCACTTCGAACAGCGACTTGTTCGCCGAGCCGAGGCGTGCGACGAGCGGCATGCGCTGCTGCGCGCTCGTGTCGCGCACGTGTTCGACGATGAACTGCTCGGCGATCTGCGTGACGCGCGCGGTGCCGACGCGCGCGGCGATCAGGTTCAGCATCATGTCGAGCGGCGCGACGCCGCCCGTGCACGTGATGCGATCACGGTCGATCACGAACAGTTCCTTCAGGAAGCGCGTGTCCGGAAACTCTTCCTTCAGCGCCGACATGTTCTCCCAGTGGATCGCGCACGCATAGCCCGCGAGCAGCCCCGACTTCGCGAGTGCATAGGTGCCCGTGCACAGGCTGCCGAGCGGCAGCCCCGAGCGCGCGAAGCGGCGTAGCGTCGACAGATGGGCAGGCGTGGTCGCGCGCTGCACGTCGACGCCGCCGCACACGAACACGATGTCGGGCTGCCCCACGCATTCGGCCGGCCCCGTGTCGACCGTGAGGCCGTTGCTCGCCGTGACCGGGCCACCGTCCGGACTGATCACCGACCAGCGGTAGAGCGGCTGGCCGCTCAGATAGTTCGCCATCCGAAGCACCTCGATCGCATTGGTGAACGCGATCATCGTGAAGTTCGGTAAAGGCATGAACGCGAAGTGGGACAGCGACGCTGTGCGGTCGGGCGACATGGGGAGCGTTCCTTGAATCTCTAATAGCTTTTGGCCCGGGGCACGGATCGGGCTGCGATATTGTGTGAGCGAGTGCAACAAGCGTGCCATACGGCTAAACCCTAGCTCCATACGTTGTCTGGGCATCGGGCGGTTGCTGCGCTGCACCGTATCCGGGAGACGCCGCACTCGAACGTGCGGCAAACGCACTGCCGGTGTGCGTGTCCATAGGTGAACCGCCCACACCGTTTCGGGCGGTCGACCCGAAAAGTACGACCGGTCACTTGTATAAAACGGACGCGCATGGCGGAAAAGGCAAAGAACGCGTCTAAATTCATCAATCCGCCGAAAATCCGAACGACAAGAATAGAGCCGTCGGCAGCCTTGCACTGGACGCGCGGGAATCCCAGGCACGGCGGCCCTTGAGCTTCGGTTGCAGCCCTTTATTCTTCGTCACGGACGCACTATGTCGAATACCCAGCCTTTCTTCTCGCAGCCCCTTGCCGAGCGCGACGCGCCGGTGCGCAGCGCCATCCTGAAGGAACTCGAGCGTCAGCAGTCGCAGGTCGAGTTGATCGCGTCGGAAAACATCGTGTCGCGCGCCGTGCTCGAGGCGCAGGGCTCGGTATTGACCAACAAGTATGCGGAAGGCTATCCCGGCAAGCGCTACTACGGCGGCTGCGAATTCGCCGATGAAGTCGAGGCGCTCGCGATCGACCGCGTGAAGCAGATCTTCAACGCCGGCTATGCGAACGTGCAGCCGCACTCGGGCGCGCAGGCGAACGGCTCGGTGATGCTCGCGCTGGCCAAGCCGGGCGACACCGTGCTCGGCATGTCGCTCGACGCGGGCGGCCATCTGACGCACGGCGCAAAGCCGGCGCTGTCGGGCAAGTGGTTCAACGCCGTCCAGTACGGCGTGAATCGCGACACGCTGCGCATCGATTACGACCAGGTCGAGGCGCTCGCCCACGAGCACAAGCCGAGCCTCATCATCGCCGGCTTCTCGGCGTACCCGCGCGCGCTCGACTTCGCGCGCTTTCGCGCGATCGCCGACAGCGTCGGCGCGAAGCTGATGGTCGACATGGCGCACATCGCGGGCGTGATCGCCGCCGGCCGCCACGCGAACCCGGTCGAGCACGCGCACGTCGTCACGTCGACCACGCACAAGACGCTGCGCGGCCCGCGCGGCGGCTTCGTGCTGACCAACGACGAGGAGATCGCGAAGAAGATCAACTCGGCCGTGTTCCCCGGCCTGCAGGGCGGCCCGCTGATGCACGTGATCGCCGGCAAGGCGGTAGCGTTCGGCGAAGTGCTGCATGCGGACTTCAAGACCTACATCGACAACGTGCTCGCGAACGCACAGGCGCTCGGCGAAGTGCTGAAGGCCGGCGGCGTCGATCTCGTCACGGGCGGCACCGACAATCACCTGCTGCTGGTCGACCTGCGCCCGAAGGGCCTGAAGGGCGCGCCGGTCGAGCAGGCGCTGGAACGCGCGGGCATCACCTGCAACAAGAACGGCATCCCGTTCGACACCGAGAAGCCGACCGTCACGTCGGGCATCCGTCTCGGCACGCCGGCGGGCACGACGCGCGGCTTCGGCGTCGCGGAGTTCCGCGAGATCGGCCGCCTGATCCTCGAAGTGTTCGACGCGCTGCGCGCGAATCCGGAAGGCGATCCGGCGACCGAACAGCGCGTGCGCCGCGAGATCTTCGCGCTCTGCGAGCGCTTCCCGATCTACTGATCGACCCCACCAGAACAGTCACACGAGCGAGAGCAGATATGAGCACGCTGCATCAGGACAGCATCATCATCGACGGACTGAACATCTCGAAGTTCGAGAAGCCGGTGTTCGAGGACATGCGAAAGGGCGGCATCACGGCCGCGAACTGCACGGTGTCGGTGTGGGAGAACTTCGCCAAGACCGTCGACAACATCGGCGTGATGAAGAAGAAGATCCGCGACAACGGCGAGCTGCTGACGCTCGTGCGCACGACGGACGACATCTTCCGCGCGAAGAAGGAAGGCAAGACCGGGATCATCCTCGGTTTCCAGAACGCGCATGCGTTCGAGGACAACCTCGGCTACATCGAGGCGTTCGCCGACATGGGCGTGCGCGTCGTGCAGCTTTGCTACAACACGCAGAACCTGGTCGGCACCGGCTGCTACGAGCGCGACGGCGGGCTGTCGGACTTCGGCCGCGAAGTGATCACCGAGATGAACCGCGTCGGCATCATGGTCGACCTGTCGCATGTGGGCGGCAACACGTCGTCGGAAGCGATCGCATTCTCGAAGAAGCCGGTGTGCTATTCGCACTGCCTGCCGTCGGGCCTGAAGGAGCATCCGCGCAACAAGAGCGACGCGCAGCTGAAGGAGATCGCCGATGCGGGCGGCTTCGTCGGCGTGACGATGTTCGCGCCGTTCCTGAAGCGCGGGATCGAAGCGAACATCGACGACTACATCGAGGCGATCGACTACGTCGTGAACCTGATCGGCGAGGATGCGGTGGGCATCGGCACGGACTTCACGCAGGACTATGCGAAGGAGTTCTTCGACATGCTCACGCACGACAAGGGCCGCTATCGCCAGCTGACGAACTTCGGCAAGGTGATCAACCCGGAAGGTATCCGTACGATCGGCGAATTCCCGAACCTGACCGCCGCGATGGAGCGTCACGGCTGGAAGGAATCGCGGATCCGCAAGATCATGGGCGAGAACTGGGTGCGCGTGTTCAAGGACGTGTGGGGCGCGTAAGCGCCACGTTCGCCGAACCGCCCCCGCGTTTCAACATAAAAAAATCGGGACGTGCCCGCGCTTGCCGCGCGGGCACGCGGACGATGTCGCGCCTGCGCACTGAGCCGCGCGGCCAATTTCCTCACGGAGTCACCACGATGCAACCGCAACTGCCGATCAACGTCGATCCCGATACCGGCGTCTGGACCACCGACGCGCTGCCGATGCTGTACGTGCCGCGCCACTTCTTCACGAACAATCACGTCGCCGTCGAGGAAGCGCTCGGCGTCGAAGCGTATGCCGAGATCCTCTACAAGGCCGGCTACAAGTCCGCGTACCACTGGTGCGACAAGGAAGCGAAGCAGCACGGCCTGACCGGCATGGCCGTGTTCGAGCACTACCTGAAGCGCCTGTCGCAACGCGGCTGGGGCCTGTTCTCGATCATCGAGGCCGATCCGGCCAGCGCCCGCGCGAAGATCGAACTGCGCCACTCGTCGTTCGTGCTCCAGCAGCCGGGCAAGGAAGGAAAGCTCTGCTACATGTTCGCGGGCTGGTTCGCGGGCGCGATGGACTGGGTCAACGACACGACGCCGGAAGGCAAGAACGCGCCGCGCGCGCAATCGAAGGAAGTGCAGTGTGCGGCCGAGCATCACGACCACTGCGTCTTCGAAGTGTCGCCGATCGCGCACTGATGCATTGATTCACTGAAACATATAAACACCCGCAACACGAGACATTCGAACGCCAGAGGTCGCCTGCGATGCGTTATCCCCACCTGTTCAAACCCATGCAGCTGAACCAGCTGACGCTGCGCAACCGGATCGTCAGCACCGCGCACGCGGAGGTGTATGCCGAGCCGGGCGGCCTGCCGGGCGACCGCTATATCCGCTACTACGAAGAAAAGGCGAAGGGTGGCGTCGGCCTGGCCATCTGCGGCGGCTCGAGCCCGGTCTCGATCGACAGCCCGCAAGGCTGGTGGAAATCGGTGAACCTGTCGACCGACAAGATCATCGATCCGCTCACGCGCCTGGCCGACACGATGCACAAGCACGGCGCGAAGATCATGATCCAGGCGACGCACATGGGCCGCCGCTCGTCGTTCCACGGCGAGCACTGGCCGCACCTGATGTCGCCGTCGGGCGTGCGCGAGCCCGTGCACCGCGGCAACGCGAAGATCATCGAGATCGAGGAAATCCGCCGCATCATCGGCGATTTCGCGGCGGCCGCGAAGCGCGTGAAGGCGGCCGGCATGGACGGCATCGAAATCTCCGCCGCGCACCAGCACCTGATCGACCAGTTCTGGAGCAAGCGTTCGAACCATCGCACCGACGAATGGGGCGGCAGCCTCGAAAACCGCCTGCGCTTCGGCATCGAAGTGCTGACGGCCGTGCGCGAGGCGGTTGGCAAGGACTTCTGCGTCGGCCTGCGCATGTGTGGCGACGAATTCCACGAGGACGGCCTCGATCACGAGGCGCTGAAGGAAATCGCGCAGGCGATGTCGGAGACGGGCCTGATCGACTACCTGAGCGTGGTCGGATCGGGCGGCGACACGCACAACACGATCGCGAACTGCATGCCGCCGATGGCGTTGCCGCCGGAGCCGTTCGTGCATCTCGCGGCCGGCATCAAGTCGGTCGTGAAGATTCCAGTGATGCACGCGCAGAGCATCCGCGATGCGGGCCAGGCCGAGCGCCTGCTCGCGAACGGCATGATCGACCTGGTCGGCATGACGCGCGCGCAGATCGCCGATCCGCACATGGTGATCAAGATCCGCGACGGCCGCGAGGACGAAATCAAGCAGTGCGTCGGCGCGAACTACTGTATCGACCGCCAGTACAACGGCCTCGACGTGCTGTGCATCCAGAACGCGGCAACGTCGCGCGAAGCGACGATGCCGCACATCATCGAGAAGTCGCGCGGCCCGAAGCGCAAGGTCGTGGTGGTCGGCGCCGGCCCCGCGGGGCTCGAGGCCGCTCGCGTCGCGAAGCTGCGCGGCCACGACGTCGTGTTGTTCGAGAAGAACGCGGAAGTGGGCGGCCAGGTGATGATCGCCGCGAAGGCGCCGCAGCGCGAGCAGATGTCGGGGATCATCCGCTGGTTCGACATGGAAACGAAGCGTCTGGGCGTCGACCGGCGTCTCGGCGTGGCCGCCGACGAGAAGATGATCATGGCCGAGAAGCCGGACATCGTCGTGCTCGCGACGGGCGGCTCGAGCTTCACGTGGCAGGTGCCGGCGTGGGGCGTGGCCGAAGGCCTCGCCATCAGCTCGTGGGACATCCTAACCGGCAAGGTCGAGCCGAAGCAGAACGTGCTGCTGTTCGACGGCGTGAGCACGCATGCGGGTGCGGGCGTGGCCGACTTCATGGCGAGCCGCGGCTCGAAGGTCGAGGTCGTCACGCCGGACGTGAAGGTGGCCGACGACTGCGGCGGCACGACGTTCCCGATCTTCTATCGCCGGCTGTACGCATTCGGCGTGATCCCGACGCCGAACACGATGCTCGATCGCGTCTATGAAGAGAACGGCAAGATGATCGCCGTGCTGCGCAACGAATACACGGAAGAGCTGGAAGAGCGCGCGGTCGATCAGGTGGTGATCGAAAACGGTTCGTCGCCGAACGACGAACTGTACTGGAAGCTCAAGCCGGAATCGGTGAACCGCGGCCAGATCGATCCGCACACGCTGTTCGCGGCCGAGCCGCAGCCGTGCCTGTCGGAAGAACTCGGCAACGGCCGTTTCCTGCTGTTCCGTGTCGGCGACTGCATTTCGATGCACAACGTCCACGGGGCCATCTACGACTCGCTGCGTCTCGTGAAGGATTTCTAAAAGATGAACCCGTCCTTCCTCATTACCGCCCTGTTGTGGCTGTCGGTGGCGGGGCTCGCGTTCGCGGTCGCGAAGCGCTCGTCTTACTGGCGTCTGGGCCGCGCCACGGCGCCGGGCTCGTTCGGCGTCGCGAACCTGTTCGCGATTCCGAAGCGTTATTTCGTCGACCTGCACCACGTGGTCGCCCGCGATCCGTACATCGCGAAGACCCACGTCGCGACCGCCGGCGGCGCGATCGGCGCGCTCGCGCTGGTGTTCGTCAACTACGGCCTTGCGATCTACTCGCCGTGGCTCGACAAGCTGATCTTCCTCGCGGCGCTCGCGATGCTGGTCGGCGCGGTGTTCGTGTGGCGTCGACGCGCGGCGAAGGACGTGCCGGCGCGCCTGTCGCGCGGCCCGTGGAATACGCTGCCGTGGCTGCTCGGTTCGTTCGCGCTCGGGCTCGTGCTGTTCATGCTGGTGCCGACCAGTGCGATGTCGGGGGCGTTCGCGGTGCTCTGCGCGCTGCTGATCGGCATCGGCGCGTTCACGATGACGATCGGCGCCGCGAAGGGCGGCCCGATGAAGCATGCGATCGCCGGCCTGCTGCACCTCGCGTTCCACCCGCGCCAAGAGCGTTTCGCCGCGACGCGCGAATCGTTCACCGGCAACGGCACGGCCACGCCGCCGACCGCGCTGAAGCTGCCGGACATCGAGCATCAGGAGTACGGCGTCGCGAAGCCGGCCGAGTTCCGCTGGAACCAGTTGCTGAGCTTCGACGCCTGCGTGCAGTGCGGCAAATGCGAAGCCGCGTGCCCCGCGTTCGCGTCGGGCCAGCCGCTGAATCCGAAGAAGCTGATCCAGGATCTCGTGGTCGGGATGGCCGGCGGCACCGATGCGGCGTACGCGGGCAGCCCGTCGCCGGGCATCCCGGTCGGCCAGCATCGCGGCGAGCCGAACGGCCCGATCGTGTCGGGCCTGATCGAGGAGCAGACGCTGTGGTCGTGCACGACCTGCCGCGCTTGCGTGCAGGAGTGCCCGATGCTGATCGAGCACGTCGACGCGATCGTCGACATGCGCCGCAACCGCACGCTCGTGCACGGCACGGTACCGGGCAAGGGCCAGGAAGTGCTCGCGAACCTGCGCGAGACGGGCACGATGGGCGGCTACGACACGGCCGCACGTTACGACTGGTCGGTGGACCTGAGCGCACCCGTCGCGCAACCCGGCAAGCCGGTCGACGTGCTGTTCGTCGCGGGCGAAGGCGCGTTCGACATGCGCTATCAGCGTACGCTGCGTGCGTTCGTGAAGGTGCTGAACAAGGCGGGCGTCGACTACGCCGTGCTCGGCCCGGCCGAGACCGACACGGGCGACGTCGCCCGCCGGCTCGGCGACGAAGCGACGTTCCAGCAGATGGCAAAGCGCCTGATCGGCACGCTCGGCACGCTGTCGTACAAGCAGATCGTGACGGCCGACCCGCACGTGATGCACAGCCTGCGCAACGAATACCGTGCGCTCGGGCTGCGCGTGACGGTCAAGCATCACACCACCTATCTGGCCGAACTGGCCGACAGCGGCAAGATCGCGCCGAAGGCCGTCGAAGCGCTGCAGGAGAAACGCACGACCTATCACGATCCGTGCTACCTCGGCCGCTACAACGGCGAGACGGAAGCGCCGCGCAAGCTGCTGAAGACGATCGGCATCCAGGTCGTCGAGATGGAGCGCAACGGCATGCGCGGCCGCTGCTGCGGCGGTGGCGGCGGTGCGCCGCTGACCGACATCCCGGGCAAGCAGCGCATCCCGGACATCCGCATCGCCGACGCGCGTACGATCGGCGCGGACGTGGTCGCGGTTGCGTGCCCGAACTGCACGGCCATGCTCGAAGGCGTCGTGGGCCCGCGCCCCGACGTGCTCGACGTCGCCGAACTCGTCGCCGCCTCGCTGGAGTGAATCGATGAATACGATCAAACGAATCGATCCGCGCCGGCCGTTCGTCATCACGGCCGCCGGCCTGAAGCGCATCACGCTTGGCGAGGAAGGCAGCGCCGATGCGAACGCCGCGCAGTGGTCCGCGCACGGTCATGGCGCCGCGGCCGCGAAGCCGCGCCGCGCGCTGCAGGATCCGAAGCACGTGATGCTGGTGGTCGCGCATAGCGAACGCGGCGCGCTCGACGATCATTCGCGGCAGGCGATCGCCGCCGCGGCCGTGCTCGCCGATGCGCAAACCGAAGTCGCGCTGCTCGCGTTCGGCGAACTGAAGGACGACGTGGCCGAACTCGGCGTCGACAAGCTGCTCGAGCTGGCCGGCTTCGAACGCCGTGCGTTCGATCCCGAAAGCGAATTGCAAGCATTGCAGGCCTGCGTGGCCGCGCTCGCGCCGAAACACGTGTTCGTGCCCGACAACGCGACGGGCGACGGCGATCTCGGCCGGCGTTACGCGGCGGCCGCCGGCGCGAGCGTCGCGACTCACGTCGTCGAAATCGACGCGAAGCATGTCGGCGCGTATGCCCAGGCGGGACGTGCGTTCGCCACCCGTGCGCTGCCCGACGTGATCCTGCTCGCGCAGAACGCGGTTGAAGCGAAGCTGCCGTTCGTCGGCGCAGGCGAACGCGTCGCCGCCGATTTCATCAACCCGGCACGCGACGCCGCGCAGCCGTACCGCGATCTCGGTCTCGACGAAATCGACGCGGCGCAGGTCGCGCTCGAGGAAGCCGATTTCATCGTGTCGGCCGGCAACGGCGTGTCCGACATCGGTGCGTTCGAGCGGCTGGCCGGCGTGTTCGGCGCGGCGATCGGCGCGAGTCGCGTCGCGGTCGACAACGGCCACTTCACGCGCGACAAGCAGGTCGGCGCGACCGGCAAGACGGTCGAGGCGAGCGTGTACATCGCATTCGGCATCTCCGGCGCGGTGCAGCACCTGCAGGGGATCAAGGACTGCCGCCACGTGATCGCGGTGAACCTCGACGGCAGCGCGCCGATCGCGAAGCGCGCGAACCTGACGGTGGTCGGCGACGCGCAGGCGACGATCGCCGCGCTGATCGAGCAGGTCCAGGCCGCGCGGGCCGCGCGCGGCGAATCGCCGGCCGCGGTCGGCACCCGTGAACCGGAAGGAGTCGCCGCATGAACGCCCCTCGCCCCTTGCAACGCATCGCGGTGCTCGTGTCCGTCGGCCGGCATCCGGTCAGCGGCGTCGCGCGCTACAGCCGCAACGATGCGGCCGCGCTCGAAACCGGCCGCCAGCTCGCGGACAAGCATCGCGCGACGCTCGACGTGATCCATGCAGGCGACCCCGCGAATGCGGCGCTTGCCGACTATCTGGCGCTCGGCGCGCGGGAGGTCGAAGTGCTGGCCTGCCGCGACGGCGACGACGCCGTGCACGCACTCGCCGCGCGTCTCGACGGCTACGACCTCGTGCTGACCGGCACGCGCGCCGAGGGCGCGTACGACACCGGGATGCTGCCGTACCGCGTCGCCGCGGCGCTCGGCTATCCGCTCGTCGGCTCGGCCGTCGACGTGACGGTCGAAGGCGGCCGCGCGGCGGTCCGGCAATTTTTGCCGAAAGGGCTGCGGCGGCGTGTCGACGCGGCGCTGCCGGCCGTCGTCGCCGTGCATCCGCTCGCCGGTGTCGAGCCGCGCTATGCGTATGCGCGGCTGCGCGCCGGCGCGATCCGGCCGGCGCTTGCGGCGCCCGGTGCGGACGCCGACGCGGCCGCGTGGACGGTCGGCCCGGTCGAGCGTAAACCCGTAAAGCTGGTCGCCGCCGAGAAGCGCTCCGGGCATGCCCGGATGCTGTCCGCGACGACGACCGAAAGCCGCGGCGGCAACGTCGTAAATGAAGGGAGTTCGGTCGAAAAAGCACAAGTGATCCTCGCGTATTTGCGCGAGCATCAGCTCATCGACTACTGATTTTGATGCCTGTCGGCAAGACACCCAGGGATGCAAGGAATCCGGAGCAAACGATGAAAGTATCGGCAGACATTCGTGCATTGATCGAGCGGCGCAAGGAAGGGCACAGCCTCGACGCACCGTTCTACACGAGCGAGGACATCTTCGCGCTCGACATGGAGGCGATTTTCCGCCAGCACTGGATCCAGGTGGCGATCGAACCGGACATTCCCGAGCCGGGCGACTACGTGACCGTGCAGTTGGGCAGCGATTCGATCCTGATCGTGCGCGACGACGACATGGCGATCCGCGCGTTCCACAACGTGTGCCGTCACCGCGGCGCGCGCCTGTGCAACGAAGACAAGGGCTCGGTCGGCAACATCGTGTGCCCGTACCACAGCTGGACCTACAACCTGACGGGCCAGTTGATGTTCGCCGAGCACATGGGCGAGAAGTTCGACCGTTGCAAGCACAGCCTGAAGTCGGTGCACGTCGAGAACCTCGCGGGCCTGATCTTCATCTGCCTCGCCGACGAGCCGCCGGCCGATTTCGCGCAGATGCGGGCCGAGATGGAGCCGTACCTGCTGCCGCACGACCTGCCGAACACGAAGATCGCCGCGCAGATCGACATCATCGAGGAAGGCAACTGGAAGCTCACGATGGAGAACAACCGCGAGTGCTATCACTGCGTCGCGAACCATCCGGAGCTGACGATCTCGCTGTACGAATACGGCTTCGGCTACCAGCGTTCCGACGCGAATGCCGAAGGCATGGACGCATTCGCCGAAACCTGCGTGCGCCGCGGCAAGGAATGGGCCGAGATGGGCCTGCCGTCCGCAGAAATCGAAAAGCTGCTCGACGTGACGGGTTTCCGCACGCAGCGCCTGCCGCTGGATCGCGACGGCGAATCGCAGACGCTCGACGCGAAGGTCGCATCGAAGAAGCTGCTCGGCGGCTTCGACAGGGCCGATCTCGGCGGGCTGTCGTTCTGGACGCAGCCGAACTCGTGGCACCACTTCATGAGCGATCACATCGTGACGTTCTCGGTGATTCCGCTGTCGGCCGGCAAGACGCTGGTGCGCACGAAGTGGCTCGTGCACAAGGACGCGAAGGAAGGCATCGACTACGACGTGAAGAACCTCACGGCCGTGTGGAACGCGACCAACGACCAGGATCGCGCGCTCGTCGAATTCTCGCAGCGCGGCGCGAACAGCAGCGCGTACGAGCCGGGCCCGTATTCGCCGTACACGGAAGGTCTCGTCGAAAAATTCTCGGCCTGGTACATCGGCCGGCTCGCCGAAAAAACCGGCGAATAGTACCCAGCGTATAAGCGGAGCAAGACATGATGCGAGATGCGGCCAATTTCGAGCCGGCGGATAGCCGGGTGACGCACCCGGCCTTCTGGAACGCGCTGCCCGAGCGCTGGACGAGCGACGTCGAGGAAACGCTGGTGTGCTGCCACGTGCGGCAGGAAACCCACGACGTGAAGAGCTTCTTCTTCCGTTCCCCGCAAGGCCGCACGTTCTCGTTCGAGCCCGGGCAATTCATCACGCTCGAGCTCGACATCGACGGCGAGACGATCAACCGGTGCTACACGATTTCGTCGTCGCCGGCGCGGCCGCACACGATCTCGATCACGGTGAAGCGCGTGCCGGGCGGCAAGGTGTCGAACTGGCTGCACGACAACCTGCAGCCGGGCGCGCCCGTGCGCGTGCTCGGCCCGGCCGGGGAATTCACGTGCGCGCGGCATCCGGCGCGCAAGTACCTGTTCCTGTCGGCCGGCTCGGGCGTCACGCCGCTGATGTCGATGAGCCGTGCGCATCATGATCTCGCCGAGGATCGCGACATCCTGTTCGTGCACAGCGCACGCACGCCGGACGACATCATCTTCGCGCGCGAACTCGACCTGATCGCGTCGAATCACACGAATTTCCGCACGTCGTTCGTCGTCGAGCGCGTCGGAACGCGCACCAACTGGCCGGGCGTCACGGGCTTCCTGACGCTGCCGCTGCTGAAGCTGATCGCGCCGGATTTCATGGAACGCGAAATCTTTACGTGCGGTCCCGCGCCGTACATGAAGGCCGTGCGCGACCTGCTCGACGAAGCCGGCTTCGATCGCAAGCAGTATCACGAGGAAAGCTTCTCGTTCGAGACGCTCGCGCAGACTGCGAGCGACGAGCTGCTCGCCGATCTCGCGCCGCCGGCCGAAGGCGGCGACGCCGGCACGAAGCAGTACACGGTCAGCTTCGCGAAGAGCAACCGCGAGATCTCGTGCGGCTCGGAGCAGCACGTGCTCGACGCGGCGCGCCAGTCGGGCGTGCGGTTGCCGGCATCGTGCACGCAGGGCATGTGCGGCACCTGCAAGGTGAAGCTCGTGTCGGGGCAGGTCGACATGAAACACAACGGCGGCATCCGCCAGCGCGAGATCGATCAGGGGATGGTGCTGCTGTGCTGCAGCAAGCCGCTGTCGGATCTCGTGATCGACAAGTAGTCGAAACTCGCCATCGGCTGTCCGGGTGCGTCGCATCCGGACAAGCATCCGTCGGAAAACAACGATACCGCGGATTTGTGGTTGAAGAACCTAGAGAGACAACGCGCACGGTGCGCAGACCAAGGAGATCGACCATGAAGCTGTTCGGAAAACTGTTGTGGGCCGGCACCCTGTCGGCGATGGCGGCATTGAGCGCATCGGCGCTCGCCGATACGAAGCCGACGCTGAAAATCGGCTACGTCGAAGGCTGGGACGACAGCGTCGCGACGTCGAACGTCGCGGCCCGCGTCATCGAGAAGAAGCTCGGCTACGAGGTGAAGCTCGTGCCGGTGGCGGCCGGGATCATGTGGCAGGGCGTCGCGCGCGGCGATCTCGATGCGACGCTGTCCGCGTGGCTGCCGGTCACGCACGGCTCGTACTGGGACGAGTACAAGGCCAAGGTCGTCGACCTCGGCGCGAATTTCCCCGATGCGAAGATCGGCCTGATCGTGCCCGCGTACGTGAAGGCGAAGAGCATCGACGACCTCAATGCGGAGAAGGGCAGCTTCGGCGGCCGGATCGTCGGCATCGATGCGGGCGCCGGCGTGATGCGCAAGACCGACGACGCGATCAAGAGCTACGGGCTGAACTACACGCTGATGCCGAGCTCGGGCAGCGCGATGACGGCCGAGTTGTCGCGTTCGGTCAATGCGAACAAGCCGGTCATCGTGACGGGCTGGGCGCCGCACTGGATGTTCGCGAAGTGGAAGCTGCGCTTCCTCGAGGATCCGAAGAAGGTGTTCGGCGGCGCCGAGCACGTCGACAGCGTCGTGAATCCGGGGCTCGAAACCAAGGCGAAGCCGGTGGTCGCGTTCCTGAAGAAATTCCAGTGGAAGCCGGGTGAAATCGACAGCGTGATGCTCGCGATCCAGAACGGCTCGAAGCCGGAAGCGGCAGCGGATGCGTGGATTGCGGCGCATGCCGACCGCGTGAATTCGTGGACGGAAGGCGCGCAGTAAGCATTCCGATATATATCCAAGAATCGTCATAAAAAACACGCCGGGAATGGCATGCAGGAATCCGAAATAATCAGGATGTAATGCGGCCATATCCCGGAATTCTTTTGCGGATTCTGCAAAAAAGCGCGTAAGTTGTTACACTAGCGCCCTTGTGCGGAGTCATCTCAGGAGGAATTGGATGAGTCAAGCAGGACTGCGTGCGAATCGCACCAGTGATGTCGAGGCAACCATCTCACATGATTCGACGGGCCACACGCTGCATCGTGGCCTGACCTGGAAAGACGCTTTTTGGGTGACGAGCGGCGTGCCGGCAGGCGTGCTGTTCACGATCGGCGGCGTATGCGCGACGATCGGCCAGCCCGCGTGGGCGATCTGGATCGCCGCGATCACGATGGGGCTGATTCAAAGCGCGACTTATGCGGAAATATCGGGGCTATTTCCTCATAAATCGGGCGGCGCGTCCGTGTATGGCGCGATCGGTTGGGTTCGTTACAGCAAACTGATTGCCCCGGTTTCCGTGTGGTGCAACTGGCTCGCGTGGTCGCCGATGCTCGCGCTCGGCTGCGGCCTCGCGGCGAGCTATGCGCTCACGAGTCTCTTTCCCGCCGATGCGGCGGTGTTGCACTGGCAGCTCAAGGTTGCGGATCTCGGTTTCATCAAGCCCGGTCTGTCATTGCGGATCAACGCGACGTTCATCATCGCGACGATCCTGCTTCTGATCACGTTCAAGCTTCAGCACAGCGGCGCGTCGAAGGCGGCGCGCACGCAGCGCATTCTCGGCATTGCATCGCTCACACCGCTCTTGATCGTCGGCATCGTGCCGTTCGTCACCGGCGACGTGCCGATGTCGAACCTGCTGCCGCTGTTGCCGCTCGGCCACGACGCGCACGGCAACCTCACGGCCGCGACCTTCGGCTCGTGGAACGGGCAGGGCGTGACGATGGCGCTCGGCGCGATGTTCATGGCAGGCTGGGCGTCGTACGGCTTCGAGACGGCCGTCTGCTATACGCGCGAATTCCGCGATCCGCGGCGCGATACCGCCAAGGCGATCTTCTGGTCGGGTGCGCTGTGTCTGGTCGTGATGACGCTCGTGCCGATGGCGTTCCAGGGCGCGCTCGGCACACAGGCGATGCTCGATCCGTCGATCGGCGACGGCACCGGCGTCGCGGCCGCGATGGCGAAGATCGTCGGCGGCGGCGCATGGGTCGCGAATGCGGTCGTCGTGATGCTGATGCTGTCGATCCTGCTGATCGTGATGACGTCGATGATGGGCTCGTCGCGCACGCTGTACCAGGCGTCGGTCGACGGCTGGCTGCCGAAGTATCTGTCGCACGTGAACGAGCACGGCTCGCCCACCCGCGCGATGTGGACCGACCTCGGCTTCAACCTCGTGTTGCTGATGATGTCGGACTACATGACGGTGCTGTCGATCTCGAACGTCTGCTACATGCTGTTCGTATTCCTGAATCTTCAGTCGGGCTGGATCCACCGGATGGATCGCGGCAACTGGGATCGGCCGTTCCGCTGCCCGACGTGGCTGCTCGTCGGCGGCGCGATCTGCGGCTATGCGAACCTCGTCTACGTCGGCGCGGGCGCGAACCTGCAGGGCGAAGGCACGCTGCGCAACGGTCTGATCGCCATGCTGCTGATCGTGCCGGTGTTCCTGTATCGCCACTACTGGCAGGATCGCGGCCGCTTTCCCGCGCAGATGCAGCGCGACATGGAACTCGAAGTGCCGAAGCGCGCGATGTGGCTGAACCTGATGCCGTATGCGGCATTGATCGGGGCGGGGCTGACGATCTGGTCGTCGTATTACTTCGCGTGGGTGAAGTGACGCGGTAATGCGTGCGTGTCGCGGCACGCGATGGCTTCGTAGAGCATGCGCGGGGCCGTCGCGCGAAGCGCCGGCGCAACACGACGACAAAAGAGGCCCGACCGGTTTGCCGGTCGGGCCTCGTTCGTTTCCGCCGCGTTCCGGCGCGGCTCCGATCGGCTTACGGGAACACCACCGTCCGATCACCGTTCAAAAACACCCGCCGCTCGATGAACGCCTTCACCGCACGCGCGAGCGTGAGGCTTTCGACGTCACGTCCCACCGCGAGCAATTGCTCGGGCCGCAGCGCATGATCGACACGCTCCACGACCTGCTCGATGATCGGGCCTTCGTCGAGATCGTCGGTCACGAAGTGCGCGGTCGCGCCGATCAGCTTCACGCCGCGCGCATGTGCCTGGTGATACGGCTTCGCGCCCTTGAAGCCGGGCAGGAACGAGTGATGGATGTTGATCGCGCGGTTCGCGAGCTTCGCGCTCGTCTCCTGCGACAGCACCTGCATGTAGCGCGCGAGGATCACGAGCTCGGCGCCGCTCGATTCGAAGAAGTCGAGCCATTGCGCTTCCTGCTGCGCCTTGGTATCGGCCGTGATCGGGAAGTGCCGGAACGGCAGCCCGTGCTGGGCGGCGAGCGGCTCGAAGTCGGGGTGGTTCGACACGATGCCCACGATGTCCATCTTCAGCTCTCCCATCCGCCAGCGGAACAGCAGATCCGCGAGGCAGTGCTCGAGCTTCGACACCATGATCAGCACCTTCGGCCGCGCGTTGACGTCATGGATCGCCCATTGGATGTCGCCATCGTGGCCGCCGAGTCCGGCCGCGATCGGCGCGAATTCCTGACGCAGCGCGTCGATCTGCAGCGTCTCATCCGTCGGATGAAAGACGCAGCGCACGAAGAAGCGGTTGCTGAGATCGTCGTCGAACACGTTCAGCGCATCGACGTAGCAGCGATGGCGGTCGAGAAAGCCGACGACGGCGGCGACCTGGCCTGCCGCGCTCGGGCACGACAGTGTCAGGACGAATTGATCGGGGCGGTGCTCGGCGGTCATGAGACTCCTCGGATGGCAGGGGCGCACGGCCGCGCGGCGGCGCACGAAGGCGCCGCGCCGCGCGGGTAGCGGGAGGCTCAAGTAAATCAGGACGATATCGGCGCGGATAGAACCAACGCGCCGTGTGGCTGGTATCGGTGCGCCAGCGGGCCGGGGGCGGGGCCGCGGCGGGCGCGCTGCCTCAGGCCGCCGCGCACGCGTCGAGCAGCCAGCGCCGGAACACGTGGGTCGCATCCGGCTCGGGCCGCTGCGGCGGGCGCACCAGGAAGTAGCCGCGCGGTGTGACGACGGGCGCGTCGACCAGCTTCACGAGCTGGCCGGTCCCGACGAGTTCGTCGACAAGCGGCGACCAGCCGAGCGCGACGCCTTCACCGAGCAGCGCCGCATGGATCACGAGCGCATAGCTGTTGAAGGTCACGCCGCGGGCGGCGGGCGGCGGCTCGAGCCCGTGCGCGTCGAACCAGCCCGACCACGACAGCCAGCGCTCGGGGCGCGTCGGCTGCACGTGCAGCAGCGGCAGCGCGAGCAGGTGCTCGGGCCGTGCGACGTCCGGGTGCGCGTCGCGGAACGCGGGCGAGCAGACGGGCGTGACGGATTCCGGAAACAGCCGCGCGGCCGTACATGACGGCCAGTGGCCGTCGCCGAACAGGATCGCGATGTCGCCGTGGTCGCGCTGCGCGTCGTAGTCCTGTGACGTGACGACGCGTACGTCGACGTCCGGCATCACGCGCTTGAGCCCGGCCAGGCGCGGCATCAGCCAGTAGGTCGCGAAACCGAAATCGGTGACGATCGTGAGCGCGCCGTGCTCGCGGCGCGCGCGCAGCGTCGCGGTCGCGCCGCGCAGCGTGTCGAGGCTGAGCCGCACGGCCTCGTACAGGCACTGGCCGTCGGTCGTCAGCGTAACGCCGCGCGGGCTGCGTTCGAACAGCGGCACGCCGAGTTCGGCTTCGAGCTGATACACCTGCTGGCTCACGGCCGGCTGCGTCGAGCCGAGCTCGCGCGCGGCGGCCGTGAAGCTCGCGAGCCGGGCGGCCGATTCGAACGCGCGCAGCGCCTGCATCGACGGTAACGGTTCGGATTTCGACATAAGTCCCTCTAATGGCCCCATAAGGGCCGGACGCCTACCCGCGCGAATTCGGGCGGGCGATAGTGCAGCGGACGGTACGGCACATGCACTTCGCGCACAGCCGCGCAACGCACTCCCCGATTCTAGCCAGCACGGCCGCCGTGCGCGGCAGTTTCTGCGGACCGCCTCCGTCATGCCGGACGTCTCGCTGCCCGGGCGACGAGCCGTTCCATTCGAACACCGCTTTCCCCACGACCGCCGATGACGAACCCGACACCCAACATCCTGATCCTGATGGCCGACCAGCTCACGCCGTTCGCGCTGCCGGCGTACGGCAACCGCGTGGCCCGCACGCCGACGCTCGACCGGCTCGCCGCCGAAGGCGTGGTGTTCGACGCCGCGTACTGCGCGAGCCCGCTGTGCGCGCCGTCGCGCTTCTCGCTGCTGACCGGCAAGCTGCCGTCGGGAATCGGCGCCTACGATAACGCCGCCGAATTGCCCGCGCAAACGCTGACGTTCGCGCACTACCTGCGCGCGGGCGGCTACCGGACGATGCTGTCCGGCAAGATGCATTTCTGCGGCCCCGACCAGTTGCACGGCTTCGAGGAACGCCTCACGACCG
This sequence comes from Burkholderia sp. MSMB1459WGS, assembly GCF_001534535.1. Classification (NCBI taxonomy): domain Bacteria; kingdom Pseudomonadati; phylum Pseudomonadota; class Betaproteobacteria; order Burkholderiales; family Burkholderiaceae; genus Burkholderia; species Burkholderia sp. MSMB1459WGS. The sequence continues at coordinate 59,626 of NZ_LPMU01000075.1, forward strand.
ACATCTATCCGGCCGATTTCGGCTGGGTGCCGGACTGGGACCAACCGGCCGAGCGGCCGAGCTGGTATCACAACATGAGCTCGGTGCTCGAGGCCGGCCCGTGCGTGCGTACGAATCAACTCGACTTCGACGACGAAGTGACGTTCGCGGCGAAGCAGAAGCTGTACGACGTCGCGCGCGAGCGCGCGGCCGGCCGCGATGCGCGGCCGTTCTGCATGGTCGTGTCGCTGACCCATCCGCACGATCCGTATGCGATCACGCGCGAATACTGGGATCGCTACGACGACGACGAGATCGACATGCCGGCCGTGCGGCTCGATGCGGCCGAAAGCGATCCGCATTCGCAGCGGCTGCGTTTCGTCTGCGAGAACGATCGCACGCCACCGACCGACACGCAGATCCGCGCCGCACGCCGCGCGTATTATGGCGCGACGTCCTACGTGGACACGCAGTTCGGCAGCGTGCTGGCCGCGCTCGAGCAATGCGGGTTCGCCGACGACACGATCGTGATCGTCACGTCCGACCACGGCGACATGCTCGGCGAGCGCGGGCTCTGGTACAAGATGACGTTCTTCGAAGGCGGCTGCCGCGTGCCGCTGATCGTCCACGCGCCGGGCCGCTTCGACGCCGCGCGCGTGCGTGGGCCCGTGTCGCACGTCGACCTGCTGCCGACGCTTGTCGAGCTGGCCGGCGCCGCGCCCGCCGGCGGCTGGCCGGACCCGGTCGACGGCGCGAGCCTCGTGGCGCACCTGAACGGCACGCCCGCGCACGATGTCGCGCTCGGCGAATACCTCGCGGAAGGCGCGCTCGCACCGATCGTGATGATCCGCCGCGGCGACTGGAAATACGTGCATTGCCCGGCCGACCCCGATCAGCTTTACAACCTGTCGGACGACCCGCGCGAACTGACGAACCTCGCCGGGCGGCCGGAAGCCGCCGACGTGCTCGCCGCGTTCCGCGCGGAGGCCGCGCAGCGCTGGAACCTGCCCGAACTGGACCGGCAGGTGCGCGCGAGCCAGCGGCGCCGGCGCTTCCATTACGCGGCGACGACGCAGGGCCGCATTCAGGCGTGGGACTGGCAGCCGTTCACCGACGCGAGCCAGCGCTACATGCGCAATCACATCGAACTCGACACGCTCGAGGCGATGGCGCGTTTTCCGCGCGTCGGGCGCTGAACGCACCGCATCGCGATCACTGAAGAACGACGGAGGAAGCGAACCATGAAACGGCAATGCAATGCAGCAATCCGAAGGATCGGCGCGGCGCTCGCTGCTGCCGCCGCGTGCGGGGTGGCGACGCAGCCTGCGTATGCCGCCGATCCGCAGACGTGCAGCGAAGTCAAGATGGCGGCGCCCGGCTGGACCGACATCGACGCGACGAATGCGATGGCGGGGGTCGTGCTGAAGGCGCTCGGCTACCGGCAGGACGTGGCGAACCTGTCGGTGCCGATCACGTACCAGGGGTTGAAGAAAGGGCAGGTCGACGTGTTCCTCGGCAACTGGATGCCCGCGCAGGCGCCGCTCGTGAAGCCGTTCGTCGACGAGAAATCGATCGACGTGCTGCACGCGAACCTGAGCGGCGCGAAATTCACGCTCGCGGTGCCCGACTACGTGGCCGCCGCCGGCGTGCATACGTTCGCCGATCTCGCGCGCTATGCGGACCGCTTCGGCGGCAAGATCTACGGGATCGAGCCCGGCGCGCCCGCGAATCAGAACATCAAGCGGATGCTGTCCGACCACGCGCTCGGGTCCGCGAACTGGTCGCTCGTCGAATCGAGCGAGACGGGCATGCTCACGCAGGTCGAGCGGGCGGTGCGCGACAAGCGCTGGATCGTGTTTCTCGCGTGGGAGCCGCATCTGATGAACACGAAGTTTCATCTGACGTATCTGTCGGGCGGCGATGCGTATTTCGGCCCGAACTACGGCGGCGCGACGGTCAACACGGTCACGCGTGCCGGGTTCGCCGGCCAGTGCACGAACCTCGCGCGGCTGTTCCGGCAGATGACGTTCTCGGTCGACGTCGAGAACCGGATGATCGCCGACATGCTCGACCACAAGACGTCGCCCGCGCTCGCGGCGCAGCATGCGCTGAAGGCCGAGCCCGCGCTGGTCGCCGCCTGGCTCGACGGCGTGACGACGGCGGCCGGCGCGCCGGGCCTGCCGGCCGTGCGCGCGGCCCTCGACGGTCATTGATTTCCCCTCTCCGGGCGGCCGGTTTTTACCGTGCCGCTCGTCTACGTGTTTTCCCGACCCGTCGCATCGTGACCATTTAGTGTCGCCTACAGACGGGTGACGCGAAATATGGGTTTGTATTTTTCGCCAATGGCTGCGTTATTGCGGAAAACGAAATACCGGAGCCAGCAGACGTACCGAATTCGAATCAGCCGGCGTATCGCGGCACGCGCCAGGCCACGGTTCTTTCCATCGAACGGTTCAGGGAGGGTGGTCGACAATGAAGCAAAAGAAAGTCGCCGTAGCCGCCGCGCTCGCATGCGCGGCCTGTATTCCCGCCATCGGACACGCGCAGAGCAGCGTGACGCTGTACGGGATTCTCGACGCCGGCATCACGTACGTGAACAACACGGGCGGTTCGCACGTGGTCAAGTTCGACGACGGCGTCGCCTACGGAAACCGCTTCGGCCTCAAGGGCACCGAAGACCTGGGCGGCGGCCTGAAGGCCGTGTTCGCGCTCGAGAGCGGCTTCCACCTCGGCAACGGGCAACTCGGCTTCGGCGGCGCCGAATTCGGCCGGCAGGCGTATGTGGGCCTGCAGAACGACTGGGGCACGCTGTCGTTCGGCAATCAGCTCGACATCACGAACGAACTCGTGTCGATCTACAACATTTCGGCCTGGGGCAGCGGCTATGCGATCCACCAGGGCGACTTCGACCGCTTCAACGGCGACCGCCTGCCGAATTCGGTGAAGTTTCTGTCGAGCGACATGAGCGGCTTCAAGTTCGGCGCGATGTATTCGTTCGGCAACGTCGCGGGCAACTTCCATCGCAACAGCGCATGGAGCGCGGGCGCGAGCTTCACGAAGGGAGACTTCTCGATCGGCGCCGCGTACACGCGCCTGAACAATCCGAGCGGCATCTATGCGTTCGACCCGTACGCGATGATCGGCACGCATACGTTCCTCGGCCAGCAGACCGTCACGGTCGATCCGGCGACCGGCGCGCGCACCGACCTGTTCGCGAACACGCCGATGAACGTCGACAGCCAGGGCACGTTCGGCATCGGCACGAGCTACACGATCGGCAAGCTGACGCTCGACGCCAACTACTCGTACACGACGATCAAGGGCTTCGGCCAGTCGTCGCACATGCAGGTGTACGAAGGCGGCGGCCTGTACCAGTTCACGCCGGCGCTGAGCTTCATCGCGGGCTACCAGCACACGCGCTTCGAGGGCCATCACTGGAACCAGGGCACGGCGGGCCTGCATTACCTGTTGTCGAAGCGCACGGACGTGTACATCTCCGGCGACTACCTGCGCGCGTCGCAGGGCGTCGATGCGGTGATCGGCTACAGCTTCACGCCGTCGACGACGCAGACGCAGGCCGACGTGCGGATCGGGATGCGGCATTCGTTCTGAGCGGAGTGGCGGGTTGGTGTGACGTCTTCAGCGAGGTCTCTCTTTGGCGCGAACCGCGGTTCGCGCTTTTTTTTTGTGCGATGCGCCGGCTCGACGGCTCGTGGCCGGCGTCGGGCCGGTTTTCGGCGATTGGCATATCATCGCGGTTTGGCCGCGTCCGCACCGTTGCCGCGCGCACCCGCGTGCGTCGTCGTTTCCCGAATGGTTGCGGTGCGCACCGCCAGCCGCCGAGACCCCGATGACCACCTCCGTGCCCGATTCCAGTCCGTTATCCCCGTTACCCGTCAACCTGTTCCGCCACGCGCCGTTCCGGCGTTTCTGGGGCACGCGCGTGATGTCGTCGCTGGCCTTCCAGATCCTGTCGGTCGCGATCGGCTGGTACGTGTATGCGCTCACGCACAGCGCGTTCGCGCTCGGCCTGGTCGGCCTCGCGCAGTTCGTGCCGATGTTCGCGCTGACGCTGGTCGTCGGGCAGGTGGCCGACCGCTACGACCGCCGGCGCATCGCGACGATCTGTCAGAGCGTCGAGGCACTGGCCGCCGGCGTGTTCCTGCTCGGCGCGGCGCAAGGGTGGCTGGCCGCGCCGGCCGTGTATGCGCTCGCGGCGATCGTCGGCACGGCCCGCGCGTTCGAGTCGCCGTCGGTGTCGTCGCTGTTGCCGGCCGTCGTGCCGCGCACCGATTTGCCGCGGGCGACCGCGCTGTCGACGTCCGCCAACCAGGCCGCGCAGATTCTCGGTCCCGCGTTCGGCGGGTTGCTCTATGGTGTCGGCGCGCCCGTCGCGTTCGGCACGAGCGTGGCGGCCTTCGCGACTGCGGCGATGCTGAGCGGCACGATTCCGCTGCGCAGCGCGCCACCCGCCCGCGAGCCGGTCACGCTGCGCTCGGTGTTTTCGGGCATCGCGTTCATCCGGCGCGAGCCGGCGATCCTCGGTGCGCTGTCGCTGGATCTGTTCGCCGTGCTGTTCGGCGGCGCGACCGCACTGCTGCCGATCTACGCGCGCGACATCCTGCAGGTCGGCCCGTGGGGGCTCGGCGCCTTGCGCGCGGCGCCGGCCGTCGGCGCGCTCGCGGGCACGCTGTGGCTCACGCGTTTCCCGTTGAAGGGCCGGCCGGGCCGCGCGATGTTCGGCGGCGTGATCGCGTTCGGCATCGCGACGATCGTGTTCGGGTTGTCGCGGCACTTCGCGTTGTCGCTCGTGGCGCTGGCCGCGCTCGGCGCGTCGGACGTGATCAGCGTCGTCGTGCGCCTGTCGCTCGTGCAACTGCGCACGCCCGACGACATGCTCGGCCGTGTGAGCGCGGTCAACGCGTTGTTCATCGGCACGTCGAACCAGCTCGGCGAATTCGAATCCGGCGTGACGGCCGCGTGGTGGGGCGCGCCGGCCGCGATCGTCGTCGGCGGCGCGGCGACGATCGCCGTCGCGCTCGCGTGGATGCGGCTGTTTCCGCAGCTCACGAACATGAAGTCGCTCGAACGCGACGCGTGACGCGCATCACACGTCATGCATCCTGCGTGACGCGCACGGCCGTACCGTAGCAGATGACTTCGGTTACGCCCGATCCGATCTCGGTCGAGTCGTAGCGCATTGCGACGACCGCGTTCGCGCCGAGCTTGCGCGCGTCGTCGAGCATCTTGTCGAACGCGTGCTGGCGCGCTTTTTCGCACAGCGACGTATAGAGCGTGATGTTGCCGCCGAAGATCGTCTGCAGCGACGCGCCGAACGAGCCGACGATCGAGCGCGAGCGCACGACGATGCCCTGTGCGACGCCGAGCGAGCGAACGGTCGTATGGCCGGGGAGGTCGAAGGCGGTCGTGACGCGGGCAGGCGACAGGTCGTCGATGGAGCGGGTGGGTTCGGTCATGGTATGGAAGCGCGTAGCGAATGGTCGAACGACGATTCTAGCCGGACGGCGAAAAGGTATTCGAACGGGCGTACCCATGCAGGTGAACGCCCGTTTCGCCGCGAGTGTGCGAGCCGCTCGACACGGAACGTTCAGCGCTTGACCGTCGCGCCGGCAATGCCGCCGAGATCGACCGCATAGGCCAGCGCGAGCTTGCCGAACTTCAGCGCATGGTTCGCTTGTCGATCCGAGTTTTCCAGCGTGTCGTTCGCCGTGTGGATGTACGGGCTGTCGTTCTGGTCGGCCTCGAACGGGAACGATGCCGGATACCCCTGCGCATTCCACGACGCGTGATCCGAGCATGCATACCCGCACTGCGATGTGCCGATGGCAAGCTCGGGCAGGTAGGTCTTAGCCAGGTTCGCCAGGTAGGTGTTCTGTGCAGCGTTCGTGTAGTCGGTGATCAGGTAGATGTCCTTCGGATCGCCCTTGTAGTTCGTCATGTCGAGCTGCAGCACGCCGACCACGTTCGCATTCTGCGTGCGGAACTGCTTCGCGATCGCCTTCGAGCCGAGCAACCCGGCTTCCTCGGCCGCATATCCGACGAACTTGATCGTCCGTTTCGGCCGGTAGCCGTTCGCGAGCAGCACGCGTAGCGCCTCGGTCAGGCTGGCGATGCCCGACGCATCGTCGTCGGCGCCGGGCGAGCGCGTGTTTTCCGTCGTGCGGCCCACGGTCGAATCGAGGTGGCCGCCGAGCACGACGGTGCCTGCGGCCGGATCGCTGCCGCGGATCGTCAGGATCACGGATTTCTGCGGAAAGCCCGTGTGCGCGAATTGTTCGACGGCGATATCGGCGCGCGAAGCCGCCAGCTGCTTCCACTGCAACGCGAGCCAGTCGGATGCGGCGACGCCGTGCGACGTCGTGTAGTAGCGGTTCGTGAAACCCGACAGCGACGTGATCGTGCCGACGATGTTGCTGGCCTGCAGTTGCTGGACCCATGTGCCGATCTGCGGCACGTTCGACACCGTGTACGCGGGGGCAGCGGCCTGTTTCGCGAGCGTCGCAGGCAACGGCTGGAGCGCCTGCCGTGCGTCGTCGAACGAGTCGTGCACGACGTAGCCGGGCCCGTGGCCGCGCGTGCGGTGGACGGCGCGGGCCAGCTCGCCGAGACGGGAATCGTCGATCTCGACGACGTGAACGGTTTCGCGACGCGCGGCGCCGTGGGCCGCCTTGCCGGCTTCGACGGTCGTGCTGTATTGCGCGGTTGCGGTCGCGTCGATACGTTGAAGCTGGCGGAACGCGGTGTCGCCGAGCGTGATCCAGACGGGCGCCGCATGCGCGGCGGCGGTCAACAGCATGCCGCCCAGCGCGGCACTCAGGCGGGTCGATTTCAGAGTAGGCATGTTCGATCTCGTGAGGATGGCGATGTCGATGAAGGGAGCGCGCCGCAGATCGTGCGATGCGCTCCCGCCTGCTGCGGGCGTTACGACTTCTGCGGGACGGTCACGCCGTACGTGCAGCTCTTGTTGTACGCGTTGCCGATCGCGGCGAGCTGCGCACTGCTGTAGCCGAGCGCGGATGCGGCCGTCAGCACGGCTTGCGCGGCGGCCTTCTGGTTGGTCGAGCTGTTGGTCATCGACAGCCCCTTCAGGAACGCCTTGTCCATTGCCTGCGCGCCGATCGCATCGCGTGCCACGAGGTTGCACGATGCCCAGTACTGGCCGGCCGTGTGGATCTCCGCGCCGCGCGCCTGCGCATAGGTGCGCCCGACGTTCCAGTTGGTCACGCGGCCGCCCCAGAACTCGTTGTGGCCGTCCCAGTTGTAGACCCAGTGATACTGCGCATCCGACGGGCTCCATTGGTTGAAGTCGCGGCTGTACGCGGCGGCGAGATAGTCGCCAGTGCCTTCCGACAAGCCTTCCTGTTGCGACAGGCCGCCGTTGGTGACCCAGTCGTGGATGCCGTGGCCGAGCTCGTGGATCACGACGTCCGCGTCTTCCGCATCGTCGACGCCGCCTTGCCCGAAGGTCAGCCGGCCGCTGCTCGACGAGTACGACGAGTTGTCGTCGCCCGATTCGCCGTGCGGGTCGTACTGCACGCCACCCGTGTACTGGTACGGCAGCGCCTTGATGCCGAGCGTCTGGTTCACGTAACGCAGGAACGTGTCGATGTGGTAGTACGCGTTCACGGCCTCGAAATACAGGTTGCCGCGCGTGAATTCGAACGCGGGCGTGGATTGCGACGGGCAGGCCTTGTCGAGCGGCGCATCGAAATCGACGCACGCCGCGTACGGGCCCGTCAGCGTGTAGCGCGTGCCCGACTGCGCGAGATCCTTCAGCGTCACGCGTACGCGCGCGGCCGTGAGCTGTGTCGAATCCGCGTCGTTGCCGTCCTTGTAGCCCGTGCTGCCGTAGCTGCTCTTCGTCGGCGACAGCGGATCGGGGCGGAACACGAAGCCGGTGCCGTCGGTCGCGTAGAACGCCTTGTCCTCGGCGCGTAGCACTTCGCCGCTGCCCGAATCGATCAGCAGTTCCCAGTCGCCTTTCGGGCCATCCTGCGGGCGGCCGCGCACCTTCCACGCGGTGTGCGTGCCGGCCTTGTCGACGAACGCGACGAGTTGCGCATCGAGATGCGTGAAGCCGCTCGCGCCGAGATACGCGCGGGCGCGGTCGAATGCCTGCTGCTGGTCGACGGCCTGCGACTTGCGCGTCGTCGCGACCACGCCGTTGATCGTGTTGCTCGCGACGTACAGGATGCGGCCGTCCTTCGCGACGGTCACCGCGATGTCGCTGCCGTACACGGGCAAGCCGGCCGCCTGCTGCTGCAGGCGCACGACGGTGAAGTCGGCGTCGTCGCGTTCCGATGTGACGACGAGGCTCGCGAGCGCGGCGGCGTCGAGCCCGAGCTGCGCCGCTTGCGACGCGACGAAGTCGCGCGCGGTGGCGGCGGGTGTCGCGGCGGCTTTCTTGACGCGATAGGCCGGGTTGTACAGCGTGACGGCGACGCCGTCCGCGCGGAATTGCCCGGCGGCCGTGTCGGCCTTCGCGGCCGGCGGCGCGACGCCGCGCGTCAGGCTTTCGCGCAGGCTCGCGGCCCGTGGATTCGGCGCTTTCGTATCGGCCAGGGTGCCGCCGACGATGCCGAAACCGAGCGCGAGACCCAGGGCGAGCGGCAATGCTTTGCGTGATGTCTGCATACGTGATCCTCATCTCAACGGTTGGACACGCCCGCGCGCTCGTGGCGAGCAGGCACGACACGGCCCGCGCGCCGGTTCGATGGAACCGGTGCGGCAAAGCGGTGTTGGGGGTATCGACTGACTAAGGATCCCTAACTGTCAGGTCGAAAAGAAGCGGGCAGGAGAGGCGGACGAGAAGCGAACGGCAGGCAGGTGCGGCGACGGCGAATCGAGCATCGTCATGTCATACCCCTCGGATCGATATTGGATATCGGTTGGCAGCCTGCGTGACCCGACGTCCGTCGAGATCGACGATCGGGTCGTTAGGCTATCTATCTAACTTTGTTTGGTATGTTACAGAATATTTTCAACGACATTCCAGATTATTTTCGACGACCGCTTCGGTTCGTCGACCAGTCGCCGGCATTGTTCAACGAACGGCGGGAAACGCTGCCGGAACGCGTAATACCGCGCCGGATTGTGATCAAAAGCCGAGACGGTCAGCGCGTCGGCCGCCGGTCGCTGCGCGGGCTCATCCCGAATCGCGCGCGATAGGTGCGCGAAAAATGCGACGGCGATTCGAAGCCGCACGCGACGCACACCGACGTGATGCTCATGTCGGTCTGTTGCAGCAGTTCGCGTGCGCGATCGAGGCGCAGGTTCAGGTAGAAGCGCGTCGGCGTGTCGTTCAGCATCGCGCTGAACAGCCGTTCGAGCTGGCGCCGCGTGATCGACACTTCCTGCGCGAGCGCGTCGGAGCCGAGCGGGTTGTCCATGTGTCGCTGCATCGTGCCGATCACCTGGATCAGCTTGCGGTTGTGCACGCCGTAGCGCGCGGCGATCTCGAGCCGCTGGCTGTCCGAGCGCTGCCGGATGCGGCTGACGACGAACTGCTCGGAGATCGCCGCCGCGAGGTCGGCGCCGTGCCGGCGGCCGATCAGGTCGAGCATCATGTCGATCGACGCGGTGCCGCCCGCGCACGTGATGCGCCGCTCGTCGATCTCGAACAGCTCCTGCGTCGCGTTCAGGCCGGGATAGCGCTCGCGGAACGCCGCCAGCGCTTCCCAATGCAGCGTGAGCGGCTGCGACGCGTCGAACAGCCCGGCTTCCGCGAGCACGAAGCTACCCGTATCGATGCCGCCGAGCGTGGCGCCATGCCGGTGCTGGCGGCGCAGCCAGTCGCCGAGCGTGCGCGTGTAGCACACGAGCGGATCGAAGCCCGCGACGACGAACACCGTATCGACCTGCGGGACGTCCGCGCACGCGGCTTCGGCGGCGACCGGAATGCCGTTGCTCGCGGCCACGGGTGCGCCGTCCGCGCTGATCACGTGCCAGCGATACAGCTCGGTGCGAAAGCGGTTCGCGACGCGCAGCGGCTCGACCGCGGACATGAAGCCGAGCGCGGAGAAGCCGGGTAGCAACAGGAAGTGGAAATCCTCGGGCATCGGGGTGTGGGGTGCAAGCAGGTAGTCGGTACGAGCCGTGCGTCGCGACGAGCGGGCCGGCGCGGGCCGCGCCCGATTCGCGGGCGCCGAACGTTCAAGCCGGGATTATCGCGGGTTTTGCCGGCGCTCAGCGCGTTTTTGCACGATGCACCGTCCGGCGCGCCGTCGTCGACGGCAATTCGCCGAACTGGGCCTTGTACGCGTTCGCGAAATGCCCGAGATGAATGAAGCCCCAGCGTGCAGCCGCTTCGCTGATCGGCAGGTCGGCGTGCCGCGTGTCGAGCAGCAGGCGCCGCACCTGCGCGAGGCGCAGCGAGCGCGTGTAGTTGAGCGGCGTCGTCTGTACGACCGACTGAAAGCTGTTCTGCATCGTGCGCCGGCTGACGCGCAATTGCGTGCACAGGCTCAGGATGTCGACGGGTGCTTCCGGGTGCTCGATCACGTAGTCGTGCACGCGGCGCACGATGTCGGCGTGGCACGCGTGCGTGAGCCGGTGCTGCGGCTCGGGTATCCGGTAGGTCATGAGATCGACCAGCACGTTGCCGACGTCGGCGCGCATCGCGCGCTGCACGCGTGCAGCGTCGAACGTATCGGGCGCCGCCAGTACGCGTTCGAGCAGCGTGGCGAGGTGCACGCTCGCGCGCTCGCGCGCGGCGACCGGCACCTCGACCACGCCGCGTCGCAGCGCGCGTGCGTCCAGCCGGACGCCGGCGGCATCTTCGATCTGCTGCATCAACTCGGGTTCGACGACCACGCCGATCAGCGACATGTCGTCGGGCGAATGGAGTTCGAACGGTACGCCGCCGCGCGCCACCACGATCGTACCGGGCTCGACGCGCGCATTGCCGAAGGCGAAGGCGCCCGAGCCGGCGAGCGGCATCCCGAATACCGTATGGCCGGGCGGCAAGCATCCGCGCTGGATGATGCGCACGTTCGCCGTTTCCTGGAACAGTTGCACGCCGTCGAGCACCGCGTGTTTGACCACGCTGCGATACGAGCCGGCCCCGATCTGGTCGTAACGCTGATCCCAGCCGCGCAGCGCCTCGGCATGCCGGTCTGCGTCGTCGAACCTCTGATGTAACACACGCATGGCGCCTCCGGCGATCGTTCGGACCGCGCAAGACTAAACCGACCGGGCGGTCGGCGCAATACGGGGGAGCGCTATTCCGCGCGCGTGCTTCCGAGGGTCGGAAGGCGCACTGCCGCGCGGCTTTCACGCGCATTTCCGATATCCCGAATCGGCACGCACGCGTTGCCGGTCCGGGTGCTGGGCGGGTTTATTGTCGAACTACAGTCGCTCCACATCACGTGAACCCCCACTGGAGGCGGCATGAGGACAAGGCGACGAACCGCTGCGCTCGCGGCGACGCTGGCGTTGGCGGCGGCATGGGCCGGCGGCGCGAACGCGGCGGAAAAACCCGAAGAACTGGTCGTGCAGAAGATGCCGCCGTGGCATCCGCACACGCTCTACATCGTCGACATCTCGATGCCGTCGATGACCGACGGGCGCATCTACGTATACGACGCCGATGCGAAGAAGCTGCTCGGCCAGATCGACGGCGGTTTCGCTCCCGGCTTCGCGATCTCGCCCGACCGCAAGACCAGCTTCGTCGCGACGACCTACTTCTCGCGCGGCTCGCACGGCGCGCGCACCGACGTCGTCGAGATGATCGACAACGCGACGCTCGATCACGCGGGCGAAATCGTGATCCCGGCGAAGCACGCGCAGCACGTGCCGTCGCCGTACAACACCGCATTCAGCGCCGACGGCAAGCGGCTGTACGTCGCGAACATCACGCCGGCCGCATCGGTGACGGTGATCGACGCCGTCTCGAAGCGGGTGCTGTCGGAGATCGACATGGCCGCGTGCGTGCTCGCGTATCCGTCGGGCAACGACCGTTTCACCGCGCTGTGCGAAAGCGGCAAGGCGCTGACCGTCACGCTCGATGCGAACGGCAAGGAAACGAAGCGCACGATGTCGGACGCGTTCATCGACGTCGACAAGGATCCGGCGTTCGTGAACGCGTCGCGGTACGGGGGCGACTATCTGTTCACCACCTACGGCGGATACGTGCGCAGCGCCGATTTCAGCGGCGACAAGCCGGCATTCGGCAAACCGTGGCCGCTGCTGACGGACGCCGAGCGCGCGGAAGGCTGGCGCCCGGGCGGCATGCAGCAGACGGCCGTGCACGCGAAGCAGAACCGGTACTACGTGCTGATGCACAAGGGCACCGACGGCTCGCACAAGGATCCCGGCACGCAGGTGTGGGTGTACGACCTGAAGTCGAAGCAGCGCGTCGCGCGCTGGGATCTCGCGCAGCAGAAGGTCGATCCGCTCGTGTCGATCCAGGTCAGCGAGGACGACAAGCCGCTGTTCTACGGGCTGACGGCAACCTCCGACCTCGTCGTGATGGATGCGCGCACCGGCGCGCTGCGGCACGTCGAGAAGCAGATCGGCAATACGTCGTCGCTGCTCGTCAACCCGTGAGGCCGCGATGACCCTCGATCCCGTACTCGCCACCAGCGCGCAGGCCGGCGCGGCCGCCGTCGTGCTGCTCGGCGCCTTCGCGAAGATGCGCCGGCCCGCCGCGTTCCGCCAGGCGCTCGCCGGCTACCGGCTACTGCCCGATGCGCTGAGCGCGCCCGTCGCGTTCGCGATTCCGTTGGCCGAAGCGATCGGCGCCGCGGCGCTGCTGTTTCCCGATACGCGCACGGCCGGCGCGATCGCGCTGATCGCGCTCTTCCTGGCGTTCGCGGCCGGCCTCGCGATCAACCTGCTGCGCGGCCATACCGACATCGATTGCGGCTGTTCCGGCTTCACCGCCGCCCGTGCGGACGCACCGCGCGGCATCGGCTGGCTGCATGTCGGCCGCGTGCTGCTGCTCGTCGCGCTGGCCGCGACCGCGTTCGTCGAGCCGGGTACGCGCGCCGTGGTGTGGCTCGACTACCTGACGCTGTTCTTTTCCGTGCTGCTGATCGTTTGCGCGCTGCTCACCGTCGACGTGCTGCTTGCCAACGTCCCGCGCCTTGCCCACCTGAGGAATTCATGATGCAAACCGCTCTCACCGTTTCCACCGCCCTGTTGTGGGTGGCCGTCCTCGCGCTCGGCGCGATCTGCCTCGCACTGGTGCGCCAGATCGGCATCCTGTACGAACGCATCATGCCGGCCGGCGCGCTGATGATCGACAAGGGGCCGGCGGTCGGCACGATCGCGCCGACGTTCGAACTGACCGACATTCGCGGCTCGCACGTGAAGGTCGGCGGCATCGACGCATCGGGCAAGGCGACGCTGCTGTTCTTCCTGTCGCCGACGTGCCCGGTCTGCAAGAAGCTGTTGCCGCTGCTCCCGTCGCTGCAGGCCAGCGAGGCGACGCCGGTGAACATCGTGCTCGCGAGCGACGGCGATGCCGACGAACACGCGCGCTTCGCGCGAAAGCACGACCTCGGGCGCTTCCCGTACGTGCTGTCGCAGGAGCTCGGCCTCGCGTATCAGATCGGCAAGCTGCCGTATGCGGTGCTGCTCGACGAAACGGGCACGGTGCGCGCGAAAGGGCTCGTCAACACGCGCGAGCATCTCGAGAGCCTGTTCGAGGCGAAGGAGCGCGGCGTCGCGTCGCTGCAGCAGTACGTGCACGGCGACCCCGGCCGCGATGCCCACGACGGGCACGCGCAGCACGCATGACCGGCCGAACCTTTTTCAACGTCATTGGAGAACGACGACATGGGCGTGTTTGATTCATGGTTCGAGCGGTCGGCGCGCGGCGTCGCGCAGCACAGTTCGCGGCGCAGCGCGATGGCGAAGCTCGGCAAGGTGCTGGTGGGTTCTGCGCTGCTGCCGCTGCTGCCTGTGGACCGCACCGCGTATGCGGCCGACGCGGCATCCGGCGCGTCGGGCGCATACGGCGCTGCGGCATCGGGGGCAAGCGACGACCCGACGAGCTGCGACTACTGGAAATACTGCGCGATCGACGGCTGGCTTTGCAGTTGCTGCGGTGGCACGTCGAGCAGTTGCCCGCCGGGTACGACGCCTTCGCCGATCACGTGGATCGGCACCTGCCGCAATCCGCACGACGGTTCGGACTACATCGTTTCGTACAACGATTGCTGCGGAAAAACGTCGTGCGGCAAGTGCTTCTGCAATCGCAACGAGCGCGAGAAGCCGCTGTACAAGCTGTCGCTGAACAACGACATCAACTGGTGCATGGCGAACGGTAATTCGAATTACCACTGTTCGGTTTCGGTTCTGCTGGGAGCGGCAAAACAATGAGCGTGAAGCAGGCGGGAAAAATCGTCGTTGCGTGCATGACGGCCATGGCGGCCATGGCGGCCATCGCGTTGCCCGGCGCGGCCGGTGCACAGGACACCGTGCGTTACCCGGCCGGGAAAGGCTTGTTCGACACGCAGTGCGCGGTATGTCACCAGGCGGGTGGGAAAGGGCAGGACGGCCTTGCGCCGCCGCTGACCGAGTATCCGGGCAAGTACGCGGCGGCGGAAGCCGGGCGTGCGCAGTTGATCGCGACGCTGCTGCACGGGATGTTCGGCGAGATCGAAGTGCACGACAAGCGCTACAACTTCAAGATGCCGTCGTTCGCGAGCGCGAGCGACGACGACATCGCGCACGTGCTCAACTACGTCGTGTTCGACCTCAACGCGCAGCATGGCGACGCGAAGCCGTTCACGGCGGCCGATATCCGTGCGGCGCGCGCGAAGCCGATGGACGGCGCGGCCGTGCATGCGCAGCGTGCGGCGGTGATCAAGGGGCTCGGCCTGTGAACGGCGCTTGCGCGCCGTCGTCGCGGTTCGGCGGCCTGTCGCATCGCCTGTCGTCCCGGTTGCTCCTGGCGGGTGCCGCGGCTTGCGCGTTTGCCGGGCCCGCGCATGCGGACGGCACAGCCGATGCGGCGCTGGCACGACAGCATTGGGTGCTCAACTGCATGGGTTGCCACACGGCGACGGGCGGCGGCATTCCCGGCAAGGTGCCGCCGCTCGCGAACTCGCTCGGCTATTTCACGCATCTGCCGGCCGGGCGCGAGTACGTGATGCGCGTGCCCGGCGCGTCGAACTCGGCGCTGTCGGATCGGGAGCTGGCCGACGTGCTGAACTGGCTGCTCACGACGACGAACCGCGATGCGCTGCCACGCGACTTCAAACCGTATACGGCCGCCGAAGTTGCCGCGCACCGCCGTCCCGCGCTGTCGGACGTCGCGACCGTGCGCGCCGGCCTCGTCCGCGCGCTGCAGGCGCGCGGGATCGACGGCGTTGCGGATCGCTACTGACCGACTGACTCAACGAATCAGGAAAACGTGAACATGGAGACGAACCAAACCTTTCCGCTGCTCGACGCAACCCGCGCGTTTCTCGCGAAGCCGAAGAAGATGCTGATCGGCGCCGAGTGGAGCGACGCCGCGTCGGGACGCCAGATCGAGGTCGTGAACCCGGCCGACGGCACCGTGCTCGCTCGCGTGCCCGAAGCGGACGAACGCGACGTGCAGCAGGCCGTCGCCGCCGCGCGCCATGCATTCGATGCGGGTCCGTGGCGCAGCGCGAAGACCACCGATCGCGAGCGCCTGATGCTGGTGCTCGCCGACCTGATCGAAGCCAACGCGCGCGAGCTCGCCGAAATCGAATCGCTCGACAACGGCAAGCCGGTGACGGTCGCGCAAGGGCTCGACGTCGCGATGGCCGCGCAGTGCTTTCGCTACATGGCCGGCTGGGCGACGAAGATCGAAGGCAGCGTGATCGACGCCGGCGTGCCGTACCTGCCGGACAGCGAGATCTTCGCCTATACGCGCAAGGAACCCGTCGGCGTGGTCGGCGCGATCATTCCGTGGAATTTCCCGCTGCTGATGGCCGCATGGAAAATCGCACCGGCGCTCGCGACCGGCTGCACCGTCGTGCTGAAGCCTGCCGAAGACACGCCGCTGAGCGCGTTGCGGCTCGGCGAGCTGATCCAGGCGGCCGGGTTCCCGGACGGCGTCGTCAATATCGTCACCGGCTACGGTCATACGGCCGGCGCGGCGCTGTCGCGCGATCCGCGCATCGACAAGATCGCATTTACCGGGTCGACGCTAACGGGCAAGACGATCGGCCACGCGGCGCTCGACAACATGACGCGGATGTCGCTGGAACTCGGCGGCAAGTCGCCGGTGATCGTGCTGCCCGACGTCGATCTCGACAAGGCCGCGCTGGGCGTCGCGAACGCGATCTTCTTCAACCAGGGGCAGGTGTGCACGGCCGGTTCGCGCGCGTACATCCATGCGAAAGTGTTCGACGGCGTGATCGAGCGCGTCGCGAAGATCGCGGCGAGCCTGAAGATCGGCCCGGGGATGGATCCGTCGACGCAGATCGGGCCGCTCGTATCGGCGAAGCAGCGCGAGCGCGTGTGCGGGTACATCGACTCGGGGTTCGGCGAGGGCGCGCGCGCCGCGGCCGGCGGCCGCGCGATCGACGGCCCCGGCTTCTTCGTCGAACCGACGGTGCTGGTCGATACGACGCAGGCGATGCGCGTGGTGCGCGAGGAGATCTTCGGACCGGTGCTCGTCGCGATGCCGTTCGATGATCTCGATACGGCCGTGCGGCTCGCGAACGATACGCCGTATGGCCTCGGCGCGAGCATCTGGTCGAACGATCTTGCGGCGATTCACAAGCTGGTGCCGCGGATTGCGGCGGGCACCGTGTGGGTCAACTGCCACTCGCTGCTCGACAACGCATTGCCGTTCGGCGGAATGAAGCAGTCGGGCTTCGGCCGCGAACTCGGCCGCGCGGTGATCGACCAGTACATGGAGAGCAAGTCGGTGATGATGAACTACGCGTGAGCGTCGCGGCGAGTGCGTGCGTTGCCGGCGTACCGGGAACGCACGCGCTTGCCGTCACGCGCGGATCAGCACCACCCCGACGATGAGGCACGCCGCGCCGGCAATGCGGATCGCGCTCGCCGAATGCTGCTGGATGCCGAGCACGCCGAAGTGGTCGAATACGAGCGCGCCGGTCATCTGCCCGACGACGATCAGCGCGAGCGTCGTCGCCGCGCCCAAGCGCGGCACCATCAGGATCGCGATGCCGACGAATACCGCGCCGAAGAATCCGCCCGTCCAGCTGAACCACGACCCCGCGCCGGAGAACGTGCCGCTCACGCGCGGGTGAGGCGACAAGAGCGCGACCGCCAGCATCGCGGCCAGGCCGACGACGTAGCTGACCGACCCGGCCCACCACGGCGAACCGAGCTGCGCGCGCAGGTTCGCGTTGAGCACCTGCTGCAATGCAACGCTGATGCCGGCCGCCACGACCAGCAGATACGACAGGAAGGTAGCCACGAGGACGAACGCTCCGAAAGGATGGCCGCGCCGGCGATGCCGGCACGGAAGGCTTTCATTCTGCGGAGCGCGCCGGTATAACGCAAATATCGAATCCGGCGCTCATCCATCTCGTTTCGGCATGCCATCACTCCGGCAAATCCAGTACTTCCTGACCGTGGCGGACCTCGGCGGCTTCACGCCGGCCGCGGGTGCGCTCCATGTCGCGCAGTCGGCGCTCAGCCGGCAGATCGGTCAGCTCGAGGACGAACTCGGGTTCCCGCTGTTCGACCGCGAGCCGAGGGGCGTGCGGCTCACGCCGGCCGGCGCGATCTACCGCGAACGCGTGGCATCGGTCCCGGCCGCGCTGACGGCGGCTGCCGACGAAGGTGCACGGTTGTCGCGCGGGGAAGCCGGCGTGCTGCGGCTTCTGCATTCCAGTACCGTTCCCGTCGGCAGCCTGATGCCGGATCTGGACCGCTTCATGCGCGATTGTCCGGGCGCGCGGGTCGATCTCGACCGCGCGTCGTCCGAGGATCAGGTGACCGAAATTGCGAACGGCCATGCCGATATCGGGATCGTTCGGCTGCCGGTGCTGCGGCGCGATGCACGCGTGCGTTTCGTTGAACTGGCCGCCGAGCGCTTGTGCGCGGCGGTGCCGGCCGATCATCCGCTCGCGGGCCGCAAACGCATCGCGATAGCGCGGCTGCGGCATGAGCCGTTCGTATCGGCCGTGTCTCGGGAGCGGGGCGGCCTCGCGCGCGTCGTGATCGATCTGTGCCTGAAGCGAGGCTTCGTGCCGGCGGCCGCGCGGATCGTGTCGCCGAAGACGTCGATGCTGAATCTCGTCGCGGCCGGGTGGGGTGTGGCGATCGTGCCGGCGCGGATGGCGAGCGTCGGGATCGACGGCGTCGCGTTCGTGCCGATTTCCGACGAGGACGCGCGATCGGTGTGCGCGCTGGTGCTGCCGGTGGAGCCGACGGTGCTGGCGCAGGCGTTCGTGCGGGCGGTGACGGCGGGCTGAACGCGCCGCGTCGCCACCCTGACGGCCAGCGTGTTCGGCCGGACTGACGTCGAGACTCAGACGCCGTATCCCGCGTCGCGCATCAACCGGCGCGCCGCGTCGCCGCGCGGGCCTTCCGCATCGAATCGCGCGCGAAGGTTCGCGTCCGCGTCGCGCGTCACGGCGCGGTGCATGGCCGCGATGACGGCGAAAAGGACGACGAAAAGGGCGACGACGAAGCAAGCGACGAGCATCGTATGGCTCCTGGCTGAATAGATCGGAGGCAGACACCGCGACGGCCGGCCGCGTCCGTCGGCATCCGTTCCAATGACGCGCAACATCCAGGCCCGGAGCGGCACGGTATCCGGCGGCGGCGCGCGATCGCCCGGCGATTCCCAGCATAGGGCCGCCCCGCGGTATTCGGCGACGTGTCGGAAATCCGTCAGCAAGGCCGTGGCGGAATCGAAAGGCGCGCGCCGCATCCGGGCAATCCCGTCGCGCGCCAGAAAAACCCCAAACCCCCATCCGGCAAGCCTCTCGCCGAACCTAGTGGTTTCCACTCATAGTCGCAAACAGTCAAGAACAGGTCGCCGCCGGTCTTCTCGGTGCGAATATGGCTCGTTACTTTTACTCCCACGATGCAGGCCGGCGCACACTCCGCGCACCGGCTGCCGCGAGATCAACCGGGAGGAATCGAACCATGAAGTCGACGAAGATCGCCGCGCTAGCCGCGGCCGTGCTGGCGACCGGCGCGTTCACGCACGCGGCGCTTGCCGAGACGGAGGCCGCGACCTGCCGCACCGTGCGTTTCGCGGATATCGGCTGGACCGACATCACGTCGACCACGGCGCTCGCGTCGACCGTGTTCGAGGCGCTCGGCTACAAGCCGACCACGACGATCGCGTCGGTGCCGATCTCGTTCGCCGGTCTCAAGAGCAAGCAGCTCGACGTGTCGCTCGGCTACTGGTGGCCCGTGCAGCAGAAGCAGTTGCAGCCGTTCCTCGACAGCAAGTCGATCAACGTCGTCGAGCCGCCGAACCTGTCCGGCGCGAAGGCGACGCTCGCGGTGCCGAGCTACGAATACCAGGCCGGCCTGAAGACCTTCGACGACATCGCGAAACACCGCGCGGAACTCGACGGCAAGATCTACGGGATCGAGCCGGGCAGCAGCGCGAACGCGACGATCCAGAAGATGATCGACACGAACCAGTACGGGCTCGGTGGCTTCAAGCTCGTCGAATCGAGTGAGGCCGGGATGCTGGTGACGGTCGAGCGCGCGATCCGCGAGAAGAAGTGGGTCGTGTTCCTCGGCTGGGAGCCGCATCCGATGAACATCCAGCTCAGCATGAACTACCTGTCCGGCGGCGACGCGGCGTTCGGGCCGAACTACGGCGAAGCGCGCGTGTACACGCTGACCGCGCCCGACTTCATCGCGCGCTGCCCGAACGCGGGCAAGCTCGTGACGAACCTGCGCTTCTCGACCCAGCTCGAGAACCAGCTGATGCAGTCGGTAATGAACAAGACCAAGCCGGCCGAGGCCGCGAAGGCGTACCTGAAGAAGAACCCGCAGGTGCTCGATCCCTGGCTCGCAGGCGTCAAGACGTTCGACGGCAAGGACGGCCTGCCTGCCGTGAAGGCGTATCTCGGCCTGTAACGGCCTGCGCCCACGCGCTCCCCGCAATGCGACACAACCCGAATCAAGCGAGGCATCCAGCATGAACCACGAAGTCATCATCACCTGCGCCGTCACGGGCGCGGGCGATACGGTCGGCAAGCATCCGGCGATTCCGGTCACGCCGAAGGAGATCGCGGCCGCCGCGATCGAAGCCGCGAAGGCCGGCGCGACGGTCGCCCACTGCCACGTGCGCGATCCGCAGACGGGGCGCGGCAGCCGCGACCCGAACCTGTATCGCGAAGTGGTCGACCGCATCCGCTCGGCCGACGTCGACGTGATCATCAACCTGACGGCCGGCATGGGCGGCGATCTCGAGATCGGCCCCGGCGAGGACCCGATGCGCTTCGGCAAGGGGACCGACCTGGTCGGCGGTCTCACGCGCCTCGTACACGTCGAGGAACTGCTGCCGGAAATCTGCACGCTCGACTGCGGCACGCTGAATTTCGGCGACGGCGATTACATCTACGTGTCGACACCCGCGCAGTTGCGCGCCGGCGCGAAGCGCATCCAGGAACTCGGCGTGAAGCCGGAGCTGGAGATCTTCGATACGGGCCATCTGTGGTTCGCGAAGCAGCTGCTGAAGGAAGGGCTGCTCGACGATCCGCCGCTGTTCCAGCTGTGCCTGGGCATTCCGTGGGGCGCACCGGCCGATACGGGCACGATGAAGGCAATGGTCGACAACCTGCCGCCGGGCGCGCACTGGGCCGGCTTCGGGATCGGCCGCATGCAGATGCCGATGGTCGCGCAGGCGATGCTGCTCGGCGGTCACGTACGCGTGGGCCTCGAAGACAACATCTGGCTCGATCGCGGTGTGCATGCGACCAACGGCACGCTCGTCGAGCGCGCTCGCGAGATCGTCGAGCGCCTCGGCGGCCGCGTGCTGACGCCGGCCGAAGGCCGCCGCAAGCTCGGCCTGCCGGCGCGCGGCGAACGTGCGCTGGAGCGTCGCGCGATCGCCGAATTCGCGTGAGCTTTTTCACTGACTGACATTGCATGGCGGTATGCGTCGACGCGCGGCCGCCCACCGATTTCCCCTGAATTGAAGGATGTATCGACATGGCAGTGAAGACCGACATTAAGACGTTTGCCGCCATCGGCACCGGCGTGATCGGCAGCGGATGGATTTCCCGCGCGCTCGCGCACGGTCTCGACGTGGTCGTGTGGGACCCGGCGCCGGGCGCCGAAGCGCGGCTGCGCGCGAACGTCGCGAATGCGTGGCCCGCGCTCGAACGCGTCGGCCTCGCACCGGGCGCCGATCCCGCGCGGTTGCGGTTCGTGTCGACGATCGAGGAATGCGTCGCCGATGCCGATTTCATCCAGGAAAGCGCGCCCGAGCGCGAGGCGCTGAAGCTCGAGCTGCACGAACAGATCAGCCGTGCGGCGAAGGCCGATGCGATCATCGCGTCGTCGACGTCGGGGCTGCTGCCGACCGATTTCTACGCGCGGGCGACGCATCCGGAGCGCTGCGTGGTCGGCCATCCGTTCAACCCCGTCTACCTGCTGCCGCTCGTCGAGGTGCTCGGCGGTGCGCGCACGTCGCCGGAAGCGGTCGAAGGCGCGATGGAGGTCTATCGCAAGCTCGGCATGCGGCCGCTGCACGTGCGCAAGGAAGTGCCGGGCTTCATCGCGGATCGTCTGCTGGAAGCGTTGTGGCGGGAGGCGCTGCATCTCGTCAACGAAGGCGTCGCGACGACCGGCGAGATCGACGACGCGATCCGCTTCGGCGCGGGTATCCGCTGGTCGTTCATGGGCACGTTCCTGACCTACACGTTGGCCGGCGGCGATGCGGGCATGCGACACTTCATGCAGCAATTCGGCCCCGCGCTCGAACTGCCGTGGACGAAACTGGTCGCGCCGACGTTGACCGATGCGCTGATCGACAACGTCGTCGAAGGCACGGCCGAACAGCAAGGCACGCGCAGCATCAAGGAACTCGAGCGCTATCGCGACGAGTGCATCACCGAGGTGCTGAAATCGATCGCCGCGGTGAAGGCGCGGCACGGGATGCGATTCGAGGAATAAAGGACAGGCGATGACGGGCGATACTCCGCTGACGATTCACCGCGACGTGGTGCGGCCCGAATGGGTCGACTACAACGGCCACCTGCGCGATGCGTTCTACCTGCTGATCTTCAGCTTCGCGACCGATGCGTTGCTGGATCGCATCGGCCTCGACGACGCCGCGCGTCGCGAGCGGGGGCGCTCGGTCTACACGCTCGAAGCGCACGTGAACTACCTGCACGAGATCAAGGAAGGCACGGCCGTGCGCGTCGATGCGCGCGTGCTCGCGCACGACGCGAAGCGGCTGCACCTGTATCTCGAACTGTTCGCCGACGGGCATGACGACGCGGTATCGGCGAGCGAGCAGATGCTGCTGCACGTCGATACGCGCGACGGCGCGAAATCGGCGCCGTTCGACGACGACGTGGCCGCGCGCGTGGCCGAACTGCACGCATTGCAGCGCGATTGCGCGGCGCCTGCGTATGCGGGCCGCGTGATCGGGCTGCCGCCGCGCCGCTAGCGGCGCGCTTCGCCTTCCGATCTTCACTCTCGACCGCGGAGCGCACACGATGCTCGAACCGGAAATCGCGGCGTTCGTCGCGGCCGTCGACGCGTGGTATCCGGCCGATGCGGCGGCGCGCCCGCCCGACGAACAGCGCCGCCTCTACGACCGCTTCGCGGCCGAATGGACGCCGGCCGCGCTGCCGGCCGGCATCGTGCAGCACGACGCCGCGTGGCGTGCGCCGGACGGCCGCACGATCGCGCTGCGGCGCTATACGTCGGCGCACGGCGCGCCGCGCGGCACGGTGCTGTTTTTTCACGGCGGCGGTTTCGTCGTCGGCTCGCTCGACAGTCATGCGCTGATCACTGCGCAACTGGCCGCCGATACGGGCCTCGACGTGATCGCCGTCGACTACCGGCTGGCGCCCGAACACCGCGCGCCGGCCGCACTCGAAGATTGCGTGGCGGTGACGCGCGCCGCGCGCGATGCACGCTGGCCGTTCGGGCCGTGCGCGCACCCGTTGACCCTCGCGGGCGACAGCGCGGGCGGGATGCTCGCGGCGGCGGTGGCGACCGCGCTGCGCGATGCGGGCGAACGTAACGTGGACGGCATCGCGCTCGTTTATCCGATGCTCGGTTTCGAGCCGCAATCGCCCGCGCGCGAAACGGAAGCGCACGCGCCGATGCTGACGCTCGACGACGTGCATCGTTATCGCGCGCTGTACTGGGGCAGTGACTTGTCCGGCGCGCTGCGGAGCGGCAACCCGCTGCTGCGCGCGTCGGTGCCGCTCGAGGCAGCGCGTTTCGACGGCCTGCCGCCGGTGCTCGCGATCGGCGCGGAGCACGATCCGCTACGCGACGATGCGCGCGTGTACGTCGAACGGATTCGTGCGGCCGGCGGGGTGGCGCGCCACTGGATGGGAGAGGGGCTGGTGCACGGCTGCTGGCGCGCGCTCGGGACGAGCCCGCAGGCCGCATGGATGCACCGGATGGTCGGCGGGTTCTTGCTCGCACCACACGCGTAGCGGGCGTTTTCCGGGAGGCAACGATGCAGGCAGCGGCGCAACACCGTATCGAGGACTGGCGGACGTTTTCGGCCGACGCGGCCATCGCGGCGGCGACGATCGGCGATGACGCGGTGGATATCGAGTGGAGCGACGCACGACGATCGCCGTTCCATTTCGACTGGCTGCGCGACAACTGCGCGTGTGCCGCGTGCGTGCATGCGATCACGCGCGAACAGGTGTTCGAGATCGCCGATGCGAGCGAGGATTTGTCTGCGCTCACCGTGCATGTCGAAACCGACGGTGCGCTGCATGTGGAATGGAACGACGGGCATCGCAGTGCGTGGTCGCCCGGCTGGTTGCGTGCGCATGCATACGACGATGCGTCGCGCGCGGAGCGCCTGGCCGCGCACGGGCGCCACGTATGGACCGGCGACGATGCGACGGCGATCGGCGTGTTCGCGTGGCGCGACGTGATGGAGGACGACCGCGCACTGCTGGCATGGCTCGGCGCTTTGCAGCGCACGGGGCTGACGCTCGTCGAGGGCGTGCCGGCCGAGCGCGGCCGCGTCGACGGGATCGCGCGCCGCATCGGCCTGATCCGCGAAAGCAATTTCGGTGTGCTGTTCGACGTCGAATCGAAGCCGCGCCCGGACAGCAATGCGTATACGTCGCTGAATCTTCCGCCGCACACCGACCTGCCGACACGCGAATTGCAGCCCGGCGTGCAGTTCCTGCACTGCCTCGCGAACGACGCGACGGGCGGCGACAGCATCTTCCTCGACGGCTTCGCGCTAGCGGACGCACTGCGGCGCGAACATCCGGACGATTTCGAACGACTCGCGTCGACGCCGTTCGAGTTCTGGAACAAGAGCGCGAATAGCGACTACCGCTGTTCGGCGCCGGTGATCGGGCTCGATGCGCGCGGCAACGTCACGGAAGTGCGCGTCGCGAACTTCCTGCGCGGGCCGCTCGATGCGCCGGCCGGCTCGGTTGCAGCGGTCTATCGCGCGTACCGGCGATTCCTCGCGCTTGCGCGCGAGCCGCGTTTTCGCGTGCAGCGCCGGCTGCGGGCGGGCGACATGTGGGCGTTCGACAACCGGCGCGTGCTGCATGCGCGCACCGAGTTCGACCCGTCGACGGGCCGCCGGCACTTGCAGGGCTGCTACGTCGATCGCGACGAACTGCTGTCGCGGTGGCGCGTGCTGTCGCGGTCGGCGCCGGCAGGGGCCGTGGCACGCTGACCGGCGCACACGACGCATTCACGCACACCTCGCCGGGAAAAAGCACCCGGACGCCACGCGTCCGGGCAAAGCCACCCGCTGCCGGGCGGCGGAGGTATGCGTTTCACAAAAAAGACGAGCCCCGCGAAGGGGGCTCGTCCGGACTGCGTCACTTCATCGCGCGATGCGCGGCGCCCGCCGAGGGCGCGTCGGCTTACTGGCCGAAGAAGATCGAATCGCGTGCGTTCGACGATGCGGCCGGCGCGCCCGAGTGGACGAGCGGAGCCGGTTGCGCGCCGTAGCCGCTGGTGTCGGCACCATGAACACGCGCTTCGGCGCTCTGGATGTCGTTCGGGTAGTACGGGCTCGACACGCCCGGCTTGTAGCCGGCTTGTTCGAGCTGGACCAGTTCGTTGCGCACTTGAGCGCGCGTCACGGTGCTTTGCGCGAATGCGCCGAACGAAGCGGACAGGGCGGCAGCGGCAACGACTGCGGAAACGAGCGATTTCATGGTGACCTCCGGTGTTTTATTGAGTTCGCTCTCGACACCATGTCTTGAGCGATTGATCAAATCTTAGTCACCGGCGTGTTCAGGGTAAACGCTGATTTTGACGATAAATTGTTTCCTGACTGGTAACAGTGCGGCGCCGTTTCAGTCTTTCAACGGGCTTTCTTTTCGGTTGACGTAATAAGTATGAAGAATATCGCGCACGCCGGCACGCGGTTCAGCGCGCTTCGGCTGTCGTGTCGAACGGCCGGCCCGGCGCGCGTCCGACGGGCGCGCCGGAGCTGAGGAAGCGCACGCCTGTTGCGGCTTCCGATGCTTCCCACAGCAATGCCGCCGACGCCACGCTGCGCGCCGCGCGCGGCACGCTTGCCGGTGCCGGCAGCCCGCGCGATTCGAACCAGCCGGACGGACCGATGTACGCGCCGCCGGCCAGATCGGGCGACGTCGCCGCATGAATCGCAGGCAGTGCGCCCTGGTCGGCCGGTTGCGCGAGATAACGGTTCGCGACACGCATCAGCGCGGCGCGGGCCGGCGAGCGGTCCATCGCGGGGCCGGCGAACTGCAGGTTGGTCGCCGCGTAGCCGGGGTGCGCGGCGACGCTGATGCCGGCGAACGCCGCGCGCTCGAAGCGGCGCTGCAACTCGAGTGCGAACACGAGGTTCGCGAGCTTGCTGTCGCAATAGGCGAGATAACGGTTGTAGCGATGCGCGGCGCGCAGATCGTCGACACGAATCCGACCGCCGCGGTTGAAGCCGCTCGACATCGTGACGACGCGCGCCCGGCGTGCGGCGCGCAGCGCCGGCAGCAGATGGCCCGTCAGCGCGAAATGGCCGAGATGGTTGGTGCCGAACTGCATCTCGAAGCCGTCGCGCGTGTGTCGCAGCGGCAGGAACATCACGCCGGCGTTGTTGCAGAGGATGTCGACGCGGCCGTGGCGTTCGCCGACGTCGGCCGCGAAGCGCGCGATCGACGCGAGATCGGCGAGGTCGAGCGGATCGACTTCGACGCGTGCATGAGGATGAAGCCGGCGGATCGCGTCGGCGGCCTGCGCGCCGCGGGCGGCGTCGCGGCAGCCCATCACGACCGTCGCGCCTTTCGCGGCCAGCGTTTCCGCGAGCTGCCAGCCGAGACCGCTGTTGGCGCCGGTCACGACCGCGACCTTTCCGCCTTGCGCCGGGACATGGCGCGCGCTCCATGCATGCATGTCTGCCTCCATCGGCGCGGCCGATCGGCCGCGGCGCGTAATCGTTACATTGAGTGGTGTAACGATAGTGCGGGCGGACGTAGCAGACAAGCGGAGGAATTAGACCGGCGCTTCTAGGGCTGGCGTACGGCGTGGCGCCGCCGGCCCGGCGCACGGCCGGCGGGTTTTACCTGCTGCCGGCCAGCGCGAGCACTTCGGCGGCGGAGATCATGGCGGCGGCGTTCGCGGGAGCGGGGCGTTCGGCCGGGCGGAATACTTCGTCGCCGCGGTGGATGACCTGGCGCGACAGCGCGCAGGTACCGGTGCGCTGCGCGAAGCGGCGTCGCCAGCGCTGTTCACCGTAGTGGCAGCGGCCGGGTTCGACCCAGCGGACGACGAGCAGCGTATCGGAACGTTCGAGGATTTCGACGTGGACGTCGGCGGGATCGAGCGCAGGCAGGGATTTGGAGGCCTTCATTTTGCCGTTTCCTAAAGCTCGTGCGGGTTCGGCCGTGGCAGTGGATGTCACTACCCGATGGCGAATCCGTAGCGGTTTCCATGAGTGGTGCGCTAAATGTAAGCGTCTGTGACCGGAAAAAACATCCTGTCTGGCTCAAATTACCTTTTGCCGATTTAGAAACAATCCACGCTTATTTTCTTGAAAAACCGACGACAAAAGGCCCCGGACGGGAAGTCCGGGGCGAAAATCGGCCCGCGCGCCGTGTCTGCTCGCCCAGTCACGGGGTACATCGCCGGGGACGGAGGTGCCCGCAGAGATCCGGCGCGGGCGGGGAGGCGATGTACCGGAAGCGCGGTCCGGCAACGCCATGATGGCGCGCACAACCCGTTGACACCCTGACGCGAACATGACTTTTTTGTCAGTTTGCCTGTCCGCCGTGCCGAACGTTGCGGAAGAAGCGGCTGGAATGCCCGCCGGTATTGGGTTCGAGCGGATCGCGGGGCGACGCCTCGACGCTACTTTCGCGCCGAATTTCGTGCGCCGGACGGATTCTTCGGCCCCGGGTAAATACTGAATCCCAATTTCGTGACAAACGCGCGATCCGTTCCTATGATTGGTTGGACCTTTAGTCCTTTGTGCCAATCGGCCGATGGGCGGCCGGCTTTTTCGGAGAGATGCTCATGAGATTGCAGGGCAAACGCGCGCTGGTGACGGCGGCCGGGCAGGGCATCGGCCGCGCGACCGCGCTGCGCTTCGCGAGCGAGGGCGCCGACGTGCTGGCGACCGACATCAACGAAGCCGCGCTGGTGCGGCTCGAAGCCGACGCCGAGCGCGCGGGCGGGCGGCTGGCCACGCGGCGGCTCGACGTCACCGACGCGAACGACATCGCCGCGCTCGCCGCGGGTGAGCGCGCGTTCGACGTGCTGTTCAACTGCGCGGGCTACGTGCACCACGGCTCGATCCTCGAGTGCGACGAAGACGCGTGGGCGTTTTCGCTGAACCTGAACGTCACGTCGATGTACCGGCTGATCCGCGCGCTGTTGCCCGCGATGCTCGAAGCGGGCGGCGCGTCGATCGTCAACATGGCGTCGGCGGCGTCGAGCGTGAAGGGCGTGCCGAACCGCTTCGTGTACGGCACCACCAAGGCGGCCGTGATCGGGCTGACCAAGGCGGTGGCGGCCGATTTCGTCGAGCGGGGCATCCGCTGCAACGCGATCTGCCCGGGCACGATCGAATCGCCGTCGCTGGCGCAGCGGATCGAGGACCAGGCGCGCACGCGCCACGTGTCCGCCGACGAGGTGCGCCAGGCGTTCGTCGCGCGCCAGCCGATCGGCCGCATCGGCACCGCGGACGAGGTCGCCGCGCTCGCGCTGTACTTGGCGTCCGACGAAGCGTCGTTCACCACCGGCACGATTCACCTGATCGATGGCGGCTGGTCGAACTGACCGTGTCGAACTGACCGTATCGAACCGGCCGCACCTTCCATTCACTTTCCGTTTCTGTTCATACGACGCTATGAAACTGCTGAGATTTGGCGACAAACACCATGAAAAGCCGGGCCTGCTGGATGCGCAGGGCCACATTCGCGACCTGTCCGGCGTGATCGACGACATCGCCGGCGACGTGCTGACCCCTGCGTCGCTCGCACGGCTGCGCGACATCCCGCCGTCGTCGCTGCCGCTCGTCGAGGGCACGCCGCGGCTCGGCGCGTGCGTCGGCCGCGTCGGCAAGTTCATCTGCATCGGGCTCAACTACTCGGATCACGCGGCCGAATCGGGGATGGAGGTACCGAAGGAGCCCGTCGTGTTCGGCAAGTGGACGAGCGCGATCTCGGGCCCGAACGACGACGTCGAGATCCCGCGCGGCTCGGAGAAGACCGACTGGGAAGTCGAGCTCGGCGTGGTGATCGGCCAGGGCGGCCGCTATATCGACGAAGCCGATGCGCTGTCGCACGTCGCGGGTTATTGCGTCGTGAACGACGTGTCGGAGCGCGAATACCAGCTCGAGCGCGGCGGCACGTGGGACAAGGGCAAGGGCAACGACACGTTCGGCCCGCTGGGCCCGTGGCTCGTGACGGCCGACGAAGTGCCCGATCCGCACGCGCTGCGGCTGTGGCTGGAGGTGGACGGCCACCGCTACCAGAACGGCACGACCGCGACGATGGTGTTCCGCGTGCCGCACCTGATCAGCTACCTGAGCCGCTTCATGAGCCTGCAGCCGGGCGACGTGATCTCGACCGGCACGCCGCCGGGCGTCGGCCTCGGGCAGAAGCCGCCCGTCTATCTGCGCGCCGGACAGGTGATCACGCTCGGCATCGACGGCCTCGGCGAGCAACGCCAGCGCACCGTACAGGCCTGATTTCCTTCAACGGACGGTTCGTCATGCCTATCATTCGATCGATGCGCGTCCTCGACGTGCGCTTTCCGACCTCGCGCCAGCTCGACGGCTCCGACGCGATGAATCCGGACCCCGATTATTCGGCGGCCTACGTCGTGCTCGAAACCGACCGCGACGGCCTCGAAGGTCACGGGCTCACGTTCACCATCGGGCGCGGCAACGAAATCTGCTGTGCGGCGATCGATGCGATGCGCCACCTCGTCGTCGGCCTCGACCTCGACTGGATCCGCGAGGACATGGGCCGGTTCTGGCGGCACGTCACGTCGGACAGCCAGTTGCGCTGGATCGGCCCCGACAAGGGGGCGATCCACCTGGCGACGGGCGCCGTCGTCAATGCGGTGTGGGATTTGTGGGCGAAGGCCGTCGGCAAGCCGCTATGGCGGCTTGTCGCCGACATGAGCCCGGAGGAGCTGGTGCGGGCGATCGACTTCCGCTACCTGACCGACTGCCTGAGCCCGGACGAAGCGCTCGACCTGCTGCGCCGGCAGGCGCCCGGCAAGCCCGCGCGGATCGCCGCGCTGGAGCGCGACGGCTACCCGTGCTACACGACGTCGGCGGGCTGGCTCGGCTACAGCGACGACAAGTTGCGCCGGCTGTGCCGCGAGGCGGTGGAAGAAGGGTTCGAGTACGTGAAACTGAAAGTCGGCGCGAACCTCGAGGACGACATCCGCCGCGTGACGATCGCGCGCGAGGTGATCGGCCCCGACCGCAAGCTGATGATCGACGCGAACCAGGTGTGGGAAGTCGACGAGGCGATCGACTGGGTGCGCGAGCTCGCATTCGCGCGGCCGTGGTTCATCGAGGAGCCGACGAGCCCCGACGACGTCGAAGGGCATCGCAAGATCCGCAAGGCGATTGCGCCGGTGCAGGTCGCGACCGGCGAGATGTGCCAGAACCGCGTGCTGTTCAAGCAGTTCATCGCGCGCGGCGCGATCGACGTCGTGCAGATCGACGCGTGCCGGCTCGGCGGCGTGAACGAGATTCTCGCGGTGATGCTGATGGCCGCGAAGTACGGGCTGCCGGTGTGCCCGCACGCGGGCGGCGTCGGGCTGTGCGAATACGTGCAGCACCTGTCGATGATCGACTATGTGTGTATTTCCGGTACGAAGGAAGGGCGCGTGACCGAGTACGTCGATCACCTGCACGAGCATTTCGTCGAACCGTGCGTGGTGCGCGGCGCGGCGTACATGCCGCCGACGGCGCCCGGCTTCTCGATCGAGATGAAGCCCGAATCGCTGGAGCAGTACCGGTTCCGCGGCTGACGCATGGCAACGCACGACGGCGCACCGCGCGCGTCGTGCGCGGCGACAACATGAACGACGGAGACGCGAAGTGGATTTGAATCTGCAAGACAAGGTCGTGATCGTGACCGGCGGCGCGTCGGGCATCGGCGCCGCGATCTCGATGCGGCTGGCCGACGAAGGTGCGATCCCGGTGGTATTCGCGCGGCACGCGCCCGACGATGCGTTCTGGCGCGCACTCGAGCAGAAACAGCCGCGCGCCGCGTGCGTGAGCGTCGAGCTGCAGGACGACACGCAGTGCCGCGACGCCGTTGCGCAGACCATCGCGCGTTTCGGCCGCATCGACGGCCTCGTCAACAACGCGGGCATCAACGACAGCATCGGGCTCGACGCCGGGCGCGACGCGTTCGTCGCGTCGCTCGAGCGCAACCTGATCCACTACTACGTGATGGCGCACTACTGCGTGCCGCACTTGAGGGCGGCGCGCGGCGCGATCGTCAACATCTCGTCGAAGACGGCCGTGACCGGGCAGGGCAACACGAGCGGCTATTGCGCGTCGAAAGGTGGGCAGCTCGCGCTGACGCGCGAATGGGCCGTCGCGTTGCGCGACGACGGCGTGCGCGTGAACGCGGTGATCCCCGCCGAAGTGATGACGCCGCTGTACCGGAACTGGCTGGCGGGTTTCGACGATCCGGACGCGAAGCTCGCCGGCATCGCGGGCAAGGTGCCGCTCGGCCGGCGCTTCACGACGGCCGACGAGATCGCCGACACGGTCGTGTTCCTGCTGTCGGAACGCGCGTCGCACACGACGGGCCAGTGGCTGTTCGTCGACGGCGGCTACACGCATCTCGATCGTGCGATCGGCTGAGGGCCGCGATTCATGCAACCCGACCCGAACCCGAACACCGCGCCGCCGCTGATCGCGCTGACCGGCATCGGCAAGCGCTTTCCGGGCGTGCAGGCGCTCGACGATTGCCGTTTCGACCTGCGCGCGGGCGAAGTGCATGCGCTGATGGGCGAGAACGGCGCTGGCAAGTCGACGCTGATGAAGATTCTCGCGGGCGTGTATCAGCGCGACGCCGGCGAAATCCGGATGGACGGCCGCCCGGTCGAGATCGCCGATCCGCGTGCCGCACAGGCGCTCGGCATCGGCATCATCCATCAGGAACTGAACCTGATGAACCACCTGAGCGTCGCGCAGAACATCTTCATCGGCCGCGAGCCGCGCGGGCGCTTCGGCGTGTTCGTCGACGAAGACCGGCTGAACCGCGACGCGGCCGCGATTTTCCAGCGGATGCGGCTCGATCTCGATCCGCGCACGCCCGTGGGCAGGCTGACGGTCGCGAAGCAGCAGATGGTCGAGATCGCGAAGGCGCTGTCGTTCGACTCGCGCGTGCTGATCATGGACGAGCCGACCGCCGCGCTGAACAACGCGGAGATCGCCGAACTGTTCCGCATCATTCGCGACCTGCGCGCGAACGGGGTTGGCATCGTCTACATCTCGCACAAGATGGACGAGCTGCGCCAGATCGCCGATCGCGTGACCGTGATGCGCGACGGCAAGTACGTCGCGACCGTGCCGATGGCGCAGACGTCGATGGAGTCGATCATTTCGATGATGGTCGGCCGCCAGCTCGATACGGACACCCGCACGCCGCCCGATACGTCTGCGAACGATATCGCGCTCGAAGTGCGCGGGCTGTCGCGCGGCCGCGCGATCCGAGACGTCGGCTTCACGCTGCGGCGCGGCGAGATCCTCGGCTTCGCCGGGCTGATGGGCGCGGGGCGCACCGAGGTCGCGCGCGCGGTGTTCGGCGCGGACCCGGTCGATGCGGGCGAGATCCGCGTGCACGGCAGGACCGTGACGATCCGCACGCCCGCCGACGCGGTGAAGGCCGGCATCGGCTATCTGTCCGAGGATCGCAAGCACTTCGGGCTCGCGGTCGGGATGGACGTGCAGAACAACATCGCGCTGTCGAGCATGCGCCGCTTCGTGCGCCGCGGCATGTTCCTCGATGCGCGCGGGATGCGCGAGACCGCGCAGTCGTACGTGCGGCAGCTCGCGATCCGCACGCCGTCGGTCGCGCAGCCCGCGCGGCTGCTGTCGGGCGGCAATCAGCAGAAGATCGTGATCGCGAAGTGGCTGCTGCGCGACTGCGACATCCTGTTCTTCGACGAGCCGACGCGCGGCATCGACGTCGGCGCGAAAAGCGAGATTTACAAGCTGCTCGATGCGCTCGCCGCCGACGGCAAGGCGATCGTGATGATCTCGTCGGAGCTGCCCGAGGTGCTGCGCATGAGCCACCGGATTCTCGTAATGTGCGAAGGCCGCGTGACCGGCGAATTGCGCGCGGCCGACGCCACGCAGGAAAGGATCATGCAGCTCGCGACGCAGCGCGAGTCGACCGTGTTGCCCTGATTGCCTCGATTGTCCCGATTCAGACGCCTACCCGATCATGTCCAACGATACGCACCCCGTTCCGCCCCTTGCCGCCGGCGACACGCCGGCCGCCGCATCGCGCCTGAAATCGCGCTTCTTCAACCCGGCCGCGCGGCAGAAGCTGCTCGCGTTCGCGAGCCTCGTGCTGCTGATCGTGTTCTTCAGCTTCGCGTCGTCGAACTTCCTCGAAGTCGACAATCTCGTGTCGATCCTGCAGGCGACCGCCGTAAACGGCGTGCTGGCCGTCGCCTGTACGTACGTGATCATCACGTCCGGCATCGACCTGTCGGTCGGCACGCTGATGACGTTCTGCGCGGTGATGGCCGGCGTCGTGCTGACGAAATGGGGGATGCCGCTGCCGCTCGGGATCCTGGCCGCATTGTGCTTCGGCGCGCTGTCGGGCTGCGTATCGGGCTTCGTGATCGCGAAGATGAAGGTGCCGCCGTTCATCGCGACGCTCGGCATGATGATGCTGCTCAAGGGGCTGTCGCTCGTGATCTCGGGCACGCGGCCGATCTACTTCAACGACACGCCGGGCTTCACGTCGATCGCGCAGGATTCGCTGATCGGCAACCTGATCCCCGCGTTGCCGATCCCGAACGCGGTGCTGATCCTGTTCCTCGTCGCGATCGGCGCGTCGATCGTGCTGAACCGCACCATCTTCGGCCGCTACACGTTCGCGCTCGGCAGCAACGAGGAGGCGCTGCGGCTATCCGGCGTGAACGTCGACGCATGGAAGATCGCCGTCTACACGTTCAGCGGCGCGGTGTGCGGGATCGCCGGCCTGCTGATCGCGTCGCGGCTGAACTCCGCGCAGCCGGCGCTCGGGCAGGGCTACGAGCTCGACGCGATCGCGGCCGTCGTGATCGGCGGCACGTCGCTGTCCGGCGGCGCGGGCAGCATCGTCGGCACCATCATCGGCGCGTTCATCATGAGCGTGCTGACCAACGGCCTGCGCATCATGTCGGTCGCGCAGGAATGGCAGACGGTCGTGACGGGCGTGATCATCATCCTCGCCGTCTATGTGGACATCCTGCGCCGGCGCCGCCGCTGACGCGCCGACACGCATGGGCTTCACCGCCGGCCGGGCCGGCATTTCAGTCGATACCAACCAAGGAGACGCGAAGTGATCAGGAGCAAGGTGTTGAACGCGATCGTCGGGCTGACGTTCGCCGTCGGCGTCACGGCCGGCGCGCAGGCGCAGGAAACCTATATCCCGCTGATCTCGAAGGGCTTCCAGCATCAGTTCTGGCAGGCCGTGAAATCGGGCGCGACGCAGGCCGCGAAGGACTACAAGGTGAAGGTGACGTTCGAAGGGCCCGAAACCGAGGCGATGGTCGACAAGCAGATCGACATGCTGTCCGCCGCGATCGCGAAGAAGCCGGCCGCGCTCGGCTTCGCGGCGCTCGACAGCAAGGCCGCGCTGCCGCTGCTGAAGAAGGCGCAGGCCGAGAAGATTCCGGTGATCGCGTTCGACTCGGGGGTGGACAGCGACATTCCGGTGACGACGGCCGCGACCAACAACAAGGCGGCCGCTGCGCTCGCCGCCGACAAGCTTGCCGCGCTGATCGGCGACGAAGGGCAGGTGGCCGTGGTCGCGCACGACCAGACGAGCCGCACCGGCATCGACCGCCGCGACGGCTTCCTCGAACGAATGAAGTCGGCGCACCCGAAGGTGCAGGTCGTGACCGTGCAGTACGGCGAAGGCGACCAACTGAAATCGACCGAAGTGACGAAGTCGATCCTGCAGGCGTATCCCAAGCTCAAGGGGCTGTTCGGCACCAACGAAGGCTCGGCGATCGGCGTGGTCAACGGCGTGCGCGAGATGAAGCGCAAGGTCGTGATCGTCGGCTACGATTCCGGCAAGCAGCAGAAGGACGCGATCCGCAGCGGGCTGATGGCCGGCGCGATCACGCAGAACCCGATCGGGATCGGCTACAAGACGGTCGAGGCGGCCGTGAAGGCGATCAAGGGCGAGAAGCTGCCGAAGGTCATCGATACCGGCTTCTACTGGTATGACAAGACCAATATCGACGATCCGAAGATCGCGGCGGTGTTGTACGACTGAACGTGGCGGAATGGCGGGGCGGCGATGCGGGCCGTCGCCGCGACGATCGAACACGAGGGCATCATGGGCGCAGTGCGCATCGATTCGCATCAGCACTTCTGGCGTTATCGCGCGGCCGACTATCCATGGATCGGACCGGACATGGGCGTGCTCGCACGCGACTACCTGCCCGACGCGCTGTGGCCGCAGATGCATGCGCAGGCGCTCGGCGCATCGATCGCGGTGCAGGCGCGCGCCGGCCGCGACGAGACGGCGTTCCTGCTCGATCTGGCGCGCGACGACGCGCGCATCGCGGCGGTGGTCGGCTGGGAGGATCTCGATGCGCCGGCGCTGGCCGACCGTGTCGCCGAGTGGCGCAGCCCGAAGCTGCGCGGTTTTCGTCATCAAGTGCAGGACGAAGCCGACGTCGGCACGTTCGTCGCCGATCCCGGCTTCAATCGCGGCGTCGCGTGGCTGCAGGCGAACGGCTACGTGTACGACGTGCTCGTATTCGAGCGCCAGTTGCCTGACGTGCGTGCGTTTTGCGCGCGGCACGACGCGCACTGGCTCGTGCTCGACCACGTCGGCAAGCCGGCGCTTGCCGAGTTCGAACGCGACGACACGGCGCTCGCACGCTGGCGCGCGTCGCTGCGCGAACTCGGCGCGCTGCCGCACGTCGCGTGCAAGCTGTCGGGGCTCGTGACCGAAGCCGACTGGCGGCGCGGCCTGCGCGCGCAGGACATCCGGCACATCGAGCAGTGCCTCGACGCGGCGCTCGACGCGTTCGGCCCGCAGCGGCTGATGTTCGGATCGGACTGGCCCGTGTGCCTGCTCGCGGCGTCGTACGACGAAGTGGCGTCGCTGGTCGAGCGCTGGGCCGAATCGCGGCTGTCGGCGGCCGAACGCGGCGCGCTGTGGGGTGGCACGGCCGCGCGTTGCTACGCGGTGCCGGGCGACGTGAAGCGCGGCATATAAAATAGGCGCGAACGGTCTGCCGATTCGTCGGGCCGTCCGGAACGAAACCGATTACCAGCGTCAACGTATGTCCATCCAGCCGATTCAGAACCGCCGCCTCTACCAGCAGATCGCCGACAAGCTCAGTGCGATGATCGAGTCCGGCGATTTCCCGCCGGGCAGCTATCTGCCGCCCGAGCGCGAACTCGCCGAACGGTTCGGCGTGTCGCGCACGTCGGTGCGCGAGGCGCTGATCGCGCTCGAAGTGAACGGGCTCGTCAGCGTGCGCGTCGGCGACGGCGTGAAGGTGCGCCATCCCGAAACGGCCGCCGCGCCCGAACCCGCGCCGGCGCCCGATGCGACGGTAACGGTTGCGCCGTTCTCGATCGTCGAGATCGATCCGGAGCTCGGCATCGCGCTCGATCTCGACACGGAAATCCCGCCGTTCGCGCTGCTGCAGGCACGCCGGCTGATCGAGCCGGAAGCCGCGTCGCTGGCCGCGCAGCACGGCTCGGACGCGCAGATCGAAGGCATTCACGAAGCGTTCCTGCGCAATCAGGACGACAACCGCAGCGGCTCGCTCACGCACCCGGGCGACCGGCTCTTCCATATCCGCATCGCGGAAGCGAGCGACAATCCGGCGTATGCGCTGATGATCAAGCAGTTGCTCGCGCACAAGTACGACCCGATGTTCCAGCGGCTGCAGTCGCTGTACATGCCGAACGACATGCCGCACCGGTCGGAGCGCGAGCATCGCGCGATCCTCGACGCGATCCGCGCGCGCGACCCCGACGCCGCGCGCCGCGCGATGGCCGAGCATCTCGACGAAGTGATCCGCATCTTCGGCCGCGCGCTCGACTGAGCGCGCGCGTCGATTCCCTGCAGATTCGGAAGCGGCGGGCGCGATGCGTCCCCTTCCGGCTGGCGACGCGGCCTCCGTCCCGCACGAGGACGCCGGCCGCCCGGACCGAACGAACGCTGCGATGCGAGCGCCGCGCGCCGGCCCACCGGCACGCCGCTCGCGCGCCGAATGGAGTGTGACGAATGCGCGTGAACGATTGCCACAATTTCCACGACTTCCGTGAACTGGCCAGACGGCGGTTGCCGGGACCGATCTTCAATTACATCGACGGCGCGGCCGACGATGAAGCCACGTATCGACGCAACACGAGCGCGTTCGAGCACTGCGATCTGGTGCCGAACGTATTGCGCGGCGTGCGCGATGTCGACCTGTCGGTGACGGTCATGGGGCAGAAGCTCGGCATGCCGGTTTATTGTTCGCCGACGGCGCTGCAACGCCTGTTTCATCATGACGGCGAGCGCGCGGTCGCCGCCGCGGCCGCGAAGTTCGACACGATGTTCGGAGTGTCGTCGCTCGGCACCGTGAGCCTGGAGGAAGCCCGTGCGATCAGCCAGGGCCCGCAGGTGTACCAGTTCTACTTTCACAAGGATCGCGGCCTCAACCGCGAGATGATGAACCGCTCGAGGCAGGCCGGCGTGAACGTGATGATGCTGACGGTGGACAGCATCACCGGCGGCAATCGCGAGCGCGACAAGCGCACCGGCTTCTCGATTCCGTTCCGGCTGACGCTCGCGGGGCTGACCGAGTTCGCGTTGAAGCCGGCCTGGGCGTTCAACTATCTGACCCACGAGCGGTTCCGTTTGCCGCAACTCGACCGGCACGTCGACATGGGCGGCGGCGCGATGTCGATCAGCCGCTACTTCACGGACATGCTCGATCCGTCGATGTCATGGGACGACGTCGCCGCGATGGTGCGGGAGTGGAACGGGCAGTTTTGCCTGAAAGGCGTGATGTCGGTCGACGACGCCCGCAGGGCGGTGGACATCGGCTGCACTGGCATCGTGTTGTCGAACCACGGCGGGCGGCAACTGGACGGTTCGCGCGCCGCGTTCGATCAGCTTGCCGAGATCGTCGACGCGGTGGGCGACCGGATCGACGTGATGATGGACGGCGGCGTGCAGCGGGGTTCGCACGTACTGAAAGCGCTGGCGCTGGGTGCGAAGGCGGTCGGCCTGGGGCGGTACTACCTGTTCCCGCTCGCCGCCGCAGGGCAGCCCGGCGTCGAGCGCGCGTTGCAGCTGATGCGGGCGGAGATCGAACGGGATATGCGGCTGATGGGCTGCGCCGCCGTTTCGCAACTCGGGCGGGATCAGCTTCGCTTTCGCTGACGGCGGGTGCGACGCCGTTCGGGCGCGCGCGCCGGCCGGTATCGCGCTCAGAAGCGATCCGCGCGATACGGCGCCGGATCGGTGAACGGCGCCTCGCCGGTCATCATCTCGGCCAGCAGCCGGCCGGTGACGGGGCCGAGCGTCAACCCGTGATGGTTGTGCCCGAACGCGAACCACAGCCCGCGATGCGCGGGCGCGGGGCCGATCACCGGGCGCATGTCTGGCGTGCACGGCCGGAAGCCGAGCCACGGCTGCGGGTCGAGCCGCTCGCCGAACCCGAACACCGGCCGCGCGACGCGTTCCGCGCGCTCGAGCTGCACGCCCGTCGGCGGAAGCCCGCGCCGCGCGATCTCGACGCCCGTCGTCAGCCGCAGCCCGCGCCGCATCGGCGCGATCACGTAACCGTATTCGCGATCGACGATCGGCGCCGACGGCACGCCGCGCGCGGACGGCGCGTAGTGCATGTGATAGCCGCGCTTCTCGCGCAGCGGGATCTTGTAGCCGAACTTGCCGAACACGGTATCGGACCACGGGCCGAGCGCGACGACGACGGCCGGCGCGGCCGCCGGGCCGTCGTCGGTCCGGACCTGCCAGCCGGGCGACAACGCGTCGAGGCTCGCGGCGTCGCCCGTCAGCAGCGTGCCGCCGCCTTGCACGAACAGTTGCGCATACGCTTTGACGAGCGCGGCCGGATCGATGACGCTTTTCGGGTCGAGCCAGTGCAGCGCGCCGCAAAAGCCCGGCGCGAGGCTCGGTTCGTGCGCGAGCAGCGCGGCCGCGTCGAGCGGCGTGATGCCGAGCCCGTGGCGGCGCGCGGTGAGGCCGGCCTCGGCCACGCCGCGTTCGAACGCAGCCGGCGTGCGGAACGCCTCCAGCCAGCCGCTCGCGCGGATCAGTTCGCCGGCGCCGGCCCGCGCGATCAGTGCGTCGTGTTCGACGATGCAGCGTTCGATCAGCGGCAGCATGTCGCGCGAAGCCGCCGCGTGGCGCAGCGGCGCCGATTCCCACCAGAACCGTGCGAGCCACGGCGCGAACGCGGGCAGCGACGCACTGTGCCAGTAGAGATCGGTCGAGCGGTTCAGCGCATAGCGCATCAGCGTGAACGGGCTGCGCGGGAACGGATACGGTTCGACCGACGAGCGCTCGATCAGCCCCGCATTGCCGAAGCTCGTGCCTTCGCCGGGCGCGCCGCGATCGACGAGGGCAACCTTGCGGCCGCGATCCTGCAGGTGCAGCGCGGCGGAGACGCCGACGATGCCGGCGCCGAGAACGATGACGTCGAAATCCATCGATGGTGAGTGACGGTTGGCGGGGCGCCTGCCCGCGGTACGGTGCGCGCGCCCGGGTTGGACAGTGTTCGAGCTGCAAGCATACTCGCGGCGGCGCGCGGCACCAAGGGGCGCGTCGCTAGCGGAGCAGGTCGCGCCACGCGGCAGAAAGCTGACGCGCGGCGTCGAAGCACACCGCGTCGCCGCCGGGCGCACCGATCAACTGCACGCCGACCGGCAGTTCGCCCGATGCGAAGCACGGCGCGCTGACGACCGGCAGCCCCGCGAATGAGATCGGCTGGGTCAGCAGGCCGAGCATCTTCGCGGGTTCGAGCGCGACGCCGTTGACGTCGACGGTCGCGTCGGTGAAGCGCGGTGCCGCACAGGGCGTCGCGGCCGCGAGCAGCACGTCGTAGTGCGCGAACAGTGCTTCGATGCGCGCGCGCCAGGCGGCACGGCGGGCGAGCGCGTGACGATACGTGGCGTCGGACGTCGCGAGGCCGGCCGCGAGGCGCGCGCGCAGGCGTTCGGAGACGAGCGCCGTCGAGGCGTCGAGCAACCCGCGATGGGCGCGCGCGAGCTCCACGTTCGAGATCACGAGCGCCGCTTCGCGCACGAGCGCGACTTCGTCGCTGGCGACGGGCACGGCATCGCTCGCCCGCAGGCACGCCGCTGCGCGCCGGACCGCGCGGCGCGCATTCGCATCGGCATGCGTTTCGAAATCGCCGGTCAGCACGGCGACGCGAAGCGCGGCGGCCGGATCGCGAGCCGGTTGTGCGCACGGTACATGTGCTTCGCACAGCGTGTCATACGGCACCGCAAGATCGTCGATGTCGTTCGCGAACCAGCCGACGGTATCGAGCGAGTCGGCATACGGCAGGCAGCCGGCCCGCGACAGCCGTCCGTCGCCGGGGCGAAACCCCCACACGCCGCACAGCGCCGCCGGCGCGCGGATCGAGCCGTTGGTGTCGCTGCCGAGCGCAAGCGGCACGTATCCGGCGGCGACCGAGGCGGCCGAGCCGCTCGACGAGCCGCCCGTCATGCGCGTCGGGTCGGCCGGCAGATGCACCGCGCCATAGTGCGGATTCACGCCGGTAGCGCCGCACGCGAGTTCGTCCATCTGCGTCGCGCCGATGGGAACCGCGCCGGCCGCGCACAGTCGCGCAACGATCGGCGCATCGGCGACGGCGGCCGGCAACGCGGCGCGCGCCGGCGATCCGGCAACCGTCGTATGACCCGCCACGTCGATATTCCACTTCACGAGGAACGGCACGCCTGCCAGCGGGCCCGGGTCGCGCCCGTCCCGCACGAGGCGGTCGATGCGCCGCGCATCGCGCCGTGCCCGCGCGTCGAAGGTGAGTGCGCACGCGTTGATCGCGCTGTCACTCGCGGCGATGTCGGCGAGCACGCGCTGTACGAGCGACTCCGCACTCACCCGCCCGGTGCGCACCCCGGCCGCCAACGCCAGCGCGCTGCGCATCGACGGCGCCGCGCTCACGTGCGCACCATGAGCCGGCGCGGAATCGACAGGATCAGCGCGGCCGCGGCGAACAGCGTGAAGGCGAGCAGCGCGACGCCTGGCTCGGTGCTGCCCGTCAATCCGGTGGCATAGCCCATCAGCGTCGGGCCGACGAACCCGGCGACGGCCGCGCCGATGTTGACGAGCCCGGCGCCGCCCGCAGCCGCTTCTCCCGCGAGAATTCGCGACGGCAGGCTCCAGAACATCGCGAGCGTGCTCATGATGCCGGCCACGCCGACGGTCAGGCACGCGACCGCGAGCACGGGATGCGCGCGCATGCCGAGGCTCGCGAGCAGCGCGACGCCGCCGATCGCGACCGGCAGCGCCGTATGCCAGCGTCGCTCGCCGGTCCGCACCGAATGCTGCGCGTTCGCGACCATCGCGACCGACGCGACCAGGTAGGGGATGGCGCCGATCAAGCCGGTTTCGAGGTTGCTCGACGACCCGAGCGCCTTGATCATCGTCGGCATCCAGAACACGAGCCCATAGTTGCCGACGTTGTAGAGGAACGACGTCGCGAACAGCAGCCACAGGGTCGGCTCGCGCAGCGCGGCGCGGAGGTGGGTGCGCTTGCCGGCTGCTTCCCGCGCCATCTCCGCGTGAATCATCCGCTTTTCCGTATCGGTCAGCCAGGTTGCATCGTCGATCCGGTCCGTCACACGCACGAGCAGGTACAGGCCGAGCACGATGGCCGGCAGGCCTTCGATCACGAACATCCATTGCCAGCCGCGCAGCCCGAAGCCGCCGTGCGTGGCGTCCATGATCCAGCCCGACAGCGGCCCGCCGACGATCACGCCGAGCGGCATCGCGAGAAACAGGAAGGCCATGACCTTCGCGAGCCGGTGCGACGGAAACCACACGCTGAAGTATGCGATCACGGCCGGAAAGAAGCTCGCTTCGGTCACGCCGAGCAGGAAGCGCAGCGCGTAGAAGCTCGCGGTGTCGCGGGTCGCGAGCGTGGCGACCGACACGGCGCCCCACGTCAGCATCGAGCCGGCGAGACAGCGCTTCACGCCGATCCGCCGCACGAGCCAGCCGGCCGGCACCTGCAGCAGCAGATAGCCGACGAAGAACAGGCCCGCGCCGACGCCGTAGGCCGCGTCCGTGAGGTGCAGGTCCGTCACCATCTG
The DNA here is from genome assembly GCF_001534535.1 of Burkholderia sp. MSMB1459WGS. NCBI lineage: Bacteria > Pseudomonadati > Pseudomonadota > Betaproteobacteria > Burkholderiales > Burkholderiaceae > Burkholderia > Burkholderia sp. MSMB1459WGS. The sequence continues at coordinate 101,720 of NZ_LPMU01000075.1, forward strand.
CAGCTTCGCGAAGCCGACGTTGACGCGGTCGAGATAGCCGAAGAAATAGCAGACCAGGATCAGCGGAATGATGCGTCGGCTCAAGCGCGCATACAGCGCGTCGAGGCTGGGAGCGGCGGCTTCCGCGAGCGCGGGCGGGCCGGCTTGCATGCCGCGCGGCGTGGCGGCACCGTTGGGATTCGTCATGGTGACTCCGTGCAGTTGAACTCCGCGGCGGCTGCCGCGACACCGCGACCGCGCGCCGTCGATCGGCCGGTTCTAGATGCCGCGGCGCAGCGCCCGGCCGGGACGCGTGCCGGTGTGCCGGCCATGTTCGAGCACGGGCCGCCCGTTGACGAACACGTGCTCGATGCCTTCGGGGCGTAGTTTCGGGCTCGCGAACGTCGCGCGATCGATCACGCGGGCGGGGTCGAACACGACGAGATCGGCGTAATGGCCGACCGCGAGCCGTCCGCGCCCCGCGATGCCGAACTGCTCGGCGGTGAGGCCCGTCATCTTGCGCACGGCGGTTTCGAGCGGGAACAGGCCGCGCTCGCGGGAGAATTCGCCGAGCACGCGCGGGAACGTGCCCCACAAGCGCGGGTGCGGGCGCATGTCGTTGGGCAGGCCATCGGAGCCGACCATCGTCAGTTCGTGACGGATGATGCGCTCGACATCCGCCTCGTCCATCACGAAGTAGATCGCGCCGGCGGGGCGCAGCGCATCGATCGCGGCGTCGACGGAATCGCCGAACAGCGGCAGCAGTTCATGGAAGTCGCGGCCCGCGAGTTCGGGATGCGGCTTCGACCACGCGAGGATCACGCGCGACGACTGGCGAATGCGATCCGCGCGCAGCATCGTCGACGTGGCCGGATACGGATGACAGTCCAGACACAGCGGTTGTCGCGTGCGCTGCGCGTCGACATGCGCGAGCGTTTCGACCGAGCGGCCATGATTGGCCTTGCCGGCCACCTTGTGATGCGAGAGCACGACGCGCACGTCGAGCGCGCGCCCGATCGAGAACGCTTCGTCGAGTGACGCGATGATCGCGTCGGTTTCGTCGCGCAGGTGCGTCGCGAACACGCCGCCCGTCTCGCGCAGCGGCGCGCACACGTCGATCAGTTCGTCCGTCGTCGCGGCGGCGGCGGGTGGATAGAAGGTGCCCGACGAGACGCCGAACGCACCGGCCGCCATCGCTTCGCGCACGTCGGCCGCCATCGCCGCGATTTCGGCCGCATGGGCGGCGCGGTCGAGATCGGCCACGTGCCGCACGCGCAGCGTCGAGTGGCCGATCAGCGCCGCGGTATTGACGGCGGCGGGCGTTGCGTCGAGCGCGTCGAGATACGCGCGAAAGGACGGGAAGCGGAACGATTGCCAGGCGCCCAGCAGGTCGAGCGGTTGCGGCACGTCGCGTTCGGCGAGCAACGGCGCGAGACTGATGCCGCAATTGCCGGCGATCACCGTCGTGACGCCCTGGGCGACCTTCGGCTCGACGTCGGGGTCGGTCAGCACGAATGCGTCGTCGTGCGTGTGGCTGTCGATGAAGCCCGGCGCGACGACGAGGCCGCTCGCATCGAGCGTGTGCGTGGCCGTCGCCTCGCCCAGATCGCCGATGGCGGCGATGCGCTCGCCGGTCACGCCGAGATCGGCCTCGAAGCGTGCGGCTCCGGTGCCGTCGATCAATTCGCCGCGACGCAGGATCACGTCGAAATGCATGGTGGCTCCTCCAGAAGTCGTCCGGAGCCGGCGCGCTAGCCGTTTCCGTCGTTCATGTTCGCCGCCATCGTCCCCAGCCATTTTTCGGGTGTCCAATGCCGATCGGCTCGCGATTCATGCGAAACCGGCATCAATGCGCGTTGCTGTGCCGCTGCGCCGCCGCGCGGCGTTACGCGAACGACGCCTTCACCAGCGCATGGAGGTCGCTCGCGAAGCTGGACATCGAGATGGCGCGGTGCCGCACGATGCCGACCGTGCGCTCGATGGTCGGGCTCGCGATCGGTACCGCGCGCACCGCTGGCGAGCCGTACGCCTGCAGCGCGCTCTCGGGCAGGATCGCGCAACCGACCCCGGCCGCTACCAATGCGGCAACGCACGAGATGTGCTCGACCTCGTAGAACCAGCGTGTCCGTACCGCTTCCTGACCCATCAGCATTTCGAGCAGCAGGCGATTACCGCTGTCCCGACCGCCGATGATCAGCTTCGCATGGCGCAACTCCCCGAGCGTGACGGCGTCCGCACGCGCCAGCGGATCGTCGTCGTGGGCTGCGAGCACGTAACGGTCGGTGAAGAGCGGTTCGAACAGGAGATCGGCGTCGTCGCCGGGATGCAGGCTCACGCCGAATTCGGCGATGCCCGCGCGCACCTGCGACAGCACGAAGTCATGATTGCCGTCGAGAATCTGCACGGCGACGTGCGGATACTTCGCGGCGTAGCGACGCAGCACGTCGGGCAGCGCCTGCGCGACGACGGTCGGGATCGACGCAAGCCGCACCTTGCCGTAACGCTTTTGCGCAATGTCCTGGATCGACGACAGCATCATCCCGAGCTGCGCGATCTGCTCGCGCGCCATCGGCAGGAACTGGCGGCCGACGCCCGTCAACGTCACGCTGCGCGTGGTGCGCTGAAACAACTCGACGCCGAGCGTTTGTTCGAGCTTCTGGATGCGGCGCGACAGCCCGGGCTGGGTCAGGTTCAGCTTTTCCGCCGCGCGATGGAACGTGCCGAGCTCTGCGACGGCGACGAATGCTTCGAGTTCCGAGTTTTCGACTTTCATGACGCTGGGCGCTCCGTGTCCGATCCAGCGGCACGGAACGACGCGCCGCGATCAAGCGGCCATTGTCGTCGAAATCGGAGGGCGGGCCCGGCCGTGACGCCGACGATCGCGCATGAGGTGTTCAGGTAGACGGGAAAGCGGTTGAGGAACGCCGTTTGATTTGTCGGCGGTGGGGTGGCGCGGTGATATCGCGTTCGCCCGTCCGACAGGGCATGGGCAAGCATTCGCGTCCGGTGCATACGCTGGTCCTGTGACAACGGTTATCGGCGGTCGAGCGGACGACGAGCAAGATCAATCGAGGTAGTCGATAGCCCACACCGAGCCGAGGATCGTTGTGGTTGATATCCCCACGTAAGACCATATGAAGTTTGAGACGGCCGCGCATCCAATCCGGCGATCAATTCGCAGGCGTTGGCACTGAACCAACGATGGATGCCGCACTCGCCCAAATCATCGAAATAGCCCCAATTCCCCATACTTCCCACGATTTCTCCCGGGTGTATCCCACTGGTTGTCCACGCGACTTTCTACCTAAGATGAAGGAATCATGCGCGTTAATTCGGTACCTGCACGCGCATGGAGGGAGGCAGTAGGCAGCGTCGGGACCGACGCCAGCGGATGTTCCCGTCATGGATGCGAAAGTGAGCGCGTCCGCTGCCAGTTTTGCGACTGCAGCGGCGCCAACGGGCGCGGCGGCAATGGCCGCGCGGACGGCGTCCGGCCGCCTTGGCCGAACCGCTTCGCTGCGCCACGCGTTTCTCGCAATCGTTTGCGTTTTGAGTGCGGCACCCGCCGTGCTCGCCGGGGTTCCCGCCGATGCCGACGATACGCCCGACACCGTACGCATCGCCGCCGCCACGAGCCCCGCCGATTCCCGCGATCTCGCCATTTCTTCACACGACACGGCCGTGCGTCAGGTCGTGCTCGGCATCATCAGCTTCACGCGCTGGCCGACGACGCCGGTTCGCCTGCATCTGTGCGTGACGGGCCGGCCCGACTATGCACGCGGCCTGACCGACACGCTGCAGGCAGGCTCGACGCTGCTCGACGTGCAGCGCGTGCGCTTCGACGATCCCGCGCTCGGCATGGTCTGCGACGTCGTCTATCTCGGCACCCTGAGCGAAGGCGAGAGAACGCGGGTGAGGTCGGCAGTGGCGGGCCATCCGGTCCTGACGATCTCGGAGCACGATCCGTCCTGCACCGCAGGCGGCATGTTCTGTCTCAACGTCGACGGCGAACGCGTGTCGTTCGACATCAATCTCGACGCCGTGGCGCGCAGCGGCGTGCGCGTGCACCCGAACGTCCTCAATCTCGCACGACGGCCGGTGACGCCATGACACGGTCCGCGCCCCCCGTTTCCGCTTCGCGCCTGCCGCGCCCGACGCTGCAAAGCGTGTTGCGTCGTGCGCACCTGCGCCTCGCGTTCGTCGCCGTCGCGATGGCCGCCGTGTCGTTGATCGTCGTCGCCGTGATCGCGTTGCGAGCGTATGCCGGCAACAACCTGAACCTGCTGGCGCGCTCGCTCGGTTATACCGTCGAGGCGGCGCTCGTGTTCGGCGATCGCATCGCGGCGAACGAGGCGATCGGGATGATCGCCGGCGACGAGGACGTCACGCAGGTAGTCGTCACCGACAGCAAGGGACAACTCTTCGCGACGTGGCAGTTGCCGGCCGGAAACGGGATCGCGCGGCTCGAGCGCGCCGTCGCCGCCGTGGCGCTACCCGGGCCGGTTACCGCCCCGGTGATGCATGACGGCATCATCGTCGGCCACGTCGTCGTACGCGGCCGAGGGCATCAGTTCTTCGGCTTCCTGCTCGGGGGCGTCGGCGGCATTCTCGGCTGTCTCGCCTTCAGCGTGTTCGGTGCGTATGTCAGCTCCAAGCGTCTGCTGCACGACATCGTTTCGCCGCTGCGCGCGCTGGCGGGCGTCGCGCACGCGGTGCGGCGCGAGCGTGCGTTCGGGCGCCGCGTCGAGCCCGCGGCGATCGACGAACTGAACCAGCTCGGCGACGACTTCAACGCGCTGCTCGACGAATTCGAAGACTGGCAGAACACGCTGCGCGACGAGAACGCGTCGCTCGAACACAAGGCGACGCACGATGCGCTCACCGGGTTGCCCAACCGCGTGCAGTTCGAGTCGCGCCTCGCGCTTGCGCTTTGCGATGCGACGTTGACGGGGCAGCGCGTCGCCGTTCTTTATCTCGACTGCGACCGCTTCAAGGAGATCAACGATTGTCTCGGCCACGACGCCGGGGACGCGGTGCTGATCGGCATCGCGTCGCGGCTGCGCACGCGGGTGCGCGAGGCCGATCTCGTCGCGCGCCTGGGCGGCGACGAGTTTGCGGTGATGCTGGCGACGGTGCCCGAAGCGGGCAGCGTGTGCCGGATCGCCGACGAGATTTTGTCCGGCATGGCGCTGTCGATCGAGCTGTCCGACGGCCGCGTGGTGGCCACCATGATGAGTGCCGGCATTGCGCTGTATCCCGATCACGCGTCGGACGCGAGCGGCTTGCTGCGCGCGGCGGATATCGCGATGTACCGCGCCAAGCGCGCGCGGCCGGGATCGTGGCGGTTGGCGGAGAGCGTTGCAGGGCCGGTGTGACGTTGATCGACTCGCGCTGCGGGCGAGGCCGCAGCGGCGGTTAAAAGAAGCGCTTGCAGAGCGGGCGCGATAGAAGGGGATGCGAAATGAACCACTCGTTTCCTGTGAGCATGGGGCGGATGTGCGTCGGGAGTGCGCTGCTGCTGGGCATGCTGCTGGGGGGCTGCAAGACGCCGCCGCTTCATCGCGGGCTGACGCAGACGCAGGTCACGGCGCTGAAGTCGGCCGGGTTCCAGGAGACCGGGCAGGGATTCGAGTTCGGTTCGACCGGGCCGATTCTGTTCGATTTCGATCGGTACAACCTCAAGCCGGATGTCAGGCGGATCGTCGAGCGGATCGGGCGGACGTTGCAGTCGGCGGGAATCAACGGGGTGCGGGTTTATGGGTACTCGGACGACGAGGGGGAGGCTGCTTACGATTTGGAGTTGTCGAGACGGCGGGCCGAAGTCGTTGCTGTCGAACTGGTCGACGTCGGACTCGATGCGAAGCGGATCGCGATCGTCGGGAAAGGGAAGCGCGATCCGGTAGGAGACAACAAGACGCCGGTAGGGCGGGCGCAGAATCGGCGGGCGGCGATTGTGGTTTCGCCGCGGTGAGGGAGGTGCGCCGCGATATCGATTGCACGCCTGCCGACCAGTAGGCTGTCTAGTATGGTTGCTCAAACACTGCGCCCGGAATGCCTTGGTGCGGTCAGTTCGTTTTAACTGTTTCCTGCCATTGTCATGCAGACGCCTGAGGATGCAGTGTCACGGTTTTCATTGCAGGCCGTCGCGCTGCTTCGGCGCAGCGTGCCGCCTCCGGGCACCCGGCCGGTGGTCTCTTTTTCGGATTTTCAGGGCCCGAACGAAAACGTTTGCGGGGCATCTTTCAAGCGGTCGGGTTTTACCCTACATTATCGGGGCTGCGGGCCGGCGAGCCGGCTCATGGAACCTGAGATCACACGCAAGGAACAAGAATGAGTTTCGCTCCGAACGGGGGTATTCCCAGTGGATTGGGCGGTAGTGCGCTCGGCTCGTTGAGCGCGCTCGGGGGCCTCGCCGGCCCGGTGGCGTCGAGTGTGGCCGGCAGCCTGGGGCCGCTCGCCGGCCTGGCCGGGCACGTCGACACCGTCCAGCGCGCGATGCAGCTCGCGCAGACCGGCTTCTCGCTGATGGACAAGACGCCCGGCGCGATTGCAGAGGCGATCAACGGCGCAGCCAACCCGGCACGCCTGACCCAGCTCAACCGCTATGTGACGCTCGACACGCCGCTCGGCCCGGATGTGCTGCTGGTCAGCGCGGCCGTCGTCGACGAGCACGTGAATCGCTTGCCGGAAATCCACCTCGACCTGCTGTCGCATCGCCACGACCTGCGGCCCGAGGACCTGATCGGCCAGCAGGTCAAGATCCGCTTCGACCAGCAGGCGCGCCTGTCCACGCTCGAACGCGTCGTGGCGTCGGGCACCGGCGACAACGACCGCTATTTCGACGGCTACGTCGCGTCGTTCGACCGCGCCGGCAACCCCGGGAACGTCACGCAATACCACCTGACGGCCGTGCCGTGGTTCTGGTTCCTGACGCGCTCGACCGACTGCCGGATCTTCCAGAACAAGACCGCGCAGGACATCCTCACCGAGATCTTCCAGGAACACGGTTTTTCCGATTTCACGTTCGACATCCGGACGAGCCAGAAGCCGCTCGAGTACGTCGTGATGTACCAGGAGAGCTACTACAATTTCTGCGCGCGGCTGATGGAGCAGGAGGGGCTCGTGTGGACGCACCGCTACGAGAAGGACAAGCACTTTCTCGTGATCGGCGACACGAACCTGCTGTTTCGCCCGATCGAAGGGCTCGCCACCGTGCCGTTCGCCGCGACCGAGGCCAGCGAGGGCAGCGGCATCGACCAGTTGCACGAAGGCCGGCGCTTCGGCGTCGGCAAGGTCACGTTCCGCGACTTCAATTACCAGAATCCGTCATCGCCGCTGATGCTGGTGGAGGCCGGGCCGCAAAACCTCAAGCATGCGCGGCTCGATGCGACCGAGCGGTTCGAGCACCAGTCGCTGTACGACCACGGCGACGACGGCAACCGCTACGCGCGTTACGCGATGGAGGCCGAGGAGGCGCAAGCCCATCGTTATACCGGCGCCGGCTATGCGTGGCGCATGACGACGGCGGGCGCCGTGACCGTCGCGAACCACCCCGTCCTCGAAAACAACCAGGAGTACGTGATCCTGCACGTGCGTCACGAGGCCGTGAACGACTATACGCAGCACAGTGCGAAGCTGCCGTACCGCAACAGCTTCTCGCTGCTGCCGAAGAAGATCCCGTACCGCGCGCCGCGCGCGACGCCGAAGCCGGTGATTCACGGCACGCAGTCGGCGATCGTCGTCGGGCCGAAGGGCGAGGAAATCTATACGAACGGCAGCGCGGTGAAGGTGCATTTCCCGTGGGACCGGCGCGGCAAGAAGGACGGCTCCGATTCGATGTGGGTGCGCGTGTCGCAACCGTGGGCGGGCGACGGCTGGGGCGCGGCCGCGATTCCGCGGATCAAGCAGGAAGTGCTGGTGGCGTTCAATCAGGGCGATCCGGATAACCCGGTGATCGTCGGCCGCGTGTTCAACGGCGAGCAGGGCAACCCGTATCATGGCGCGGCCGGCCAGACGATGGGGATCAAGAGCCAGACGCACAAGGGGCAGGGGTCGAACGAGATCCGCATGACCGACACGAACGGCATGCAGGAATTCTTCATGCACGCGCAGAAGGACATGAACACCGTCGTCGAGAACAACGAGACGCATAAGGTGCTGGGGCCGATGCGTACCGTCCTCGTGGCGACGGGCAGCGAAGAAAAGCAGATTCCGCAGGGCAACCTGACCGAGACGATCGCCGAGAAGCGCAGCACCACGGCGACTACCGTCGAGGTCACGACGCCGGCCAAGGACGGTGGCGGCGGCACGCAGGTCTACATGGCCGAGCGCGGCATCCTGCTGAAGGTGCAGAACAGCTCGATCTCGCTCGCGCCGGAAGGCATCCGCCTGGAGCACAACGGCTCCGTGATTCTGATGACCGACGACGGCGTGATGGTCAACGGCAAGCGCATCGATCTCAACAAATAACTCGAAGAACACCAGCCATGCACTACGCAATCCATGAAGGCACATTCGAATTGCCGGACGCGGCGCTTGATCGCACCGTCAACATGCTGATTCTTCCCGTCGGCCCGGGCGGGCTGAGTCTCGTCGTGTCCCGCGGCCGGCTGCGCGAGCAGGAGTCGATCGACGCGTTCGTCGAGCGCGAATGGGCGCAGGCGTCGCGCACCGCGCAGAATCTGAACGTGCAGTCGCGACGCCCGGTGACGGTCGGGCGAGCGGAATGCCCCGGCGTGCAAACGGAATCGACGCATGAACAGGACGGCCGCACCTTTCATCAGATGCAGACGGCATTTCGGCTCGATGCCGGCGGGCAGGTCATCGTGATGACGTTGACCAATGCCGCGCCGCTCAACGACGAACAACGTGCGCTCGCCGCGCGCATGCTGGAGAGCTTCCAGCCGCGCCCGGTTGCGCCCACGCTGGTTTCGGATGCCGGCCGCCCATGAGCCAGCCGGCCGCTCGTAAGGACGATCCCTTTACCCACACGACGCTCGCGGGCGACCTGCTCGGCATGGGCGGGTCGCTGCTGGGCGGCTTGGGAATCGGATGGGCGCTGACCACGATAGCGGAAGGCCTCGTGTTCGGTGCATTGGGTGCGCTCGAAATCGGCACCGGCGGGTTGGCGACGCCCATCGTGCTGGCGATCGGTGTCGGCGTGGCCGCCTATATGCAGGGCTCGGGCCTCAACGACGAGATCGACGAGGCCGCGAAGGGGCTCGGCAATGCCATTTCTCCGCCCGAGGAGAAAGGTACGATCCAGAACGGCTCGCCTGATGTGTTCGTCAACGGGAAGCCGGCTGCACGCGCGGCCGACGGCGCGGACATGGATCCGGTTCTGTGCAGCGATCATCCGGGTCCGCAATTCGTTGCGCAAGGCTCCGACGTGGTGTTCATCAACGATCTGCCCGCGGCGCGAGTCGACGACAAGACTACCTGTGACGGCACGATCTCGAAGGGCTCGCCGGACGTTTTCTTCGGCGGCGGCACGAAGACCGTGCGCGACATCAGTGCGGCGCGACCGTGGGTCGCCGGACTCGGTGCGGCGATCGGTATTGCGCTTGCGCTATGTGGTCGAGGCAAGGGAAGCTGGGGCGATTTCGTCAAGGGCAAGCTGCCGTGTCTCGCGATGAACTTCGCGGCCGGCATATTCGGCACATGGCTCGGCAGCAAGATGCAGCCGTCGGCCGGCCATCCCGTCAACGTGATTACCGGCGGCAAGATTCTCGACGGCAGCGACGATACCGACTTCGTGTTGCCTGGCCCGCTGCCGATCGTCTGGCGGCGTTTTTACAGCAGCCACGACGATCGCGCCGATGGCCTGTTCGGGGCCGGCTGGAGCGTTCCGATCAGTGTCGAGTTGAGGTTGGGGCGGGAGAACGGTGCCGTCACGTCGATCACGTACTGGGACGAACAGGGGCGTGAGATCGAGTTTCCCGCAGTGCCTCCGGGTGAGAGTCATTTCAGCGTGCCTGAAGGCATTTACCTGATTTGTACCGCCGGCGGGCACTATGTGGTCGAAACGGTCGACGGTTTGTATCGCGATTTCGGCCCTGCCCGAGCACCGGCGTCGGATGCAGAAACACTGGACCTTCGGCGGCTCGAGGACCGAAACGGCAACTGGATCGAGGTCGAGCGTGCGATTGTCGGCGAACGGGTGCAGCCGGTGCGGCTTCACGATAGCGCCGGCCGTGTGCTGGCGCTGCATTACGATTCGGGGCATCCGCGACGCGTCGCATCGATCGAACTGGTACGCGGCGTCGATGGCGAATTGCCCGAGATTCTGGTTCGTTACGGCTATACGAGCGCCGGCGAACTCGCATCGGTCACCGATCGCAGCGGCCATACCGGGCGGCATTTCGGTTATGAGCACGGCCTGATGACCCGGCATACGCTGCCCGGCGGACTACAGTGCTTTTACGCGTGGAATGGTGTCGGCCGCGACGCGCGCGTCGTGCGCCACTGGACCGACGACGGCGAAACGTACACGTTCGACGCGGACCTTGCGCAGCGTTCGGTGACGATCACCGATCAAATCGGGCGCGTGACGCAATGGACGTGGAACGAGGACCGGCAGCCGACGAGTCACACGGACGCCGAAGGCAACGTGTGGCGGCTCGAATGGAACACGATGCGGCAATTGATCGGTACGACCGATCCGGCCGGGAATACGACGCGCTTCGAATATGACGAGCGCGGGCGGCAGACACAGCGCATCGACGCGCTCGGCCACGTCGAACGGACCGAATGGAACGGGCACTACGATCTGCCGGTTGCGGAAATCGATCCGACCAACGCGCGATGGATCTATCGTTACGACGCGTGCGGCAACCTGACGATGACGCGCGATCCGGCGGGCTTCGCGACCGAATTTTACCGGGACGATCGTGGGCTCGTGCATACGATTCGCGACGCGCGTGGCGGCTACAAGTTTCTCGAATGGAATGGCCGGGCGCAGTTGACCGCGTATACCGATTGTTCCGGCAAGGTCACGCGGTTTGCGTATGACGCACGCGGTGCGCTCGCGCGGGTGACGGATGCGGCGGGGCAGGCTACCGTGTACGAAACGGACGCGATGGGGCGCGTCACGGGGATCGGGACGGCCGATGGTGCGCATCAGACGTTTCGGTACGATGCGGCGGGGCGCCTCGTCGAGATCGTTGATGCGAATCAGCGCAGCACGCGCTACGAACTCAATTCGCGTGGATTGTTGCTGGCACGCACGGATGCGGCCGATCGTGTCGTGCGGTTCGGCTACGACGATGCGTTCCGGTTAGCGAGCCTGACCAACGAGAACCATGAGACATATCGCTTTCAGTATGACCGTCGCGATCTCGTTTCCGCACAGATCGGTCTCGATGGCCACAAGCGTACGTACGAGTACGACGTGTGCGGCCAAGGCACGATCGTACGCCATGGACAGATCGAGACGCGATACGAGCGCGATGCGATCGGGCGGTTGACGGCGAAGCAAGCCGCGCACGAGCGTTGCGAATACCTGTATGACGAGGCGGGCCGGATCACATCGGCCGAGTTGTACACGCTCGCCGCGCGCGGGCCATCGCTGAAGAATCGCGTCAGCCTGAAGTACGACAAGCGTGGAGAAGTCGTCGAGGAATACACGCCGACCGGCTGGCTCGCACACACCTACGACGAGCTCGGCAATCGTGTCAGCACGACGATTTCCGGCGAGCGCACGATCGATTGGCTGCATTACGGTTCAGGGCATGTGCACCAGATTCGTTTCGACGGCGCGGCAGTTGCAGACATCGAACGGGACGATCTGCATCGCGAGGTGCTACGGACGCAGGGCAAGCTGACGAGTCACTTCGGGTATGACGCGGTGGGGCGCCGTGCGCGGCAAACTGCACGGCGCGGTGCGGCGGGTGGCGAGTTGCTTGCGAAGCAGTGGCAATACGATGCCGCAGGTGACGTGATCCAGAAGCGCGATCAGCGTTATGGCACGACGAGCTATCGGTATGACCCGACAGGGCGCATAGAACAAGCGGCAGGGCCGGGATTGCCGTCGGAAGTGTTTCGCTGGGATGCGGCGGCGAACCTGGTGTCGAGCGATCACCCGGGCGGCTACGTAGAGCACAACCGGCTCAAGATGTTCGAGGACAAGCGCTTCGAGTACGACGCGTATGGGCGGCTCGTTCGCAAGCTGAGTGGACATGGGCCGGCTAAAGAACTGGTTCTTGAATACGACGATTGGAACCAGTTGAAGACCGTCGTGACGAAGGACCGGCTTGGCATCGCGACGACGCATTTCGAGTACGACGCGTTCGGTCGGCGGATCCGGAAGCTCAATGGCAGTTACGCCAGTACGGATTTCCTGTGGGACGGCATGCGGCTGGTGCAGGAGACGTATCACGATCGTCAGGGCGAGGAAGCGCTGACGTATTTGTACGAGTCGAATAGTTATGTGCCGCTTGCCCGGATCGATCACGGGAAGGCGGCGGCTAACGATGCGGATGTACGGGACGCGGTTTATTACTTCCACAACGATGTTTCGGGGCTGCCGGAGGAACTGACTGACGCTGGGGGCGAACTGGTTTGGCAGGCGCGCTATAAGGTTTGGGGCAATGCGGTGCAGGAGGAGTGGGTTGCGCGGGCGCCAGATCGACCGACAGCGGTGTGGGGAGACGTTCAAGCGGCTGCGCCAGTGCCCGCTCATGCACCGCGACCGCAGAACTTGCGTTTTCAAGGGCAGTATCTAGATCGTGAAACTGGGCTGCACTACAACACGTTCCGGTTCTACGATCCGGATGTTGGGCGGTTCATCAACCCGGATCCGATTGGGTTGGCAGGCGGGTTGAATCAGTATCGATATGGGCCGAATCCGCTGGCGTGGATTGACCCGTGGGGCCTGACTTGCCTGAGTCAATGGAGTGGAAAGCGCGGTCGCGAAAAATCGATGTACGACTTGGAGCGAAACGGCTTCAACATCGTTGCTGAAGAGGTGACAATGAAGGTGAACGGCAAGCGTATTCGGGCCGACTTCGTTGCAACGGACAACCACGGCAACTATCACGTCTTCGAGGCGAAGCATGGGACAGGGCGTCTGACCAAAAATCAAAGTGCTTCCGGTGTGTTTGACATGGCGAGTCCATCGAATACCGTTGACGGTGTTGGTGGTGGGGTAATTACGCCATCAGCAGGAAAGACGGGGCAGTTCGAAATCGCAACTGGAAATAGAGATATAGGGGAAGTGCTTGGTGAGCGTGGTACTTCGTATGATGCAACATTTCACGTGCTGAAATATTGAGGTGTGTTGATGAGCGCGGAGTTGAAGAAGATATTTGAGAAAAGATTGCAAGATTTTTTAAAGGAAAATATCAGCGAAAGCGGTGTCAAGGTATCGAGGAGTGAGATTGTTGTTGACCGAGAAGGTGGGGGTAATGGGCGCATCGGATTTAGATTTCTGAGAAATGCAAACGGATATATTCTTTCTGCTGCAGCTGATTCTCCTGGCCTTCAGGATTTTTATGTGAGCAGAAATCCTCCGTACAGACCAAGGATACCAACTGGTCTGGTTATGGCAATGAATACGTCTATGGAAACTGTAAAATCATTTTCCCCGAATGTCGGTGGGGCAATTGATCTGCCTCGTGATGAGGGGGAGATTGAGTCGGCATGTCGATGGATATGTGAAAAGGTAACGAGTATTTATTTGCCAAGAATAATCAATGTGGTGGAGGTCAATTCTGGGTTGGTTCGGGACGTAATGGAAAATCCAAATTACTATTCATACCCATTTCTAACCATTGTTTTTGCTGCAAAGAAAAATGGTATCGGCCTGAATGAGCTTGATACTGATTATTTGCTGGGTAAAAAGGTGTCGGGGAATAAGTCGTTCGATGGTGAAGTTTTGAAAGAGTATTTTTAGGGTATGAAGCGGTGGGGCGCCGTGTGCGGCAAACTGCGAGGTACGGCGGGTGGCGAGTTGCTTGCCAAGCAGTAGCAATACGATGCGGCAGGTGACGTGATCCAGAAGCGCGATCAGCGTTATGGCACGACGAGCTATCGGTATGACCCGACAGGGCGCATAGAACAAGCGGCAGGGCCGAGGCTGCCGTCGGAAGTGTTTCGCTGGGATGCAGCGGCGAACCTGGTGGCGAGCGATCACCCGGGCGGCTATGTCGAGCACAACTGGCTCAAAATGTTCGAGGACAAGCGATTCGAGTACGACGCGTATGAGCGGCTCGTTCGCAAGCTGAGTGGGCATGGGCCGGCTAAAGAGCTCACGCCGCAAGGCGAGGATCGATATTGAGCCGGGCAGGGTAGAGCAGCCGTAAGCGGTAACCACCCAAAACCCCGCATCACCAAGCAATATCGCAAGACGACCGCGACGTCCCCGCACCGCCGGTAGCCGTGCATTTCGTCCCCGATCCGTTGTCGTAGAACGTCCGCGTCTCCGGTTGCCGCACCGACGGATCGAACGGATTCGGCGCGCCGTGCGGACCGCGAGGCGCATCGTACGGCCGCTGGGGCGCATGCGCACCCGCACTTCCAACTGACCGAGAGCCGGTCGCGCGCAGGTATTCGTTCCAGTGCTGCTCGCGCTGCTCATACCCAGGCACTGCGCGACCTAAACTGTCGCTCCCGCCCGCGCCAAGCGCGACGCGGTTCGGAGCCGAGAGAAAATCGGGTTCGTGTTTAAAAGAAGGCGGCGATGCCACGAGCGCATCGCTTGTCACCTGCAACGGCCGCGTATCCGGCGTATCGAACGGGCTACGTTCGGTGGGGGCGGCGAACTGCACGCTTCGACGGCTCATCCGCGCAGCATGCCCGTCATCCCGAGCAACCGCACGCCGCTCCGAGCGGAACACATTGGCACCGGCCGATCGATCGGTCAGCGTATCGCGTTCCGAAGCATGGGAAGTCGAAACAGAGAGCGCGCACGCGATCGCGGCAGCGGAACACAGGCGGAAAGGGCAATTCATGGGCGATCCGAAGCAGGTGATGTGCATTGAACAAAACGGCAGATCACTGGCTGGCGGCGGGGCGACGAGCGGGTGTCGACGCGGCCCTGAGGCGATTGCGAGGCGCGGCGGGCGCGACTTGCACGAAGGCTGGCTGGATTGCGGAAGCGAGTTCGCATTATTTCACGGATATATCAAAAAGCTTTCAATATGTTTAGTTTTTCCGCTAAACGGAAATTTTTCCCGCCTCGCGTAGCGCCCCGTCCTGGTGCGCACGCTCACAATCATCAGTCGATTGATTTCCAGCGTCCGGGCCGTCGGTAGCTCGAAAAATGCGCCGGCGCGACCTCCCCATCGCCGAACACTCCGCCCAGCAAGGAATCCGCCTCGATCCCCGTGCCTAATCGCAACCCGATTGCACTCGAAGCAAACGTTCCCGCCTCGCCGAGGTTGCGCCCCCATCGCCACCCACCCATCTCAAAAACGTACGTGTTTTCCCTCAATCGACAGGCATTTTTGACAGACGATTGAAAAACGCCCATATAATTTCGGCTGCCTTGCCAACAGCTGTCGGACCATCCCTCCGAACCAGCGATTTGGCAAGCGGGGCAGGCGAAACGCTTGCGCAATGCAAGACGCATCACGATGTCTTTCCGAACCAGACGTCCCCTTCGGGGACTGCAAGAGCCGGGCCCCGCTACGCAACATTCCGCCGGAGTTCCGTCTTCTATGTGTCTCGGGCGTGTCCCATGTCCTCGCCCCGGGTGCTGTTCGATTGCGCAAGTCATGCCGCCTTTGCCCGTATGACTAAACAACATCGAGGAGCTCCCAGATGACGCTGTCCCGTCTTACGTCCATTTCCGTCGCTGCCGTGCTGTTCGCCGCGGGCGCCGCCGCCGCGCAAGCGGAAACCGTGAAGATCGCCATCGCTGGTCCGATGAGCGGCTCGGTCGCCCAATACGGCGACATGGTGAAGGCCGGCGCGCTGACCGCGATCGAACAGATCAACGCGGCAGGCGGTGCGGGCGGCAACAAGTTCGAAGTCGTGCTGATGGACGACGCGTGCGAACCGAAGCAGGCCGTCGCCGTCGCCAACAAGATCGTCAGCCAGAAGATCAAGTACGTGATCGGCCACGTGTGCTCGGGTTCGACGATTCCCGCGTCGGACATCTACGAGAACGAAGGCATCGTGATGGTCACGCCGTCGGCCACCGCGCCGCAGCTGACCGAAGGCAAGAAGCGCCACTTCATCTTCCGCACGATCGGCCGCGACGACCAGCAAGGCCCGGCCGCCGCGCACTACATCATCAACAACGTGAAGCCGAAGAAGGTCGCGGTCCTGCACGACAAGCAGTCGTACGGCCAGGGCATCGCGTCGTCGGTGAAGAAGGACCTCGAAGCCGCGAAGATCCCGGTCGTGCTGTTCGAAGGCATCAACGCCGGCGATTCGGACTACTCGGCGATCATCACGAAGCTGAAGTCGCAAGGCGTCGATTTCGTCTACTTCGGCGGCTACCACCCGGAAATGGGTCTGCTGATGCGCCAGGCGCGCGAGCAGGGCGTGAAGGCGACGTTCATGGGGCCTGAAGGTGTGGGCAACAAGGACGTGACGGCGATTGCCGGCCCGGCTTCGGAAGGCATGCTGGTCACGCTGCCGGCCGACTTCTCGGCCGATCCGGCCAACGCGGCGCTCGTGAAGGCGTTCGCGGACAAGAAGCGCGATCCGAACGGCCCGTTCCAGATGCCGTCGTACGCCGCGGTGAAGATCATCGCCGACGCGATCGCGGGTGCGAAGACGACGGATCCGACCAAGGTCGCCGCGTACATGCACAAGACGACGTTCGACACGCCGATCGGCAAGGTCGCGTATGACGCACAGGGCGACCTGAAGGCGTTCAAGTTCGTCGTCTACACGTGGCACAAGGACGCGACGAAGACCGCCGCCAAGTAATACGGAGTACCCGCCCCGCACACGCGCTCTGCCCGTCACCCGGGCGGAGCGCGTGCGCATTTGGCCGTTCCGCGGCCAACGGGCGGCCCGAGACGACACCGTGCGTTGCGCGCGGCCGACCGCCGTGATCCGGCGCAGGCATGCGACACAGCGCCAACGGGAGCTTCCCGCACATGACTGACTTCTTTCCTCAATTCGCCCAGCAGCTGGTCAACGGCCTGACGCTGGGTGCGATCTATGCGTTGATCGCCATCGGCTATTCGATGGTCTACGGCATCATCGGCATGATCAACTTCGCCCACGGCGAGATCTACATGATCGGCGCGTACGTGGGCCTCGTGACCCTGACGGCCATCGGCATCTCCGCCGGCTATCCGTTGCCGCTCGTGCTCGGCGCCGCGCTGATCGTGTCGGTGATCGTCACGGGCCTGTACGGCTTCGCGGTCGAGCGCGTCGCGTATCGGCCGCTGCGCGGCGGCCCGCGGCTCGTGCCGCTGATCTCGGCGATCGGCATGTCGATCTTTCTGCAGAACTACGTGCAGATCGGCCAGGGCGCGCGCGACGTGTCCGTGCCGGTGCTGATCTCCGGCGCGTTCGACATCCATCTCGGCGGCGACTACGACGTGACGATCCCGTATGCGCGCCTGTTGATCGTCTGCGTGA
Source organism: Burkholderia sp. MSMB1459WGS (assembly GCF_001534535.1). NCBI lineage: Bacteria > Pseudomonadati > Pseudomonadota > Betaproteobacteria > Burkholderiales > Burkholderiaceae > Burkholderia > Burkholderia sp. MSMB1459WGS. The sequence goes on from NZ_LPMU01000075.1 coordinate 119,240, forward strand.
CGCTCGTGCTGATGATCGCGCTCACGCTGTTCATCTCGCATTCGCGGATGGGCCGTGCGTGCCGTGCGTGCGCCGAGGACATGAAGATGGCGAACCTGCTCGGCATCGACACGAACCGTGTGATCTCGTTCACGTTCGTGCTCGGCGCAATGCTGGCGGCCGTCGGCGGCGTGCTGATCGGGCTGACGATCGGCAAGCTGAATCCGTATATCGGCTTCGTCGCGGGCATCAAGGCGTTCACCGCCGCGGTGCTCGGCGGGATCGGCAGCATCCCCGGCGCGATGCTCGGCGGCGTGCTGCTGGGCCTGGCCGAAACCTTCGCCGCGGGCTACATGCCGGCCGAGTACAAGGACGTGGTCGCGTTCGGCCTGCTCGTGCTGATCCTGCTCTTCCGCCCGACCGGCCTGCTCGGCAAGTCGGACATCGAAAAGGTTTGAGGGAGACGCAGATGAGTCAAGTCATTTCCGTTCGCCGCCCGGCCGCCGATGCTTCGATCGGCCAGGCGTTGAAGAATGCGGTGGCTGCCGCGATCCTGACGGCGATCCTCACGATTCCGGTGCTCGGGCTGCAACTGAAGCTCGACGGCTACCATGTCGTGCTGACGCCGCACTGGCGCCCGGTGTGGATCGCCGTTGCGGCGGTATTCCTGTTCCAGTTGTTCAAGCCGTGGCTGATGCGCGCGAAAGCGGCCGTGAAGCTGCCGGCGGCGCCTGCGATGGGCGCGCGGCAGCAGCGCGCGATCATCTGGGTGCTGCTCGCGGTGGGGCTCGTGTGGCCGTTCTTCGGCTCGCGCGGCGCGGTGGACGTCGCGACGCTCGCGCTGATCTACGTGATCCTCGGCCTCGGGCTGAACATCGTGGTCGGTTTCGCGGGGCTGCTCGATCTCGGCTATGTCGGGTTCTATGCGGTCGGCGGCTATACGTACGCGATGCTGAACCAGTATTTCGGGCTGTCGTTCTGGGAGTGTCTGCCGATCGCGGCGATCGCCGCGGCGACGTTCGGCTTCCTGCTCGGCTTCCCGGTGCTGCGCCTGCGCGGCGACTATCTCGCGATCGTCACGCTCGGCTTCGGCGAAATCATTCGCCTGCTCGCGAACAACCTGACGAGCCTCACCGGCGGCCCGGACGGCATCTCGAGCATTCCGAAGCCGACGGTGTTCGGCTTCGAGATGGCGCGCTCGGCGAGCGTCGAAGGCGCGAAGACCTTCCATGAACTGATCGGGCTGGAATACAGCGGCGAGCACATGGTGATCTTCCTGTACCTGATCGCGCTGCTGCTGGTGGGCTTCACGCTGTTCGTGACGAGCCGCCTGATCCGCATGCCGATGGGCCGCGCGTGGGAAGCGCTGCGCGACGACGAGATCGCATGCCGTTCGCTGGGTCTCAACCCGACGCGCATCAAGCTGTCGGCGTTCACGCTCGGCGCGGCGTTCGCGGGGATCGGCGGCGCGTTCTTCGCGGCGCGTCAGGGCCTCGTGAATCCTGAATCGTTCACCTTCATCGAATCGGCGCTGATCCTCGCGATCGTCGTGCTCGGCGGGATGGGCTCGCAGCTCGGCGTGATTCTCGCGGCGATTCTGCTGACCGTGCTGCCGGAAGTCGCGCGCGGGTTCGCCGAGTACCGGATGCTGATCTTCGGCCTGGTGATGGTGTTGATGATGATGTGGCGTCCGCAGGGCCTGCTGCCCGCGAGCCGTCCCCACGTGGAGCTGCCGCAATGAGCGTGAATGCAGAACTGTTGAAGGTCGCCGGGCTGCAGATGCGCTTCGGCGGGTTGCTCGCGGTGGACGGCATCGATTTCGACGTGCGCCGCGACGAGGTGTTCGCGATCATCGGGCCGAACGGCGCGGGCAAGACCACGGTGTTCAACTGCGTCGGCGGCTTCTACAAGCCGACCGGCGGCGACGTCGTGCTCGACGGCCACGCGATCGCCGGGCTGCCGAGCCACAAGATCGCGTTGAAGGGCCTCGTGCGGACGTTCCAGAACATCCGCCTGTTCAAGTCGCTGACCGTCGTCGAGAACCTGCTCGTCGCGCAGCATCGCAAGGTGAAGGCGGGGCTGCTGCACGGCCTGTTCGCGACGCCCGCGTATCGTCACGCCGAGAAGGAAGCGCTCGAACGTGCGGCCGTGTGGCTCGACCGGATGGGGCTGACGTCGGTCGCCAACCGGCCGGCGGGCACGCTGTCGTACGGGCACCAGCGGCGTCTGGAGATCGCGCGCTGCATGATCACCGAGCCGCGCCTGTTGATGCTCGACGAGCCGGCGGCCGGCCTCAACCCGCAGGAAAAGATCGAGCTGCAGCATCTGATCGACAAGCTGCGCCGCGAGTTCGGCGTATCGGTGCTGCTGATCGAACACGACATGAGCCTCGTGATGGGCGTGTCCGACCGCATCCTCGTGATGGAGCACGGCCGGCCGATCGTGATCGGCACGCCGGAAGCGGTCCGCAACGACCCGCGCGTGATCAAGGCGTACCTGGGGGAAGAGTGATGCTGAAGCTGGAACAGGTCCATACGCACTACGGCGCGGTCGAGGCGCTCGCGGGCGTGTCGATCGAGGTGAACAAGGGCGAGATCGTCACGCTGATCGGCAGCAACGGCGCCGGCAAGACGACGCTGATGATGACGGTATGCGGCACGCCGCGTGCATCGTCGGGCCGCGTGCTGTTCGAAGGCAACGACATCACCGCGATGTCGACGCACCAGATCATGCGGCAGGGGATGGCGATCTCGCCGGAAGGGCGGCGCGTGTTCCCGAGCCTGACGGTGCTCGAGAACCTGAAGATGGGCGGCTTCTTCGCGAGCCGTCACGAGATCGACGACGGTATCGAGCACGTGTTCAAGCTGTTTCCGCGCCTGAAGGAACGCGCGGCGCAGCGGGCCGGCACGATGTCGGGCGGCGAGCAGCAGATGCTGGCGATCGGCCGCGCGCTGATGAGCAAGCCGCGTTTGCTGCTGCTCGACGAGCCGACGCTTGGCCTCGCGCCGCTCGTGATCGCGCAGATCTTCGACATCATCCGGACGATCCGCGACGAAGGCGTCACGGTCTTCCTGGTCGAGCAGAACGCGAACAAGGCGCTCGGCGTGGCCGATCGCGGCTACGTGCTCGAAACGGGGCGCGTGGTGCTGGCTGACACGGGCGCGAACCTGCTCGCGAACGACCGGATCAAGCAGGCGTATCTCGGCGGTTGACGAGAGAAAGCCGCCGGCCTGCAACGGGCCGGCGGCAGTTTTGCGGGACTGTTCGCGTTCGTTTGCAAGGCCGGTTCCCGGCCTTGTCTTCCCTATCCGATCCTGAACGTGCTTTTCAGCACGTCGCGCAGATGCAGCGCGGCGCGATTGCTGTCGTCCGTCAGCACCGTGACGAGGTGCGGCGGCAGATCGGGCAGCGCGATTCCGGCGATGTGGCTCGTCAGGTTGCCCGACACACGCTCATGCTCGATCAGGCCGACCGCGAGGCCGTTCGCGATGCACGCTTCCACCGCCGGCGAACTGGCGCTTTCGAGCAGCATCCGGTGCGCGATCTTCGCCTTCTTCAGCGCACGCAATGCGGTGTCGCGGTACGGGCAGCCCGGCAGTTGCACCGCGATCGGCAGCGGTGCGTCGGGATTGAACTTGAACGTGCGCGCCGCTACCCACACCGGATGGGTCTTGCCGAGCAGCTCGGCGTGCGGCGGCGCTTTCGGTACTACGGCGATCGTGATGTCGAGCTGGCCGCGCGCGAACAGCTGCTGCAACTCGTCGCTGGAGCGCGCTTCGACCGTCAGTTCGAGCAGCGGCCGGTCCGCGGCGAAGCGCGGCAGGAATTCCGCCATGAAGTGCGCCGCGTAGGAATCGGGGATGCCGAGCCGCAGCTTGCCGGTCAGCATCTGCGGCGACAGCGATTCGACGAGTCGGTCGTGGCTCAGCAGAAACTCGGTGGTGTCGCTCAGCAGCTTGTGGCCGAACTGCGTAAGTTCGACCGCCTGGTTGTTTCGCGTGAATAGCCGCTGCGCGACCATCTCCTCCAGCTTCTGAATCTGCGCGGTGACGGACGACGGGCTGCGGTTCACATGAACGGCCGCATCCTTGAAGCGGCCAAGCTTCGCGACGGCGTGGAAGGTACGGAGCAGGTCGACGTCCAGGGTACGCGGCATGATTTGGTTTTTCCGAATCGGTGATTCAGGTAATGTCGATTGACGGAATTATTGAGCAACCCATATTCTCGGGTCAACGGCTCGAGCCGATTCGCCCGGCGGACCTGCGACCCGCGCCGGTCTCCTGCCACCTTCCGAGAATCGTCGCTCCATGCAGCTATTCCTGCTTCAACTCGTTTTCGTCCTGTCGTGGAGTTCCGGATTCATCGGCGCCAAGCTCGGCGCGGAGACGGCCGGCGCGTTCAACCTGCTGTTCTGGCGGTTCCTGCTCGTCACGCTGTGCGTCGCGATCGTCGTCAATCGGCGGATCGGGCGCCTGACGCTCGAAAAAATCCGCTATCACGCGGTGATCGGCTTCCTGTCGCAGTTTCTCTATCTGGCCTGCGTGTACGTTGCGATCCAGCATGGGCTGCCACCGGGCATCGCGGCGATCGTCGCGGCGTTGCAGCCGCTCATCACGGCGGCGATGGCGTCGTTCGGCGGCAGCGAACGCAGCGGGGCGCGCCAATGGGCCGGGCTCTTGGTCGGGTTCGTCGGCGTGGGCATCGTGATCGGCGGGCAATACGCGCTGCCGGCCGGGTCGGTCGGGATCGTGATGTACCTGCTGCCGCTGGTGTCCGCGTTCGGCTTGTCGATCGCGACGATCTATCAGCGCCGCCGCGCGTTGACCGACGTGCGCAGTAACGAGGACGGGTTGATCCTGCCGTTGTTCGTGCAGGGCTGCGTGAGCCTCGTGCTGTTCGCGGCGGGCGGGATCGTCACGGGCGACCTGCACGTGCCGACGCAGCCGAACGTGTGGGTGTCGGTCGTGTGGCTCACGGTGTTCTCGACGTTCGTCGCTTATCTGTCGTTGTGGGCGCTGCTCAGGCGGATGCCGGCGACGCGCGTGGCGACGCTCGTCTATCTCGAGCCACCGGTGACGCTGATGTGGGCCGCGTGGATGTTCGGCGACCGGATCGAGGTGACGACCTATGTCGGTATCGTCGTCGTCGCGCTCGGCGTCTGGCTGGCCGGCAAGCACGGCGCGCGGCCGCGCTGCGCGGACATGAAGACGCCCGGCCGCCGACGTGCTGGTCGCGCGCGTGATTCCAGTGTAGCTTCGCGAGACTGCCCGAATCGTGAAGGAATCCGATGAAAGTCAAACGAATCGTCGCCAACATCGACACGCGATCCGTCGACGACGCCAAGCGCTTCTATCAGCACATTTTCGGCCTCGACCTGCTGATGGACCACGGCTGGATCGCGACCTACGGCAATGCCGAGCAGATGGACGTGCAGATCAGCTTCGCGTCGCAGGGCGGGTCGGGCACGCCGACGCCCGATCTGTCGATCGAGGTCGATGACCTCGACGAAGCGCTCGCGCGCATTCAGGCTGCCGGCATTCCGGTCGAATACGGCCCGGCCGACGAGCCATGGGGTGTGCGGCGCTTCTACGTGCGCGACCCGTTCGGCAAGCTCGTCAACGTGCTCGCGCATCGCTGAGCGGCGGTGGCGTGCGGCGGCCGGCGGGCGGGGCACGCCGGCGTTCACGCATGCAACGCCAGCCCCTTCACCGCCTTGTCGACGGCCTTCTTCGGCCCGTGCAACGCCAGGCCGACGAGATCGGGATGCTCCGCGTCCTCGGCGCGAAACGCCGCGCGGTTGGCCGCATCGTGCCCGGTCGAAAACATCGCCCGCACGTAGGGCACGATCGTGAGCTCGCGCGACAGCGCCTGACGGTGCGCGGCCTGCAATCCGTTCAAATCGGCGGCGAACACCAGCATCGGCTGGCCGAGCATCCGGCCGTAGCGGCGCCCGGCCGCATCCTCGTAAGGCTCGCCCAGTGCTTGGGGCGCGCCGGCCGCGACGCCCGTTGCGAGAAACGCGACCACGTTGAGTTTCTGCCACGCGGCGAGATCGTCGCGCACGATCAGCGCTACTTTGGTATCGAACATGCTTGCTCCCGGTTGGAGCATCCATGATCGGACGTCGTGCGCGATCAGTCTGGAACGTTTGTGCAGAGTTGCCGGTACGCGGCCGGCGTGATCCGGTATGCGCGGCGGAACCAGCGGCCGAGGTGGCTCTGGTCGGCGAAGCCGACGTCGGCGGCCGCCTGCGCGGGCGTGCGGCCGGCCGCCAGCAGCTTGCGCGCGGCACGCAGCCGCAAGCGCACGAGGTACGCGTGCGGCGACGTGCCGAACGCGCGCTGGAACATCCGCGTGAGCCGGAACCGGTCGATGCCGGCGGCGCTCGCGAGTTCGTCGAGGCCGATGTTGCCGTCCATGCGTTCGTGCAGCAGGTCGCGCACGCGCGCGATCGCAGGCGGCACGGCGCTGCTCTCCAGCACGAGCGGGCTGGCCAGTTGGCTGCCGAGGCGCATCAGCAGGCGGTCGAGCGTCTGGTCGCGCGCAAGCCGGCCTTCGTTGTCGTGGATCGCGAAGAAGGCGTTCCGGATCGCGTCGACGAGGCCGCGATCGTCGACGAGCGTATGGCCGAACGTGGCTTCGACGCTGCCGAGGCCCGGCAGGTCCAGCCGGCGCGCGGCGCGCTCGACCCACGCCTGCGGCAGGTACAGCATCCCGTACGTGAAGCCGCCGGCTTCGGGCGCGTGGCCGTCGTGCATCGCGCCCGGCTCGATCAGGATCGCGCGGCCCGGCACGCTGGTATGCAGCGAACGGCGACACTGGAAGCGTTGCACGCCCTGTTCGGTGAAGCCGACCAGCATGTCGTCGTGATCGTGCGCATCGTACGCATGGCCGTTGAAATGGGCGTGCAGGCTTTCGATGCCGGTTTCCGCATCGCGGCGCGCGACGAGCCAGTGGTCGGTCGTGCCGACGGTCTTTGCGTCGGTCGTCATCGCGCGCCTCGCACATCGTCGTGGCGTGACGAAACGAGGTTGCAGGCGGCGGGACAGGGAAGGCGGGTGCGGCTCATGGTTCGTTCGCCGCCTGTTCGGCCTGTTCGTCGCGCGCGTATTGCGCGGGCGGCCGGCCGACGTGCCGCGCGAACGCGACGCTGAAGGTGCTCGCGGAACTGTAGCCGACGCGCGCCGCGATCTCGGCGATGCGGCCTTCGTTGCGGCGCAGCAGGTCTTTCGCGAGCGCCATGCGCCACGTCAGCAGGTATTCCATCGGCGCGACGCCGACCGCACGGCTGAAACGCTCGAAGAAGGTCGAGCGCGACAGCGCCGCTTCCTTCGCCAGCTCGACGATCGTCCACGGATGCGACGGGCGCGCATGCATGGCGCGGATGGCGGCCGCGAGGCGGCTGTCGGCGAGCCCGCGCACGAGGCCCGGCGATGCGTGCGTGCCGGCCGTGAATCGCAACGCCTCGATCAGCAGCACTTCCATCAGCCGCGACAGCACGATCTCGCGCGCGGGCCGCTGCGCGCGCGATTCGTCGCGCACCAGTTGCACGAGCGTGGTCAGTCGCGGATCGCCGCGCACGTGCACGAATCGCGGCAGGAGTGACACCAGCAATGCCGCGTCGGGCGAACCGAAGCTGCAGTTGCCCAGCATCATGCGCGTGTCGATGGGGTTGCCGGGATCGCCCACCCGGTATTCGCCGGTGTCGAGCGCCATCGGCGGTGCGGATTCGACGCCCGGCGGCGGCGGTTCGAGGCTCGATGTCGCGATGCCGTACGCCGCCGGAATCAGCACGAAATCGCCGGCCCGCAATTCGATCGGCGCGTGCCCGTCGATCTCGATCCGGCAACCGCCGTCGAGAACGACGCAATAGAACGGCTCGCCGGCGACCGTACGACGCACGAGCCATGGGCTCGCACCGTGAACGGACTTGGAGTACCGCGCAGCCGGTTGCAGCAGCGTCACGACTTCGGTCAGCGGGTCGATCATCGCCGGACTCTCGCAAAAGAAAAGCGGATTTTCGATTGTAGCGAATACGGCGGCGGCCATCTATCGTACGGACACGTGCTCAACACATCCCAGGAGTTCGCATGAAGACCGTACTGATCACCGGCTGTTCTTCCGGCTTCGGCCTCGAAATCGCGCGCCATTTCCTGGCGCGCGACTGGCAGGTCGTCGCGACGATGCGCACGCCGCGCGGGGACGTGCTGCCGCCGTCGGAGCGCTTGCGCGTGCTGCCGCTCGACGTGACGAACGCGGACAGCATTCACGCGGCGATCGATGCCGCCGGCCCGATCGACGTGCTCGTCAACAACGCGGGCTTCGGCGCGGCCGCACCGGCCGAACTCACGCCGCTCGACACGGTGCGCGCGCTGTTCGACACCAACACGATCGGCACGATCGCGGTGACGCAGGCCGTGCTGCCGCAATTTCGCACGCGCGGCGCGGGCGTGATCGTGAACGTCACGTCGAGCGTCACGCTGAAGGTGCTGCCGCTGGTCAGCGCGTATCGTGCAAGCAAGGCGGCCGTGAATGCGTTCACCGAATCGATGGCGGTCGAGCTCGCACCGTTCGGCGTGCGCACGCATCTCGTGCTGCCGGGCCGCGCGCCCGGCACGCGTTTCGCCGACAACGCACGGGCCAACATGCATGGCTTCGAGCACGAAGCGTACGCGGACTTCGTCGGCAAGGCCGTGGCGCGGATGCTCGATGCATCGGGGCCGATCACCCATGCGCAGGACGTTGCCGAAGCCGTGTGGCGCGCGGCGACCGATCCGTCGAGCCCGATGCGTATCCCTGCCGGCGCCGATGCCGAAGCTTGGGCCGCCGAAGCCCGCTGATCGATACGGAATGCGAAGCATGAGCGCGTCGTGCCGGTCGGTCGAACCGGCGCGACGGATCGCGCGGGAACGGGGCTGTCGCGTGCCGTTACAGCGCGCGCGTAATCGCCTGCTCCAGCAGCGACAGGCCGAGATCGATCTCGTCGTCGCTGACGGTCAGCGGCGGCGCGATCCGGAACACGCCGCCCATGCCGGGCAACTGCACGATGTTCATGCTGAGCCCGAGGTTCATGCACGCGCGCGTGATCTTCGCGCCGAGCCCGTCCGCCGGCTCCTTGGTGCGGCGATCCTTGACGATTTCGACGCCGAGCAGTAGCCCGCGCCCACGCACGTCGCCGATGCAGTCGAAGCGTTCCATCAGGTCGAGCAGGCCGCGCCGCAGCCGCTCGCCCATCACGTTCGCGCGCGCGACGAGGCCGTCGCGCTGCACGACGTCGAGCACGCGCAGGCCGACGGCTGCCGGCAGCGGGTCGGACACGTGCGTCGTATAGAACAGATAGCCGAGTTCGTGCGCGCGTTCCTCGATGGCCGCGGACGTCACGAGGGCTGCGAGCGGCAGCCCCGCGCCGAGCGTCTTCGATAGCGTCAGGATGTCGGGCGTCACGCCGTCGCGCTGGCACGCGAACATCGTGCCGGTGCGACCGACGCCCGTTTGCGCTTCGTCGAGGATCAGCAGCATGCCGCGTTCCTCGCACTTGCGCTTGAGCGCAGCCATATAGCCTTCCGGCAATTCGATGATCCCGCCCGAACTGAGGATCGGCTCCGCGATGAACGCGGCGAGGTTGCCGCTCGACTGGCGATCGATCAGGTCGAACGCGTAGTCGAGTTCGGCGAGCGGGTCGTAGGCGCCGTTGCGCTCGAAGCGCGGCCGGTATGCGAACGGCGCCGGAATCGCGAACGAGCCGACCGACGCCGGGCCGACGCCCTTGCGGCCGGCGCTGTACGTGGCCGACGCGGCGGCGCCCGTCATCCCGTGCCACGACTGCGCGAACCCGACGATCTCGTACTTGCCGGTGACGAGCTTCGCCATCCGGATCGCCGCCTCGTTCGATTCCGCGCCGGTGCTGAGCAGCAGCGCGCGGTCGAGCCCGGCGGGCGTGATGTCGGCCAGGCGGGTCGCGAGATCGACGACCGGCCGCGACAGCATGCCGCTGAACAGGTGGTCGAGCTTGCCCGCGTATTCGCCGATCACGGACACGATCTCCGGATGGCTGTGGCCGAGCACCGCGCTCATCTGGCCCGACGTGAAATCGAGGATCGCGCGGCCGTCGGCGTCGTAGACGAAGCTGCCTTTCGCGCGCTCGACGATCATCGGCTCGAACGTGCCGCCGTAGCGGACCAGGTGCTGCCTGGCGTTGCGCCAGAAGGTTGCGTCGTCGTTCAGGGACATCGGGCGGCTCCGGGCAAAAGGGCGGGGGATCGCTTGCAGTCTAGGCGCGCGTCTGGTTTGATGGAAACGAATAGTTCTAATGCAAGCTAGAAAGGGAGCTAATACCTTGGCGCTTTCGCTCGAAATCGACCTGCTGCGCTCGTTCGTCGCGATCGCCGAGGTGCGCGCGTTGAGCCGCGCGGCCGCGCGGGTCGGCCGCACGCAATCCGCGCTCAGCCAGCAGATGAAGCGGCTCGAAGCGGCCGTCGATCAGCCGCTGTTCCAGCGTACCGGCCGCGGCGTGGTGCTGACGCATCCGGGCGAGCGGCTGCTCGTGCACGCGCAGCGCATCCTGCGGCTGCACGACGAGGCGATGGCCGACCTGTGCGGCACGGGGTTGTCTGGGACCATCCGGTTCGGCTGCCCGGACGATTACGCCGAGGTGTGGCTGCCGTCGCTGCTGCGGCAGTTTTCGAGCCAGCATCCGCAGGCGATCGTCGAAGTCGTCTGCGCGCCCACGCCGCGGCTCGTCGAACACCTGGAGAAGCGTGCGGTCGATCTGGCGATGATTTCCGTGCCGGACGACGGCGCGACCGACGACATCGTTCGCCGCGAGCAACTGGTCTGGATCGGCTATCCGGGGCTCGAACCCGCGCATTTCGATCCGCTGCCGCTCGCGCTGTCCGACCGCGACACGCTCGATCATCTCGCGGCCTGCGACGCGTTGAGCGGCGCCGGCCGCGACTATCGCGTCGCGTACGCGAGCAGCAGCCTCGCCGGGCTGATCGCGCTCGTGCGCTCGGGGCAGGCGTTCGCGGTGATGACGCAGACGGCAGTGCCGGCCGACCTCGCGATCGTCAACGGCGATCCGCATTTGCCGCCGTTGCCGGCCGTGGGCATCACGCTGAGGTTCGACCGGAAGCGGCCGTCGCACCTGACGGCAGCATTCGCCGACCATATCCGGCAAACGCTGCCGTTGCTGTGACGGGCGACGCGAATCAGTCGACCATCGACGAGGCCGACACCTGCCTGGAGCCGGGCATCTCCGCCGTCGCATCGCGTACGCGGATCGCCGCCTGCATGGCCGGCAGCTTCAGTTCGGTTTCCTGATATTCACCGGCCGGTTCGGGCCCGCCGACGATGCCGCGATTGTCGTCGGGCGTCGCATCACGCGCGGCTCGAGCGCCGCGCCGCCAGCACTGCGATGACGAGCAGCACCGCGACATAGGCGGCGACGCTCGTCCATGCGCCGCGTTGCCAGAACGCGCCGCCGACCGAGCCGAGCACGCTCGACCCGACATAGTAGGCGAGCAGATACAGCGAGGCCGCATGCCCTTTCGCGGCGCCTGCGAGCGCGCCGACCCAGCCGCTCGCGACCGAATGGGCGACGAAGAAGCCGATCGTCACGAGCACGATGCCGACGACGATCGCGGCGAGCGAGTGCGACAGCGTCAGTGCGAGGCCCACCGCGAAGACGACGATGCCGCTGACCAGGACCGGCCCCCGCCCGAGACGATCGGCAAGCGCGCCGGCGCTCGATGACGACACCATCCCGAACAGGTACGCGCCGAAGATCAGCCCGCATGCGGTCGGGCTCAGGTTGAACGGCGCCGCCATGAGCCGGAATCCGGCGTAGTTGTAGATCGTCACGAACGCGCCCATCATCAGGAAGCCGATCGCGAACACGAACGGTAGGCGTGCATGACGCAGTTGCGCGTGCCACAGCCGCAGGTGGTGACGCAGCGTCAGGTCGGTGCGCTTCACGAAGCGTCGCGAGGCCGGCAGCAGCATCACGAACGCGAGCGCCGCGAGCAGGTCGACGACGCCGATCGACAGCATCGCCGTTCGCCACGAGAAGTGCTCCTCGAGCGCGCTCATCCCGATCCGTCCGATCATGCCGCCGAACGCGGTGCCGCCGACGTAGAGCCCCATCGAGAAGCCGAGCCCGTCGGCGGCGATTTCTTCCGCGAGATAGGCCATCGCCACCGCCGGCACGCCGCCCAGCGCGAAGCCTTCGAGCGCACGCCAGACAAGCAGCAGGTGCCAGTTCGGCGACAGCGCGGCGAGCAGGTTGAACACCGCGGCCAGCGTCATCGACACGAACATCAGCCCGCGCCGCCCGACCCGTTCGGACAGCGCGCCGGCACACAGGATCGACACTGCGAGCATCCCGGTCGACAGCGACAGCGAGAGCGAACTCGACGCCGCGCCGACGTCGAACTCGCGTGCGAACGCGGGAAGCAGCGGCTGCACGCAGTACAGCAGCGAGAAAGTGGCAAAGCCGGCGAGGAAAAGCGCGAGCGCGATGCGCTTGTACGCGGCCGAGCGCGGGGACACGCCGGCCGGCAGCGCATCGGGTGCGGATGGTTGCGTGCCGGGCATGGATCGGGAAATCGAAGCGGAGGACATGGGGGCACTCGATGTGCGACGGAATACACGAATTCTTGCGCACGGTCATGTATATGTCCAATATATGAAATGAACCGCAGCAATATGTTTTAACACTGGCTGACAGGCCAGCCCGACTCACCGCGAGGTCACGTCACGCATGGAACTCCGGCATCTGCGCTACTTTCTGGCCGTCGCGGCCGCGTCGAATTTCACGAAGGCCGCCGAAACGCTCGGCATCGGCCAGCCGCCGTTGAGCCAGCAGATCAAGGCGCTCGAGAGCGAACTCGGCGTGGAGCTGTTCAAACGCACCGCGCGCGGCGCCGAGCTGACGCTGGCGGGCGAGGTCTTCGCGGAAGAGGCGCGCTGCGTGCTGGAAGATGCCGAGCGCGCGGCGCGGGCGGCCAGGCGCGCCGCACGCGGGGAAACCGGCCATTTGCGGGTGGGCTTCACCGGCACGGCCGCGTTCAATCCGAAAGTGTCGGATCTGATTCGCCGTTTTCGCGAGGCGTATCCGGATGCGGAGCTGACGTTGCAGGAAGCGACGTCGGGCGTGCTGCTGGAGGCGCTGGAGGCCGGGCGTCTCGACGTCGCGATCGTGCGGCCCGAGCGTCGCGTCGCCGCGGCGCTGCGGGTATCCGACTGGGACGAGGAGCCGATGTTCGTCGCGCTGCCCGTCGCGCATCGGCTGGCGCCGCGCCGGCGTATCGATCTGGCCGAGCTGGCCGACGAGTCGTTCGTGCAGGTGCCGCGCGCGGCCGGCGCCGCGCTGTTCGACGACATCGTCGCCGCGTGCCAGGCCGCCGGGTTCGAGCCGCGCATGGGGCAACCGGCGCCGCAGATCGCGTCCGCGGTGACGCTGGTGGCGGCCGGGCTCGGCGTGTCGGTCGTGCCGAAAGCGATTACGCAGGTGCAGGTGCCCGGGGTCGTGTACCGGCCGTTCGCCGGTAACCGGTTTCGCGCCAGGCTCGCCATCGCGTCGCGCTGCGACGAGCCGTCGGCGGTGGTGCGCAATTTTCTGTTGCTCGCGTAGCCGGCAACAAAAAACCCGCGAAGCCATATGCTGTCGCGGGTTTCAGATCATGCTCGGAATGCGCTGGAAGCGCATCTGGTGCCGACGGCGAGACTCGAACTCGCACAGCTTTCGCCACTACCCCCTCAAGATAGCGTGTCTACCAATTTCACCACGTCGGCACTGCAAGGGGCGCAATTCTAACGTCACATCGCGCGTTTGTGAAGGGGGTGTGACAAGGTCGTGTGCGTGCACGCGATCGATCCCGGTAGAATTCGTCCGATCGACCCGACGATCACCGCAACCGCCACCCGTTTTCTCCCCGTGATACACACCCTCGAACAGCTGCAGGCCGGACAACTGTCGGGCGCGCGGCAACTCAAGCTCGCGTGCGGGCTGACCGAATTTCCGCGCGAGATCTTCGATCTGGCCGACACGCTCGAAGTGCTCGACCTGACCGGCAATGCGTTGTCCGCGCTGCCGGACGATCTGCCGCGGCTGCATCGTCTGCGCATCCTGTTCGCGTCGGGCAACCGCTTCACCGCCTTTCCCGACGTGCTCGGCGCATGCGATCGGCTCGACATGATCGGCTTCAAGGCGAACCGGATCCGCACCGTGCCGCGCGGCGCGCTGCCGCGTGCGCTGCGCTGGCTGATCCTGACCGACAACGCCATCGACGAACTGCCGGCCGACATCTGCGATTGTGCGCGGTTGCAGAAGCTCATGCTTGCCGGCAACCGGTTGCGGACGCTACCCGCCGAAATGGCCGCCTGCCGCGCGCTGGAGCTGGTGCGCCTGTCGGCGAACCGGCTGGATGCGTTGCCCGACTGGCTGCTGCGCCTGCCGCGTCTCGCATGGCTCGCCGTGGCCGGCAATCCGTTCGGCGCGGCGCCGGAGGCCGCGGCGTCTGCCGGGCCGGACGTCGCGGAGATCGACTGGGCGGCGCTTTCGTGTGAACGGAAACTGGGCGAGGGCGCGTCGGGTGTCATTTATCGCGCGCAATGGCGGGCGAACGGCCATCCGCCGCGCACGGTCGCGGTCAAGCTGTTCAAGGGCGCAGTCACGAGCGACGGCCTGCCCGATTGCGAAATGGCCGCATGCCTGCATGCCGGCCGTCATCCGCATCTGATCCCGGTGATCGGCAAGGTGCGCGGGCATCCGGACGGCACGCACGGCCTCGTGATGGAGCTGGTCGATCCCGCGCTGACGAATCTCGCCGGGCCGCCGAGCTTCGCGTCCTGCACGCGCGACGTCTATGCCGCCGATGCGAGATTCGATCCGGCGCAGGCGCTGCGGATCGCGCACGGCATCGCATCGGCGGCCGGCCATCTGCACGCGCGCGGCATCATGCACGGCGATCTGTACGCGCACAACATCCTGCACGACGGCGCAGGCGGCGCGTTGCTCGGGGATTTCGGGGCGGCGTCGCCGTACGACGTGAACGAGCGCACACGCGGCGCCCGGTTCGAGCGGCTCGAAGTGCGCGCGTTCGGCTATCTGCTCGGCGAATTGCTCGAGCGATGCGAATCGCATGCCGGCGCGCTCGATGCGCTTGCGGCGGCGTGCGTGAACGAGGATGTCGATGCACGGCCGTCGTTCGACGAGATCGCGGCCGCACTGGCCGCGCGCATGCACTGACGGGATCGGGCCGGCCTACGCCTGCCGCGCGGTCAGCAGCTTGATGCCGAGCCCGACGAACAGCAGCCCGCTCGCGCGCTTGAGCGCGCGCACCGCGCGGCTCATGCCGAAACCGCGATGCAGGCGGCGCACGCCGGCCGAATAGACACTGTGAACGATCACGACCGTGCAGGCGATCGTCGCGTACATCACGACGAACTGCAGCGCGAGCGGGCGATCGTGCACGATGAACTGCGGCATGAACGCGGACAGGAAGATCATCGTCTTCGGATTGCTGCCCGACACGAACAGCGCTTCGCGGAACAGTTTCCGGCGATCGGGCGCGACGATCTCGGCCGCGCCGCTCGATGCGGCGGTCTTGCTATCGCCGCGCAACTGCCGGACACCCAGGTACATCAGATACGCGGCGCCGATCACCTTCATCGCGACGAACAGCGGCGGCATCGCCGCCAGCACCGCGCCGACACCGAGCGCGACCAGCAGCACGACCACGCCCTGCGCGACGAGGTTGCCCGCGATCGTCGCGACGGTGCCGTGCATGCCATAGCGCACCGTGTTGCGGATCACGAGCAGCACGTTGGGCCCCGGCGACAGCGTCGTGGCGAGATAGGCTGCGGCGAACAGCATCCAGGTCTGAATGGACATGCGGCGCTCCGAAAGGCGGTTGCGGCGGTCGGGATGAAGCGATGATGCCACGCCAATAATGGCGCGGGCCGCCGCCGCAACCGTGCCGTCGTCGCGCGTCAGCGCGCGTCGCGCATGCAGTACGCGGGAATCGACGGCGGTGTATCGATGGCGGCAGGCCGCGTCATCCATGCGATCCACGCGGCCCATAAGCCGCAGACGATCAGTACCGCGACATTCAGCGGCGTCCGGTAGCGGACGATCAGGTCGGCGAGCGGCAGGCGGTCTTTCATGAGCGTCTCCTTCGGTCGAGGGGCAGGCGGCGTTACTGGCCGGCGTAGGCCGGCGCCTTCGCGTCGCAGGTCACGGACACGGTCGAGCCGTCCGCGAAATGCAGCCGGAGCGGCACCTTCGCGCCGGGCGCGACGGCCTGGCGCGGCGCTTCCAGCATCGCGTGATAGCCCTTCGGCTTGAAGGCGACCGTGCCGTGCGCCGGCACGACGACCGAGTCGATGTGGACCATCTTCGCGGTGCTGCCGCTCGTCTGCGTTTCATGCATCATCGCCATCCCGTAGGCGGGCGTGTCGATACCGACGAGCGTCGCGGGTGCGTCGCCGTCGTTCTTCAGCGTGAAGTAGCCGGAGGACGGCACCGTCGCCGGCATCGTGCGGATCCAGCACGCATCGGCCTGTAGGGCCGGCGCGGCGAACGTGGCGGTCACGTGCAGCGCCAGCGCCGTGAGCAGGCCGGTCGAAATCGTGCGTTTCATCGTTTGTTCTCCTGATCGAGTGCGATGCCGGGGGCATCGATGCGAATGCGATCGGCACGGCGCGCCGATGCGCATCGCGTGCGTTACTTCAGCGTGAATGCGTAGCGGCCGTGCGTGCGATGGCCGTCGCTGGCCACCGCGATCCACGCGACCGTGTACGTGCCGGCCTTCAGATCGGCCAGTGCGACGCGCATCCGCTTCCGGTTGCCGGTGTCGACGGCCGACTTCCCGTCGACGACCGACTGCCCGTGGCTATCGGTCACGGCGATCGAGCTGAACGCCGGCTCGAGCGCCTCGCCGAAGTCGATCGTGACTGCGTGCGGCGCGCTCGACAGCGTGGCGTCGGGGGCCGGGTCCTGCGTTTTCGGGAGCGCGTGCGCATGGGCGGCCTGGATGACGACGAAGCCGAGTGCGGCGAGCGCGCCGCGAACGAAAGGGGTGGTTTTCATGGCTGGATGAGCGAGTGACGAATCGGATGGAAAAGACGGATTCGACGGACGGCTGCGCGAGCGGCATCGATGTCGGCGGCGATTGGCGCGGCCGTGCGCGGTCGGACATTCGCATGCGGGCGAATGCAGGCGCGGTCATTCGAACCGGCGGCGGCCAACCGCGCACACGGCACGGCGCCGCGCGCAGCATGGTGAGACATGATCGTCCTTCGAAACGTGACACGTCGCGCACGCGGGCGGCGTGCGCAGGCTGCGCGATGCACGACGGCATCACGCGCAATGACGACGGATCAGGACGCGAGCGGCGGGGCGCGCGGTTGCGCGGCCGTGAGCGGCAGCGCGCGGCGCAGGCTTTCGAAGCGGGTCGCCGCGCGATGCTCGATCGCGTGCACGTGGGCCGCGAACGTCAGTTCGGGGGCAGGCAGCGCGGGAGTATGAGCAAGCAGGCTGCAGTAGCCGCATGCGTGGAGATGCGCCTGCAGGCTTTTCGTCGACGTATCGGCGGAGCGATCGCCGGAGGCTGGCGCGGACGAACAGTAGCCGGCCAGCAGCGCGTCGACGCGGCCTTGCGTGGTCAGCGCCTGCGAGATCGTCGGCGCGAGCGCCGTCATCAGGATGGCGAGCATCCCGAGCAGACTGCCGATCTTCCGGAGGCGACGATTCAGCATGCGATGCGCGGCGGCGGGTGGACGACGATGCCGCCGATTATGCCACGCACGTCGATGCGTCGGCCGGCACGAACGTGCGGCGTAGCGGCGCGCTACGCGTGCAGCGCCAGATATTTCGCGATCAGCGTCATCTGCGCGGCCCAACCCTGGTCGTTCATTGCGCGCGCCGTCGCGCGACGCGCTTCGATCAACTGGTCGAAACCTGTTTCGGTGACCGTGAGCAACGTGCCGCCGGCCTGCGCCGCGAGCGTGAACGTGACGAGCGTCATCGGCTCGGACGCGTAATCGACGTTCGGATCGATCGCGAACGGATGCCAGCGGAACGAGAACAGTCGTTGCGGCTCGATGCGATCGACGACGATTTCGAACACGGTGCCCGCATAGGGCTCCTGCGCCTTCGCGACATCGTCGTCGACGCGGGTGGGCGTGATGCGGCCGAACAGCGGCTGGCCGGCCTCGAACGGGCCGTCGAACGAGACGCCGAACCACTGGCCGAATTCGCCGGAATTGCTGACGGCTGCCCAGACGCGGTCGGGCGCTGCGCCGAGCAGCGCCTGTTTTTCGATGCGATCGGTTTGCTGGGTCATCGTGTTCTCCATGCAGGATCGAGCGTTGCAGGACGACGCGCGCGCTCGCGCGCCGCGTCTAGTCGAGCATGGCCGCGTCGGGCACGTCGAGCACGAGGTCCGACGTTGCGACGGCCACGCACGGCAGCGTATAGCCGTCGGCCTTTTCCTCGCGGCTCAGCCCCGGCCATTCGATCGTGTAGCGTACGCTGCCGCTGACGATCCGGCAAAGGCAGCTTCGGCACGTGCCGTTGCGGCAGGAGCGCGGCAGCGACACGCGGGCGAACGCGGCGGCTTCGAGCACCGTCAGCGAATCGGGTGCGTCGAAGGTTGCGCCGAGCGGCTCGATGCGCACGAGGGACGGGTGTTCTGGATCGGTCATGACTGAAGCGGGCAGCGGTTCGGCGGCGACGCGCCAAGCATACCCGAACCCGCCGGCGGCCGGAGGCCGCCAGCCGCGGGCGTCAGTGCCGTCGCAGATACCGGTACACGGTATTGCGGGCGAGACCGAGTTCGCGCGCGGCCGCCGATACGTTGCCGCCATGCCGCGCGAGCACCGCATCGATCATCGCGGCCTGGTGGCTTTGCAGCGTCGTGCCTTCGCGCTTGCCGGCCGGCGTGGCTGCTTCCGGCGCAGCCGCGGCGTCGTCGCAGTCGAGCCAGAAATCGTCGGGCAAATGCGCGAGCGTGATCTCGTCTTCGTCCTCGGCGAGCATGCCGGCCGTACGCAGCACGTTGGTCATCTGCCGCAGGTTGCCGGGCCAGCGGTGGCGCGCGAACGCGTCGAGCACGTCGGCCGCGAGGCGGCGCGGCATCGGCTCGCTGCGCGCGAGCCGCGCGAGGATCCGCTCGACGAGCGCCGGCAGGTCGGTGCGCGTGGCGAGCGCCGGCAGCGTGACCGCGAGCCCGTTGATCCGGTAGAACAGGTCTTCTCGGAACGTGCCGTCGGCGATCATCGCGCGCAGGTCGCGGTGTGTCGCGCAGACCACGCGCACGTCGACCGGCACCGCGCGTGCGCCGCCGAGCGGCATCACCGCGCGCTCCTGCAGCACGCGCATCAGCCGCACCTGCTGCGCGAGCGGCATGTCGCCGATTTCGTCGAGAAACAGCGTGCCGCCGTCGGCCTGCGCGATCTTGCCGGGGCTGCCGCGCTTGCGCGCGCCCGTGAACGCGCCGTCTTCATAGCCGAACAGCTCGGCCTCGATCAGCGAATCGGGCAGCGCCGCGCAGTTCACCGCGACGAACGGGCCGTCCGCGCGCGGCGACGCCTGGTGCAGCGCGCGGGCGAGCCATTCCTTGCCGGTGCCGGTCTGGCCGAGGATCAGCAGCGGCAGGTCGCGCCCGCGGATCTTCGCGACGCGTTCGAGCACGGCGGCCATGCGCGCGTCGCCGGTGTCGAGCGTCGCGAACGTGATCGCGTCGGGGTCCGGAGCACGCACGCGCGCGGCCGGCGCGGCCGGCCTGACGGCGACGGTCGTTTTCTGCGCTTCCGGGAATTCGCAGCGCGCGAGCACGCGCACGCCGGTCGACAGCGTGAGGCGGAACGTGGCGCCCGGTGCGCGCGCGGCCTGCTGCGCGAGCTGGCCGAAGCGCATGCCGAACAACGCGTCGCTGGCCTGGTGCTGCAGTGCGTCGAACGACGCGCCGAGCTGGAACTGGGCGCTGCGGTTCGCGGCGATCAGCCCGCCATCGGGGCCGAAGGCGACGAGCCCCGCGAACAGCGAATCGACGCAATCCTCGTGTGCGTGAAAGCGCAGCCGCAGCGCTTCGCCGCACTGGTTCGCGAACAGGTGGTTCTCGATCAGTTGCGCGGACATCCGCACGAGCGCGAGCGTATGCGGGCTGGCGCCGCGCGGGTCGCCGCTCACGTCGAGCGTGCCGAGCGTGCGGCCGAACGGATCGGCGATCGGCGCGCACGCGCAGGTGAGGATGTGGTTGGCGCGCAGGAAATGTTCGGACCCGTGCACGACGACGGCCTGGCCCGACGCGAGCGCGGTGCCGATCGCGTTGGTGCCGCGCGCGCCTTCGGCCCACGACACGCCGTTGCACAGCGCGACGCGGTTGGCTTTCTCGATGAAGTCCGCGTCGCCGATGCTGTGCAGGATCACGCCGTCGGCGTCGGTCAGCAGCACCAGGCTTTGCGTCTCGGCGATCTGCGCGTGAAGATCCTCCATCACCGGGCGGGCATGTGAGAACAGTGTGTGGTTCGTGTCGAGCAGTTCGCGCAGCGCGACGCGCGACAGCGGCGAGAAATCGGGGCGTTCGTGCGCGCGCAGGCCGACCGCGGTCGAACGCGCATGCGCCTGCGCGAGCAGGTCGGTACGCCCCGCGGCGGCGGGCAGCACGAAGGGTTGCGGCATGGTTTGTCTCCTGTTCCCGGGGCCGTCGGGACCGATCGGATCGGAATCGGCGGCGGAGTGCGGCTCCGCTCGCGGTGCGCCATTCGGCGCGACAGTCGTCCGTCCGGGTACGCATCATCATACAAGCGCCACGTGCGATGTGCGACCGCGAACAAAATCCCCTTGCTTTTAAGCGCCCGCCTGCAATGATGGAAATGGAGCACGCACGCGCCGTGTTCCGCACTGCAACAAGCATGCGACGCGACATGCATCCGTTCGGGAGACGCATCATGGTTCGGGCGGAACTGAGAGTCGTGCTGGCGGCCATCGCCACCTTCATCATGCTGGGCGGCATTGCCGTGGCGATCCACGGATTGCTGTTCGATTTGACCGACGCGGTGAGATACGGAGCGGCCGCGATTGCGGTGGGCGTCACGACCGCCGCGATCGCGCTCAACGTCTGGCCGACCGATCCGCACTGACTCCGTTTGCGAAACGGTGCCGGATGCCGCGCAGATCAGACGAAATGCGCGTCGGAACGACGCACACCGAAATTTTTGTCTCCCGCGCGAAACCGTCTAAAGTGGAATTCAACCGGCATGCCTCGACTGCGCGACACCCCGCGGTCGGGGCCTCTGCCGGCGAGCCCGCATCCATTTCGTCCGGCCGGTGGCGGACGACGGACGCGGTCATTCGTTTTCTACCGGTCGAGGCGGCTTCCATGCAGATCCATTTCACGAACGAGAAGCCTGAGTATTCGGGGCGTGACCTGATGCTGGCGTTCACGGCTCTGGTCAATGGCGAGCGCGTCCAATGCCAGATCACCGCGGAGGCGCTGGAAGACCACTTCGGCGCGGCATCGCCCCGCTTCGAGGACATGGTCGGCGCATTCGACCAGCACCGCGAGCGCATCGAGGCGGCCGCGCGGCGCCTGCTGTCGGAAACGCGCGCGCAATGCGTGACGCTGCGCAGCGGCTATGTGCGTTTCTACGAGGCCAACTGGCGCTGACGCGACGACGCACGTCCGGCGGCGCGCGCCTCCGGGCGGCGCACGCGAAGACGTTGCCTTCACGCAATGCCGTTCGGCGGGGCCGGGCGGCATTTTCGTATGCGGGCCGTGCGGGACGATCGAGCGTCGATAGGAGCGTGCGCGCGGGTTCGTCAGGATCGCAGACGAATCGTGCGAAAACGAAAAACGCCACCCGAAGGTGGCGTTTTTTTCATTTCACCGCGCGGTGCAGCGATGCGCTTCGCTTACTCGCTGCCGAGATAGAAGAAGCGGAACAGGAACACGGCCGCGATGATCCACACGATCGGCTTGACCGTGCGGCCCTGGCCCGTCAGCAGCTTGAGGCCGCCGTACGCGATGAAACCGAACGCGACGCCGTTCGCGATCGAGTACGTGAACGGCATCAGCAGCGCGGTCAGTGCAGCCGGCACGGCTTCCGTCGCGTCGTCCCACGGCACCTCGACCATCTCGCGCAGCATCAGGCACGACACGTACAGCAGCGCGGGCGCGGTCGCGTAGGCCGGCACGACGCCGGCGAGCGGCGCGATGAACAGGCACGCGAGGAACAGCACCGCGACGGTGATGGCCGTCACGCCGGTGCGGCCGCCGGCCTGCACGCCCGACGCGCTTTCGATATACGCGGTGGTCGACGACGTGCCGAGCACCGAGCCCGCGACGATCGCCGTGCTGTCGGCGAGCAGCGCCTTGTTCAGGCGGTGCATCTTGCCTTCGACGAGCAGGCCCGCGCGATTCGCGACGCCCATCAGCGTGCCCGTCGCGTCGAACAGCTCGACGAGGAAGAACACGAGGATCACGTTGATGATGCCGGTCGACAGCGCGGCGCGGATGTCGAGCTTGAACAGCGTCGCATCGATCGACGGCGGCGCGGAGAACACGCCGTGGAACTGGTTGTCGCCGAAGAAGAACGACAGGATCGTCACGCCGATGATGCCGATCAGGATCGCGCCGCGCACGCGCAGGTGGTCGAGCGTGACGATCGTGAAGAAGCCGACGATCGCGAGGATCGTCGTGGGCTTGTGCAGATCGCCGAGCGTGACGAGCGTGGCCGGGTTGCCGACGATCACGTCCGACGTCTTCAGCGAGATGATGCCGAGGAACAGGCCGATGCCGGCGGTAATGGAAATCCGCAGCGATTTCGGAATGCCGTTGACGATCGCCTCGCGCACGCGGAACAGCGTGACGAGCAGGAACAGACAGCCGGAAATGAACACGGCGCCGAGCGCGGCCTGCCACGTGAAGCCCATGCCCTTGACGACCGTGTACGCGAAATACGCGTTCAGGCCCATGCCGGGCGCGCACGCGATCGGGTAGTTCGCGTACAGCCCCATGATGATCGACGCCAGCGCCGCGACGAGGCAGGTCGCGACGAACACGGATTCCTTCGGCATGCCGGCGTCGCCGAGGATCGCGGGGTTGACGAAGATGATGTAGGCCATCGTCAGGAACGTGGTGACGCCCGCGAGTATTTCGGTGCGGAAGTCGGTGCCGGCTTCAGCGAAGCCGAAATACCGCTTGATGGATTCCATGAAGGCGTTTCTCCGGTCGGGTTGTCGTGTTGATTGTTGTGCCGATTTGTTGTAAAGGCAGCGCGGCCGGCTAACTGTAACCAGCCACTATTGCCCGGCTATCGGCGGATTGTAATAGCGCGGATAGCTCGGACGATATAGTTGGAGGGCACGATCGATTGCCTGCGCGCGAACGGTCGGGCAGCCCGCCCGCGCGACGAAGGCGCGCATTTTACCGGTTCGCGGGGCACGGGCCGGCAGAAATGGCTGAAACGGGGGAAACGAGCGGAAGGGGCGCGGGGCCGGCGCACGACGCCAGCCGATGCATGCGCAACGGCACGGCGGCAGCGTCGCACGCGGCCGGTGCGCAATGACATGCGACTGAAACGGGGCGACCGCATGCTGCACGAACGCGGTGCAGGCGGCGCGTGCACGCGAATGCACGTGCGCGGCCGGCACGTGCGCGCGGCGGCGTGCAGCGGTCATTCGTCAGTCCAGGCGGTGGCGGGTATCGGGCAATCGTGCGCCGAAGCCGTTCCGTCCGCAACTGTCATTTCGCGATGCGGGGGCGACTGTGGTTTCTGTGTAAAAGATTGCAAGACCCCATCGCGTAAACCGGCAACTCTTTCTAGGATAGATACACCGCGCATGCACACGCCGGCCGGTCATTGCCGACGCGGGGAGTCGCAGTCCGTGCAGGCCAGGCGGTGAATGGCGGTCAAGGCCATTGCGCGTTTGGGCAGGCACGGCCGGTCAGGCACGGCCAGTTAGGCATGGCCGATTGCGATTGCCCGATGCGGGTTCGTCCGTAATCACGGAGGTCAGCATGTTGAACTGGATCAGCCGCTGGGCGATGCGACACGCCCCCACGCCGGAAAAAACCGCCGCTTCGATGCTCGTGACGGCGCGCATGGAACTGTTCGCAGCCGAACAGCGCGTCATCGATGCGAAATTACAGGCGGATTACTGGCGCACACGTGTGTCATTCCTCGAAGAGGTGCAGAAGCAGGGCATCGATCCGTGGGTGACCTCGCAGGCCGCGCAACGTCCCGACGTCGATTCCACGCCCCGAAGCACGGGCCCGCGTCTCGCCGCCAGCACCTGATGCACCTGCTGCATCCCCTCGCTGCGCACGGCGCGCGATCGCTCGCGGCACGCACGGGCGTGCCGCGTCCTTCGATGCGCACCTGCGGCGCGTTGCGCCGCGGGTGTGTCCGTTTCCGGATACCGTGATGCCGCACGCCACGGTTTGCCGTCGTGCGTGCGAACTCACCGCGTCAATCCCTTCTTCGCCATCGTCCAACGAGCAAACGCCGTAGTGGCGCGAGCGCGCGTCTCAGCCGCTCGCCGCGCCGCACGTACGCCGTCGTGATCGACGCTTCGGCCGCCGCGTCATCGTCGGTGCCGAGCCAGATGCGATCGCCGCGTGCGATGCGCAGCACGTCGCCGGGGCGTACCCAGTAGTCGTCGATGCTCGGTGGGCGCGTGATCCACAGCGGCGCGCCGTGCGCACGAATTTCCGCATCGCTGGGCGCGCGCCAGGTCAGTGTCGTGCGCGGCGCGACCGCGAAGCGGATCACGACGGTCGGTAACGCGATCGTGCCGGCGTGGCGCCGATCGCGGCGTTCGAACAGCGGGCTTGCCTGGTCCATCGTCTTCTCCATTCAGTGAGCCGGACGGATGACGTGCACCAGAACAAAAAGGCCTCATCCGTTTCCGGCGAGGCCTTGTGTGACATGCGGTACTGCTCGATTGCTAACGCACAAGCGCCTCCCGTGATCCATTCTTTCGAATGTTCACCGGGCAATGATTCGCGATGGCGATGAGCTTGAACGTAGGCATGCGAACGATTTTGTTGTCGGCGTGCGGCGTTGTCAACGACTATTTTCGAGATGGACGGCGATCACGCGTCGCGTTGCGCGAGCCCGTTCACGAGCAGTTCGGACAGTAGGCCCGTCATTCCGTTCGGATGGTCGGCGGCGCGCGCCTTCAACTGTTCGACCAACTCGGCGTTGAGCTTGCACGCGAACGGCACGAGGCCCTGTTCCTGGTCGAGCTTGCGTTGCGCGCGGCGATCCAGCTTCGCCGCCTCCTCGGCGCCCTTGCCGAAACGCGCGGAGCTCGACTGCTTCATCGCGTGCGTCAGCTTGAGCGCCTTGTTCTTTTCGAGATCGGTTTTCTTCATGGCCATCGCGGCACCTCCGGGAATTGAAGCCGCGATTGTACGCATTTCGGCGGACGCCGCCCGGCGGCGCCATCGCAACCCCGCTTGCGACGCCGCCCGCGCATCCGCTCACGCGCCTTTCGTCGTGCCCCAGTTGCCGCCGTGCGCGGCCGCCTGCGCGGCCGGCGAGCGCGCGAGGTAGGCGAGTGCCTGTTCGGTCGAGCCCTCGTGGTGCGGCGTATAGCCCGGCTTGAAATAGCGCAGCGCCGCGCCGATCACCTTCCAGAACGACGGCAGGTGCCCGCGCCGCGAACCCTGCCGCCACGCGCGCGCGAAGCCGGGGTAACGGCCGGCGTCCGGGTCGCGCCGGTACATGAATTTCGCGCCGGTCGTGATGTAGTAGAGCAGCAGCACGATCACGAACGCCATGTGCACGCAGCGCTCCGGATAGGTGCCGCCCATGTGCCGGTAGATGTCGAACGCGACGGTGCGGTGCTCGACTTCCTCGGCGCCGTGCCAGCGCAGCAGGTCGACCATCGTCGGGTCGGCGCGGCCTTCGTCGAGGCCGTGCGCGTTGAGCACCCAGTTGCCGAGATAGCCGAAGAAATGCTCGAGCGACGCGATCACGGCCAGTTGCTGCCGCAGCCAGAAACGCGTATGGCCGATCTTCAGCCCCAGCGGCTGCTCGCCGAGCACGCGCGTGAACAACCGGTTGAGCTTCTGCGTGAACGGCTTCGTGTCGATGCCGTGGCGATCGTAGTAGTGCTTGAGCACGCCGCCGTGCGAACGCGAATGCACGGCCTCCTGCCGCAGGAAGCCTTCGGCTTCGTCGCGCAGGCGTGCATCGGTGATCAGCGGCAGCGCCTTGTTGTACACGCGGCAGAACCACAGCTCGCCTTCCGGGAACAGCAGGTTCAGCGTGTTGATGATGTGCGTGCTGCCCGGATCGTTCGGCACCCAGGTGATCGGCGTATCGCTGAAGTCGAACTTCACGTGCCGGGCCTTGATCTTGTGGTAGTCGGCGGTATCGGTCATGTCGTCTCCTTGTCCCTGTGCAGCGTCGAGCGCCGTCAATGTGATGCCATGCTGATGCGCGCGAGCATCCGGCCCAGCCACGGCATGAAGCGGCCGACGAAACGCATCGCGTGCGCTTCGCCGCCGACCGCCACGACGGGGCGGTTGCGCAGCACGCCGTCGACCATCGCCCGCGCGACGGTTTCGGGTTTCAGGCCGCGCATCTGGTACAGCCTGGTCGCACGTTTACGCAACCGCGCTTCGTCCTGTGCGCTGGCGCCTGCGTAGTGCGTCGACGCCATGATTCCGGTCTCCGCGAAACCGGGGCACACGGCCGTCACGCCGATGCCTTTGCCCGCGAGTTCCGCGCGCATGCATTCGCTGAGCATCAGCACCGCGGCCTTCGTCGTCGCATAGGCGGGCAGGTCGCGCGACGGGCCGAACGCGGCGGCCGACGCGGTATTGACGATGTGCCCGCCGGTGCCGCGCGCGGCCATTTGCTGGGCGAACAGCCGCGAGCCATGGATCACGCCCCACAGGTTCACGTGCAGGATGCGCTCCCAGTCCCGCGTGCCCGTGTCGAGGATGCCGCCGGCCATGCCGATGCCCGCGTTGTTGATCACGATGTCCGCGCCGCCGAGTTCGCCGCCGACCCAGGTCGCGAGCGCTTCCATTTCGTCCGCGGACCCGACGTCGACACGTTTCGCATGCGCGTGCGCGCCGGTCAGCCCGATGAGCAGCGCGGTGCGCTCGGCGCTCGCGAGATCGATGTCGCATGCGACGACCGTCGCGCCTTCGCGAGCGAAGGCCAGCGCCGCGCAGCGGCCGATCCCGCTGCCCGCGCCGGTGACGACCGCGACCTTGCCGCCGAAGCGCCCGCTGGTTGCGCGGCGGCGCGCGTTAGCGAGCGCAGGCGGTTCGTTGCCGGATTCGACCGCGTCGATCAATTGCCCGGCGAGATCCGCGAAGCGCGCGGGATCGGCGAGCGGCAGCCAGTGGCCGGCAGCGACTTCGCGGCGGTAGTACTGCGGCACCCAGCGCGACAGGTTCTCGGACAGCGCGGGGCTCACGTATTTGTCGCCGAGCGGCACGATCGTCTGCACCGGTGCGTGCGCATAGCGTTCGCGCGGCGCGAACAGGCAGCGGATGAAGTTCGCGCGATAGAGGCGTACGCCGCGCGCGCCGTCGTCGGCCTGGGTCGGCCGCGGCGCGGCGGGCGTTTTCTCGAGCCGGCGCAGCAGGCCCGGCCACGCGCGGCCGAGCCACAGCCGCCAGCCGAGCTCGGGGATGAGCGGCAGGTGGAACAGATACACGTACCACGAGCGCACGAGCTGGCCGCCGAGCGTGGCCAGCGACGCGGGCGTCGGGCGCAGCACGCGCTCGCGCAGCCAGAAGCCGACGTGGTCGAGGCATGGCCCCGAGCACGACGTGTACGACGCGATGCGGCCGGCGAGGCGCGGGTCGGTGACGAATTCCCAGCCCTGGATCGAGCCCCAGTCGTGTGCGACGAGGTGCACGGCGCGGCCCGGGCAGAGCGCATCGATCACCGCGACGAAATCGTCGGTCAGCTTCGCGAGATGGTAGTCGGCCGTGCGCTTCGGCACGCCGGACAGGCCCGCGCCGCGCACGTCGTACGCGATCACGTAGTGCCGGCGTGCGAGCAGTGGCGCGACGTGCTGCCAGACGCTGCTGTCGTCGGGATAGCCGTGCACGAGCACGACCGGCGAGCGGGCCGGATCGCCCCAGGTCCTGACCGCGAGCGTCAGGTCGCCGGAGGCGACCGCCGTTTCGGCGTGAACCGATTCGAACAGGGCCAGCGGCGCTTCGTCGGAAAGAGACTGCATCGTGAGTCCGTCGTTCAGAGAGTCGGGAGGCGGGAGCGGGTGCGTCAGGCAGCGGCCGGCACGTTCGCCGCGGCGTGCGCGCGTTCGGCCTGGCGGCGGCGCCAGCGGCGCACGTGCGGCAGATCGTCGTCGAGCCAGTACGCGTCGTCGTCGGTGATCACCAGCAGTTCCTCGAATTTCGCGCCGACGCCCGCGAAGCCGAGATGCGGCTCGACGGCCCACAGGCCCGGCACGGGCGCATGCTCGGAGCGGCGGTCGATCGACCACAGCGGCGACCAGCCTTGCTGCTTCGCCGCGCGGCCCTGGTCGAGCAGCAGGTTGCGCGTCGCGTTCAGCCCGAAGCGGGCGACGAAGCGCGGCTTCGACAGCTTGTGGATCTTCGCGACACGATGCGCGAGCACCTTGAACGGGTAGGCCTTGTGGCGCGGCTCGACGCCCTGGCGGCGGCACAGCGCGTCGACTTCCTGCGCGACTTCCGCCATCGGCCGGCGCGCCTTCACGAGCCGCACGATCATGTCGCGATGGTCCATCAGGTCGTCCTGCAACTGCTCGAGGATCGGGTTGCGGCCGAGGCAGTGCGCGTAGCCGACATCGGCGACGATGCCGTCGAGCACCGGCGCGACGTCGAGGATCACCGGCATGTCGGTTTCGAGTTGGCGGTTGCTCGGGAAGAACGCGAGATTGAAGCCGCCCATGTGCTTGAGGCCGGAGAAGCCCTCGAACGCGGTGCGATCGCCGAACCATGCGAATGGCTTGTGCAGCCAGTCGTGCACGCCGTTGTCCTGCAGCCATTCGGTCAAGAGGCGCGCGGCTTCCTTCTCGGTGATGCCGGGGTACAGCATCGCGCCGACGGTTTCGACGCAGCGGTACGCGAGCTGCTGGACCGCGCGGAATTGCGGCAACTCGTCGAGATGGACTTCCGGCAGCGGGTGGTGGGCGGTCATGATGCGTCTCCGTCGAGGGTGCTGATCCGGAACGCGCCCGCCAGTGTTCATCACCACGAGCTATTCAGTCAGCATTTAATGTGTCATTGCGCGATGTAACGATAATAGACGGTTCCGGAAAACGCGCTAGCCCCGTGGGGTGAGGATTTGTCCTAATGGAGAGGCGAAATGGAAGGAAGGCTCTAGCGCACTGATGGCCGGGGTACTTTTCGGTGTCGATCCAATATTGCTTTTCGAGCGAGGCCAGACCTACAATATTCAAAGGTAATACCTCTGGATACTTTTTATCGTGGCAACCTCGATCAAACTCGATCCGGCCCTTCAGGAGCGGGTGCGTCATCTGGCCGAACAGCGTCGGCGCACGCCGCACTGGATCATGCGCGAGGCGATCGCGCAATATGTGGCGCGCGAGGAAAAGCGCGAGTCGTTCAAGCAGGAAGCGATGCAGGCATGGGCAGACTATCAGTCGACGGGGCTGCACGTGACGCACGAGGAGATGGACGCGTATCTCGAGAAGCTCGAGGCCGGTGAAGCAGCGGAGCCGCCCGAGTGTCACGACTGATCTGGACGCGAACTGCCCAGCAAGCGATTGTTCGCCTTCATCGTTTTCTCGCCGACCAGGATCCGCTGGCCGCGCGTCGTGCGATCAAGGCGATTCGTACTGGCGTCGACGTTCTGGTTCGACAGCCCCGGCTCGGTCGTCCCGTCGACGAACTCGATACGGTTTTTCGCGAATGGCTGATCGATTTCGGCGACAGCGGATACGTGGTGATGTACAGGGTCGATGATGATGGCGTCGCGATCCTGACGATCAGGCATCAACGGGAAGCCGGGTATTGAGCGACCGGGCCACGCCTGCCGCCATCGTGTCACGCTCCATTGCACGATGGCCGGGTATCGTCCATACGCACATCAGCACCGCTAATCCTCCCGCTTCCCCCCCAACCGCTCCAGCAACGCCCCCAGCAGATCGATCGGCAGCGGGAACACGATCGTCGAATTCTTGTCCGCGGCGATCGTCGTCAACGTCTGCAGGTAGCGCAACTGCATCGCCTGCGGCTGCTGCGCGAGCCGCTGCGCGGCCTGCAGCAGCTTCTCCGACGCCTGCAATTCGCCTTCCGCATGAATCACTTTCGCGCGCCGCTCGCGCTCGGCTTCGGCCTGCCGGGCGATCGCGCGGATCATCGTCTCGTTCAGGTCGACGTGCTTGATTTCGACCGTCGACACCTTGATCCCCCACGCGTCCGTCTGCGCGTCGAGCGTCTTCTGGATGTCCGCGTTCAGTTGCTCGCGCTCGGCCAGCAGTGCGTCGAGGTCGTGCTTGCCGAGTACCGAACGCAACGTCGTCTGCGAGAGCTGGCTCGTCGCGTCGAAGAAGTGCGCGACCTGGATCACGGCCTTCTCCGGATCGACGACACGGAAATACACGACCGCGTTGACCTTCACCGACACGTTGTCGCGCGTGATCACGTCCTGCGGCGGCACGTCGAACACGACGGTGCGCAGGTCGATCCGCACGACCTGCTGGACGATCGGGATGATCAGCACCAGCCCCGGCCCCTTCACTTTCCAGAACCGGCCGAGCATGAACACGACACCACGCTCGTATTCGCGAAAGATGCGGATCGACGACGCGACGAGCACCACGACGAAGACGACCAGGACGCTGCTGAAGCCGAACGTGTAACCGATCATGGAGGTTCTCCCTGGGGATGGGCGGGGGCGGGCACGTCGTAGAGCGGCGCGACCGTCAGCGTCAGCCCGTGGCGGCCGGTGACGCGCACGCGGCAGCCGGCGGCCAGCGGCGTGCTGCTCGCCACGCGCCAGCGCTCGCCGTGCACGCGCGCCCAGCCGGCGGCCGACGGCGGCGCGCCGGCCGCGTCGTTCGGCTGGTCCGGATGCAGGCCGTCGTCGAGGACTTCGCCGATGCTGCCGAGCATCGCCTCGGCGCCCGTCACGACCGGGCGGCGCCGCGCGCGCAGCGCGACGCTCGACACGCCCGCGACGAGCAGCCCGCCGCCGAGCGCGAGGCTCGCGATCACGGGCCACGGAATCCCGTAGCCGGGCACGTCGGTGTCGATCAGCATCAGCGCGCCGATCGTGAACGCGACGATTCCGCCGAACCCGAGCACGCCGAAGGTCGGCAGGAATGCCTCGGCGACGAGGCAGCCGAGCCCGAGCAGCACGAGGCCGAGGCCCGCATAGCTGACCGGCAGCAACTGCATCGCGAACAGCCCGATCAGCAGGCAGATCGTGCCGGCGACGCCCGGCAGCACGAAACCGGGGTTCGCGAATTCGAAGAAGAGGCCGTAGATGCCGATGGTCAGCAGGATCAGCGCGACGTTCGGATCGGCGATGATCGCCAGGAAGCGGCTGCGCCAGTCGGGCGCGAGCACGATTAGCGGCGCGTGCGCGGTCGCGAGATGCAGCGTGCCGGCAGTGGTCGTCGCGGCGCGGCCGTCGAGCTGGCGCGCGAGATCGGCCGGATCCTGCGCGATCAGGTCGACGACGTGCTGTATGCGCGCCTCGTTCGCCGACAGGCTCACGGCCTCGCGCACCGCGCGCTCGGCCCATTCCGCATTGCGCCCGCGCAATTGAGCGAGGCCGCGGATGTACGCGGAAGCGTCCTGTATCGCCTTGCGGATCTCGGTCGATTGCGTGTCGGTCGGCAGCGCTGCGGCCGTGGCGGACGCGCCCGATGCACCCGATGCACCGGTGGGTGCGCCCGGCGGCGCGGCGCCGCCGATGCCGAACTGCACGGGCGACGCCGCGCCGAGATTGGTGCCGGGCGCCATTGCCGCGAAGTGGCTCGCATAGACGATGTAGGTGCCCGCGCTCGCCGCCCGCGCGCCGCCCGGCGCGACGAACGCGGCGACCGGCACCGGCGAGCCGAGGATGGCCTTGATGATCTGCCGCATCGACGTATCGAGGCCGCCGGGGGTGTCGAGCTGCACGATCGCGAGCGGCGCGTGCTCGCGGGCCGCGCGGTCGAGCGAACGCACGATGAAATCGGCGCTGGCCGGGCCGATCGCGCCATTGACGGGAATCACGACGACCGGACGCGCGGCCGGCGCGTCGGCCGGTGGCGGCGCGGCGAGCGCGGCGCATACGACGAGCAGCGCCGCGAACAGCGCGGCGCGCGCGACCCGCGCGGACAGCGGGTGACGGGGGCGGCCGGCGGGCGCGGCAGGCGCCGGCGGCGGCTCATGACGGTGAAAGCGCATCGGGACGTCCGGGCGGCGCACGGCCGCGTGCCGTCCGGCTTGCGGAAAGGGCGTGGGCCCGATACTTGAAGATTAGGCGGTTTCGGGGCAAAGCGCGAAGGTGCGGCCGCGCCGGCCGGATTCAGCTGGCGCCGCCACCGCGCGCGAGCACTTCGTCGCGATAGTCGGCCGGGCTGCGCCCGCTCCATTTGCGGAACGCGCGGTAGAACGCGCTCGGCTCCGCGAATCCGGTCGCGGCCGCGACGTCGGCGATCGTGCGTGTGGGGTCGGCCAGCGCCTCGAACGCGAGATCGCGCCGCAGCGTGTCCTTGATCGACTGGTACGCGTGGCCTTCCTGGTGCAGCTTGCGTCGCAGCGTGGCCTCGGCCACGTGCAGCCGCGCAGCCATCCCGCCTGCGCCCGGCCACGCGGCGGGCGGCATCCCGCGCAGCACTGCGCGCACGCGCTGCGCGAGCGCGTTCGGGTTGCGGTACTTGACGATGAAGCTGGCCGGCGCGTTGCGCAGAAACGTTTTCAGCGTCTTCGCGTTCTGCACGACCGGCAGCGTCGCGAATTCGGGATCGAAATCGACATACGAATCGGGCTCGTTGAAACGCATGTCGTCGCAGAACATCGACGGATATTCGTGATCGGCGGGCGGCGTGTCGCAACGGAAGCTCGCATGCAGCAGCGGAATGCGCCGGCCGATCAGCCAGCACGTGAGGCCGTAGACGATGATGAAATAGGTTGCGTACGTGAACATCGCGGGCGTCGCGCCGTTGCGGTGCACGAAACGCAGCCGCACGCGCTGCGGGTTCGCGTCGAGTTCGGCGTGCAGGTCGTCGAGCACGCAGTGCATGAAATTCACCGCGCGCGCCATCGCGTGAAGCCCGTCGCGGGCGGACAGCGCGGCCTGGCTCATCGCGATGAAGCTGCCGCTGCGCATCGGGTGGCGATCCTGCCCGAAAAACTCGTCGTCGAGCGTGCGCGCGATGGCGTTCCACAACGCGCCATATTGCTGCGCGGACACGCGTGCGCGCGGCTGCCCGAGCAGCGCGGGCGCGATGCCGGCCTGCGCGAGCAGCGGCTCGGCCGCGACGCCGCGCCGCGTGGCCAGCGCGACGCTGTACGCGACGAGGCCGATCGCGACGGTTCCCTTGTCTTCCTGCTTCATCGGTGTCGCCGGTATGGCAAAAACGCTCAGTGTAAATGAGCGACGCGAGCATCGAACAGTCGCGCGTGCTTGCCTACACTTGTTGCATCGAAACGCAAGGACGGTCGCGCCCGGCGGCCGCGGGAGACTGCAGCACATGGACGAGCTTTACACCGAAGACCAGCGGATGATCCGCGATGCGGCGCGCGCTTTTGCCACGGAGATGCTGGCGCCGAATGCCGCGCAGTGGGACCGCGACGCCCACCTGCCCGACGCGATCGTCGCGCAGCTCGGCGAACTGGGCCTGCTCGGGATGATCGTGCCGCAGGAACTGGGCGGCTCGTATACGGATTACGTGGCCTACGCGCTGGCGATGGAGGAAGTGGCGGCCGGCGACGCCGCGTGCGCGACGATGATGAGCGTGCACAACTCGGTCGGCTGCGGGCCGATCCTCGGCTTCGGCACGCCCGCGCAGAAGGATCGCTGGCTGGCCGACATGGCGGCCGGCCGCGTGATCGGCGCATTCTGCCTGACCGAGCCGCATGCCGGTTCCGAGGCGAACAACCTGCGCACGCGGGCCGAATTGCGCGACGGCAAATGGGTGCTGAACGGCGCGAAGCAGTTCGTGACCAACGGCCAGCGCGCGGGCGTCGCGATCGTTTTTGCCATGACCGACCCCGAAGCCGGCAAGCGCGGCATTTCCGCGTTCCTGGTGCCGACCGACACGCCGGGCTTCATCGTCGGCAAGCCCGAGAAGAAAATGGGCATCCGCGCGTCCGACACCTGCCCGATCACGTTCGAGAACTGCGCGATTCCCGAAGAAAACCTGCTCGGCAATCGCGGCGAAGGGCTGAAGATCGCGTTGTCGAACCTCGAAGGCGGGCGCATCGGCATCGCCGCGCAGGCGCTCGGCATCGCGCGCGCCGCGTTCGACAAGGCGTGCCGCTATGCGGGCGAGCGTGTGCAGTTCGGCAAGCCGATCGCCGAGCATCAGGCGATCCAGCAGAAGCTCGCCGACATGGCCGTGCAGATCAACGCCGCGCGCCTGCTCGTGCATCACGCGGCGAAGCTGCGCACGGCCGGGTTGCCGTGCCTGTCGGAAGCGTCGCAGGCGAAGCTGTTCGCGTCCGAGATGGCCGAGCGCGTGTGCTCGGACGCGATCCAGATTCACGGCGGCTACGGCTATCTGGTCGATTACGAAGTCGAGCGTCACTATCGCGACGCGCGCATCACGCAGATTTACGAAGGCACGAGCGAAGTGCAGCGGATGGTGATCGCGCGACAGCTTTGAGTCGCGACGGTCGCACCGACGACGGCATCACGCAGGGCACGAGGGCAGCGCGGCGAACGCGGCACGCAACGACGTGACCGTGCGCCGTGCAACACGGAGCCGGGCATGTGCGGCGGCACATGCGCCGGTTGACCGCTGGGCATGGAGACTGGACGGAGACGACACATGACGGTACAGGCATTCCTGGACGCACGCGACTTCCTGCTGCGCCATCGCACCGACTACGACACCGCGTACCGCGAGTTCGAATGGCCGGTGCTCGATGCGTTCAACTGGGCGCTCGACTACTTCGACCCGATGGCGCGCGGCAACGACCAGCCCGCGCTGTGGATCGTCGATGCGGCGACCGGCACGGGCGATCCGTATTCGTTCGCGCAGATGTCCGAGCGTTCGTCGCGGATCGCGAACTGGCTGCGCTCGATCGGCGTCGTACGCGGCGACCGCATTCTGCTGATGCTGCCGAACCGTGTCGAGCTGTGGGACGCGATGCTGGCCGCGATGAAGCTCGGCGCGATCGTGTTGCCCGCCACCACGCAACTGTCGCCCGACGACGTGCGCGACCGCGTGCGGATCGGCGGCGCGAAATACGCGATCGTCGACGACAACGAAACCGCGAAGTTCGAGCAACCCGATCTCGGCCTCGCGCAAAAGATCGTCGCCGGTGCGCCGCGCGCGGGCTGGCTCGCGATGAACGACGGCTATGCGGTGAGCGCCGCGTTCGAGCCGGACGCCGTCACGCACGCGAACGATCCGATGCTGCTGTACTTCACGTCGGGCACGACGTCCAAGCCGAAGCTCGTCGAGCATACGCATCGCACCTATCCGGTCGGCCATCTGTCGACGATGTACTGGGTCGGCCTGCAGCCGGGTGACATCCACTGGAACATCAGCTCGCCCGGCTGGGCGAAGCATGCGTGGAGCTGCTTCTTCGCGCCGTGGAATGCGCAGGCGTGCGTGTTTGCGTTCAACTATGCGCGCTTCGAGCCGAAGGTCGTGCTCGATGCGCTCGTCAAATACCGGGTGACCACGCTGTGCGCGCCGCCGACCGTGTGGCGCATGCTCGTGCAGCAGCCGCTCGCGTCGTTCGACGTGAAGCTGCGCGAGATCGTCGGCGCGGGCGAGCCGTTGAATCCCGAGATCATCGAGCGCGTGAAGAAGGCGTGGAACATCTCGATCCGCGACGGCTACGGCCAGACCGAGACGACCTGCCTGATCGGCAACTCGCCGGGCCAGCCGGTGGTCGCAGGATCGATGGGCCGGCCGCTGCCCGGCTACCGGATTGCGCTGCTCGATCCGGACGGCGCGCCCGTCAGCGAAGGCGAGGTCGCGCTGCCGCTCGGCGATGGCGCCGCGCGCCCGGTCGGGCTGATGAACGGCTATGCGAACAATCCCGACGCGACGGCCCATGCGATGCGCGACGGCCACTACCGCACGTCGGATATCGCGATGCGTCGCGACGACGGCTACTACGTGTACGTCGGCCGCGCGGACGACGTGTTCAAGTCGTCCGACTACCGGCTGAGCCCGTTCGAACTCGAGAGCGTGCTGATCGAACATCCGGCGATCGCCGAGGCGGCCGTCGTGCCGAGCCCGGACCCCGTACGGCTGTCGGTGCCGAAGACTTTCATCACACTGCGCCAGGGCTACGAGGAAAGCCCCGCGCTCGCGCTGGAGATCTTCCGTTTCTCGCGCGAGAAGCTCGCGCCGTACAAGCGCATTCGCCGCCTGCAATTCGCGGAGCTGCCGAAGACGATCTCGGGGAAGATCCGCCGCGTCGAGCTGCGCCGCCGCGAGATCGAGCGCGGCGACGACGCGACCGCGCGCATGCCAGGCGAATACTGGGAAGAGGATTTCGCCGCCGAACTGAAATGACCGATCGCGGGCCGCGCGAGCCGCATGCCGCGGCCGCCGCCCGCAGCCGAATCGAACCGGTCGCGCGGCGGCATGTCGCTATGCTGCGACCCACTGCAAGGAGAGTGCTCTGATGAACGCGAATCCGACGCCCCGTACGGGGCAAGACGTGCCGACGGTCAAGCTGCTGATCGACGGCGCCTTCGTCGAGTCCGCCACCGACGAGTGGCGCGACGTCGTCAACCCGGCGACGCAGCAGGTGCTCGCGCGCGTGCCGTTCGCGACCGTCGCGGAAGTCGACGCGGCCGTGCAGGCCGCGCACGCCGCCTATGCGACGTGGAAGAACACGCCGATCGCCGCGCGCATGCGCATCATGCTGAAGTTCCAGGATCTGGTGCGTGCGAACCAGCAGCGCATCGCGAAGACGCTGACGGCCGAGCAGGGCAAGACGATTCCCGACGCCGAGGGCGACATCTTCCGCGGCCTCGAAGTGGTCGAGCACGCATGCTCGATCGGCACGCTGCAACTGGGCGAATTCGCGGAGAACGTCGCGGGCGGCGTCGACACCTACACGCTGCGCCAGCCGCTCGGCGTGTGCGCGGGCATTACGCCGTTCAATTTCCCCGCGATGATCCCGCTGTGGATGTTCCCGATGGCGATCGTGTGCGGCAACACGTTCGTGCTGAAGCCGTCGGAGCAGGACCCGATGTCGACGATGGAACTCGTCGAGCTCGCGCTCGAGGCCGGCATACCGAAAGGCGTGCTGAACGTCGTGCATGGCGGCAAGGAAGTCGTCGACGCGATCTGCACGCATCCGCTCGTGAAGGCGATCTCGTTCGTCGGTTCGACGGCGGTCGGCACGCACGTATACAACCTCGGCAGCCAGCACGGC
Source organism: Burkholderia sp. MSMB1459WGS (assembly GCF_001534535.1). Lineage (NCBI taxonomy): Bacteria > Pseudomonadati > Pseudomonadota > Betaproteobacteria > Burkholderiales > Burkholderiaceae > Burkholderia > Burkholderia sp. MSMB1459WGS. The sequence continues at coordinate 156,772 of NZ_LPMU01000075.1, forward strand.
AAGCGCGTGCAGTCGATGATGGGCGCGAAGAACCACGCGATCGTGCTGCCCGACGCGAACCGTGAGCAGGCGATCAACGCGCTCGTCGGCGCGGGCTTCGGCGCGGCCGGCCAGCGCTGCATGGCGACCTCGGTCGCGGTGCTGGTGGGCAAGGCGCGCGAGTGGCTGCCCGACATCGTCGCGAAGGCGAAGGCGCTGAAGGTCAACGCGGGAGCCGAAGCCGGCACCGACGTCGGCCCGGTCGTGTCGCGCGGCGCGAAGGCGCGGATCCTGACGCTGATCGACGCGGGCATCAAGGAAGGCGCGAAGCTCGAACTCGACGGTCGCGACGTGAAGGTGCCCGGCTATGAGGACGGCAACTTCATCGGCCCGACGATCTTCTCGGGTGTGACGACCGACATGTCGATCTACACGCATGAAATCTTCGGGCCGGTGCTGGTCGTGATGGAGGTCGACACGCTCGACGACGCGATCGCGCTCGTCAACGCGAACCCGATGGGTAATGGCGTGGGCATCTTCACGCAGAGCGGCGCGGCGGCGCGCAAGTTCCAGAGCGAGATCGACGTCGGCCAGGTCGGCATCAACATTCCGATTCCGGTGCCGGTGCCGTTCTTCAGCTTCACCGGTTCGCGCGGCTCGAAGCTGGGCGATCTCGGCCCGTACGGCAAGCAGGTCGTGCAGTTCTACACGCAGACCAAGACGGTCACCGCGCGCTGGTTCGACGACGACACGACGGCCGGCCCGGTGAATACGACGATCCGGCTGCATTGAGCGGTGGAGGAAACGAACATGAAAATCGGATTCATCGGCCTCGGCCACATGGGCGCGCCGATGGCGCTGAACCTGCTGAAAGCCGGCCATGACGTGCATGCATTCGACCTGAGCGCCGACGCGTTGCGCGCGCTGCAGGACGCCGGCGCGCAGGCGGCCGCGTCGCCGCGCGATGCGGCGTCGGGCGCGACGTTCGTGATCACGATGCTGCCGGCCGCACCGCACGTGCGCTCGGTGCTGTCCGGCGAGAACGGCGTGCTGGCCGGCCTCGGCGCGGGCGCGACGGTGATCGATTCGAGCACGATCGACCCGGCGAGCGCGCAGGCGTTCGGCGCGCTGGTGCGCGAGCACGGCGGCACGTTCGTCGATGCGCCGGTGTCGGGCGGCACCGGCGGCGCGGCGGCCGGCACGCTGACCTTCATGGTCGGCGGCAGCGATGCGGATTTCGAGCGCGTGAAGCCCGTGCTCGCCGGCATGGGCAAGAACATCGTCCACTGCGGCGCGACGGGCATGGGGCAGGTCGCAAAGGTCTGCAACAACCTCGTGCTCGGCATCTCGATGGCGGCGGTGTCGGAGGCGATGTCGCTCGGCGTCGCGCTCGGCATCGACCCGAAGGTGCTGGCCGGCATCGTCAACACGTCGACGGGCCGCTGCTGGAGTTCGGACACCTACAACCCGTATCCGGGCGTGATCGAGACCGCGCCATCGTCGCGCGGCTACACGGGCGGCTTCGGCACCGACCTGATGCTGAAGGATCTCGGCCTCGCGAACGATGCGGCGAAGCAGGCGCGCCAGCCCGTCTATCTCGGCGCGCTCGCGCAGCAGCTGTACCAGACGATGAGCAGCCGCGGCGACGGCCAGCTCGATTTCTCGGCGGTGATCCGCCTGTACCAACCGGCCACGAAGAAGGACGCCTCATGATCGAACTCGACTACGTCGACGACGGCGCGATCGCGTGCGCGACGCTCAAGCGTCCGCCCGCGAACGCCTTTACTGCCGACGGGCTGCGGCAACTGCAGGCGAGCGTCGCCGAACTGAATGCGAACCCGCGCGTGCGCGCGCTGGTGATCACCGGCGACGGCCCGAAGTTCTTCAGCGCGGGCGCCGACCTCAACACGTTCGCCGACGGCGATCGTGCGGTCGCACGCGCGATGGCGTCGCGCTTCGGCGCGGCGTTCGAGGCGCTGCAGGATGCGCGCGTCGTGACGATCGCGGCGATCAACGGCTATGCGATGGGCGGCGGCCTCGAATGCGCGCTCGCGTGCGACCTGCGGATCGCGGAGGCGCATGCGCAGATGGCGCTGCCCGAACCGTCGGTCGGCCTGCTGCCGTGCGGGCTCGGCACGCAGACGCTGCCCTGGCTCGTCGGCGAAGGCTGGGCGAAGAAGATCATCCTGACCGGCGCGCGCGTCGATGCGGCCACTGCGCTGCGGATCGGCCTCGTCGAGGACGTGGTGGAAAGCGGCGCCGCGCGCGATGCGGCGCTCGCGCTGGCGCGCGACGTCGTGCGGCAAAGCCCGCACGCGCTCGCCTACAGCAAGGAGCTGATCGGCCTCGCCCGTCGCGGCGTGCCGCGCGGCGCGGCGCTCGCGGTCGAGCGCGAACGCTTCGTCGACCTGTTCGACACGGCCGATCCGCGCGAAGGCGTGGCGGCGTTCCTTGGCAAGCGCGCACCGCAGTGGCGCACCGATGAGGAGTCGCAACGATGAGCACGCCGGTGACGAATCACGACGCATTCGCGGAGCATGCGCCCGAGGTGCTGTATCGCGTGGTGAACCGCGTGGCGCTGATCACGCTGAACCGGCCGGTCGCACTCAACGCGCTGTCGTACGCGATGATCGGCGAGCTGACCGCGCTGTTCGAGCGCTGCCACCACGACGACCGGATCGTCGCGGTCGTACTGCGCGGCGCGGGCGAGAAGGGCTTCTGCGCGGGCGGCGACGTGCGTGCGCTGTACAGGATGGTCGCGCAGCGCGAGACCTGGCTGCCGTTCTTCGTCGACGAATACCGGCTCGACTACGCGATCCACACGTTCCCGAAGCCGGTGGTCGCGCTGATGGACGGCGTGACGATGGGCGGCGGCATGGGGCTCGCGCAGGGGGCGGCGCTGCGCGTCGCGACCGAGCGCAGCAAGATCGCGATGCCGGAAACGCGCATCGGCCTCGTGCCCGACGTGGGGGCGACGCATTTCCTGTCGCGCATGCCGGCCGAACTCGAACTGTACGTGGGGCTGACCGGCGCGATGCTGTCGGGTGCCGACGCGCTGAGCGCGAAGCTCGCGGACCTGTGCGTGCCGTCCGCGTGGCTCGACACGTTCGAGACGCGCATCGAAAGCGTGAAGTGGGACGGCGATGCGCTGCCGTTGCTGCGCAAGGTATTCGAGCCGCCGTGCAACGTGGTGCCGCACGCGGCGCTCGACGGCCAGATGCCGTGGATCGTCCGTCACTTCGACAAGCGCTCGACCGTCGAGCGGATCGTCGCGACGCTCACGCAGGACCTGGCGCGCGACGAGCTGGCGCGCGAGCACCGTCAATGGTTGCAGGCGACGCTCGATGCGCTCGCGAGCCATTCGCCGACGATGCTCGCGGTGACGCGCGAAGCGCTGCTGCGCGGCCGGCAGATGACGCTCGCGGAATCGTTCCGGATGGAGCTCGGCATCGTGGCGCGCGCGATCGAGGAAGGCGATTTCTGCGAAGGCGTGCGCGCGCATCTCGTCGACAAGGATCGCAAGCCGCGCTGGGCCCCTGCGTCGCTCGTCGAGCTGCGCCCCGAGCGCGTGCGGCATTTCCTGACGTCGCCGTGGAAGCTGTTCGCACATCCGCTCGCCGATCTCGGCGCGGCGTGATGCGCCGACGCGCCATGCGGCGCGTCGGCTTTCACGCGTCTCATCGCGCTTCGTCCGCTCGCTCGATCATCGGCGGAACCGCCTGCGCGAGCGCATCGATCACGCAGCGCGTCTTGCGCGGCAAGTAGCGCGTCTTCGGCCAGATCGCGTGAATGTCGCCTTCGCAGACGAAGCAGCGATCCAGCACGACCGCCATCTCCCCGCGCTTCACGTAATGGTCGAGCAGCCAGCTCGGCAGCCACGCGATCCCGAACCCCGACGCACCGGCCGCGGCGATCGCCTGCACGTCATCGAAACTCAGTTGATGCGGCATGTCGATCCGCACCGTCGAGCCGTCCGGCGCGCGCAAGTCCCACGGCTGCACCACGCCCGACCGCGAATAGGCGATCGTCCGGTGGTGCTTCAGGTCGTCGAGCGTCTTCGGTGTCCCGTAACGCGCGAGATACGACGGCGCCGCGCCGAGGCTGCCGTATTGCGTGCCGAGCCGCCGCACCGCGAGGCTCGTGCTGTCCGCGAGCGTGCCGATCCGCACCGCGAGGTCGATCCCTTCCTCGACGAGATCGACGAAGCGGTCGGTGATCGACACGTCGATCCGCAGGTCAGGGTAATTGCGCGCGAGGTCGAGCACGATCGGCGTCACGCAGTGGTGCCCGAACGCGAGCGGCACGCTCAGCCGCAGCTTGCCGCGCGCCTCGTGGCGGCCGCAGTCGAGATCGGCTTCCGCCGCTTCGAGTTCCGCCAGCGCGCGCACGCAGCGGTCGTAGTACGCCTGGCCGTCGTCGGTCAGGCTCTGGCTGCGCGTCGTGCGTTGCAGCAGCCGTGCGCCGAGCCGCTTCTCGAGCCGCGCGATCGCCTTGCCGACCGCGGAACGCGTCATGTCGAGCCGCTGCGCGGCCAGCGCAAAGCTGCCCGATTCCACGACCTGGACGAAGGTCGTTACGCCGTCGAGTCTGTCGGTCATGGCGAGATTGCGTCGATTGAGTCCTGAGATTCCCCAGTGCATGGAAATGCGTACGCCAATGGGGAGGTGAATTCTCACTATAGTACCGATTCCCGCTCAGCGTGCGTCGCCGGCCGCACGCGGCGAATCCTACTCAACCTGGAGGCGCGCGGCCTGTCGTCGAGCCGCCGCGCAATACGCATGACGCTATCCGACTCTCGCAGGAATGCGGTCGCACTCGCGGCCGTCTGTCTCACGTCGCTGATGTTCGGCCTCGAAATTTCGAGCGTGCCGGTGATCCTGCCGACGCTCGAACACGTGCTGCATGGCGATTTCAACGGCATGCAGTGGATCATGAACGCGTACACGATCGCGTGTACGACGGTGCTGATGGCGGCCGGTACGCTCGCGGACCGGTTTGGCCGCAAGCGCGTGTACGTGATCGGCACCGTGCTGTTCGGCGCGACGTCGCTGCTCTGCGGGCTCGCGCCGAACGTGCCGGTGCTCGTGGCGGGCCGGCTGCTGCAAGGCGCGAGCGGCGGCGCGATGCTGATCTGCCAGATCGCCGTGCTGTCGCACCAGTTTCGCGAAGGGCGCGAGCGCGGCCGCGCATTCGGGATCTGGGGGATCGTGTTCGGCATCGGCCTCGGGTTCGGGCCGATCGTCGGCGGCGCGATCGTCGCGCTGGCGAGCTGGCCGTGGGTATTCCTCGTTCATGCGCCGCTCGCGGCCGTCGCGCTCGTGCTGATCGGCGGCGCGGTGCAGGAATCGCGCGATCCGCATGCGGGCTCGCTCGACGTCGCGGGCATCGTCACGTTGTCGCTCGCGGTGCTCGGTCTCGCGTTCTACATCACCCAAAGCGCGGAACTCGGATTGACGAGCAGAGCCGGCCTCGGCGTGCTCGGCGCGACCGTGCTCGCGCTGGTGGGCTTCGTCGCCGCGGAGCGCCGCAGCGCGCGGCCGATGTTCGACTTCTCGGTGTTCCGGATTCGCGCGTTCACCGGCGCGATCTTCGGCTCGATGGGAATGAACTTCAGCTTCTGGCCGTTCATGATCTACCTGCCGATCTGGTTCCAGGTCGCGCTCGGCTACGACAGCGTGACGGCCGGCCTCGCGTTGCTCGCGTACACGCTGCCGACGCTGATCGCGCCGCCGTTCGGCGAACAGCTCGCCCTGCGCTACGGGCCGGGTGTCGTGATTCCGGGCGGCCTGTTCACGATCGCGGCCGGTTTCGTGCTGATGCGGTTGGGCAGCGCGGCCGATCATGCGAGCTGGCTGACGATGCTGCCGGGCTGCGTGATCGCCGGCATCGGGCTCGGGCTGACCAACACGCCCGTCACCAACACGACGACGGGTGCGGTGCCGAGCGCGCGCGCCGGGATGGCGTCGGGCATCGACATGAGCGCGCGGATGATCTCGCTCGCGCTGAACATCGCGGCGATGGGCTTCGTGCTGGTGGCGGGGATCGTCGCGAGCCTGAAGCGCGGGCCGGCCGGCGCGATCGGCGACGCGGCGCTGCGCCGGCTCGCGCAGGAAATCGCGTCGGGTCGCACCGACGGGCTGCAGGCCGTCGCGCCGGCGCTCGCGCAGGCCGACCCGACCGGCGCGGCGCTGCACGCGGCGCTGGTGCATGGGTTCGGCTGGGTGATGGTGTACGGTGCGGCGGGCGTGGCCGTGCTCGCGACCGCGAGCATGGTGGCGTTCGCGCCGGCGCGGCGCGGGGCGGCCGTATGCGAATGACGCAGCCGGCGTACGGCATATGGCGGCCGGTCAGGACGTCCCGCCGCCGAGCGCGCGGTAGAGCTTCATCTGGTTGTTGAGCCGGTTCAGGCGCGTCAGTTCGTCGGCGCTCTGCGCGCTTCTCAGGACCTGCTGCTGGTCGAGCCACGGCTGCACGGCGGTCGCGCCGGCCGCGAAGCGCGCGGCGGCCAGCCGCTCGGCGCGCTGCGCCTGGGCGAGCGACAGCGCGCGCTGTTCGGCCTCGCGTTCGAGCTGCACACGGGCCGACAGGGCGTTCTCGACTTCCGCGAGCGCCGTATGGAGCCGCTGGCGGAACCCGACCACCGCTTCCTCGTACTGCGACTTCGACACCTTGATCTGCAGCTGCATCGTGTTCCACTGGATGAACGGCAGCGCGAGGCCGAGCCCGAGCGTGCCGACCGGGTTCGTCAGCACACGCTCGAGGCTCGTGCTCGTCGTGCCGGCGCTGCCGGTCAGCGTGAAGGTCGGGTAGAAGCTCGTGCGCGTCGCGTCGACCTGCGCGAGCGACTCGCGCAGCCGGAATTCCGCCGCACGCAGGTCGGGGCGCCGGCCGAGCAGGCTCGCGGGCAGGCCGGCCGCCACGTCGGGCGGCGCGGCGTCGGGCAGTGCCGTCGGCTCGGCCGCGAGCTGCTGCGGCGGCCGGTCGAACAGGATCGCGAGCGCGTGCCGGTTCTCGGTGCGCTGCTGGATCAGTTGCGTTTGCGCCGCGCGTTGCGCGGCGAGGCTCTGTTCGGCCTGCGCGACATCGAGCTCCGACACGGCGCCGGCCGTGTGCCGCGACCGGACGAGCGCGAGCGTGCGCACCGCATACGCGATGTTCGCTTCGCCGAGCGCGATCTGCCGATTCAGATAGCCGATCTGCCAGTACAGCGCCGCGGTCGTGCCGATCAGCGACAGCCGCGCGGCTTCGAGATCGGCGGCCGTCGCGTCGGCTTCCCAGTGCGCGGCATCGCGCAGCGCGGCCAGCCGGCCCCACAGGTCGATTTCGTAGCTGAGCGAACCGGTGAGGCTGCTCGCTCGGCTCGTTCGGTGGGTATCGAGCGTGCGCGACACGGCGCCGTTCGCGCCCAGCGTCACGTTGGGTGTCAGGTTCGTGTCGACGAGTCCCGCCTGCAATTGCGCGCGATACACGCGGATCGCCGCGATCGCGAGATCGCCGTTGGCGCGTAGCGCGCCGTCGATCAGCGCATCGAGTTGCGGATCGCCGAAGCTGCGCCACCAGTCGCGCGCGGCGGCAGGCGCGTCGGCCGCGACCGGCGCGGCCCAGTTCGCGGGCATCGCGACGGCCGGCAGCGGATCGTGGCGCACGCCCGCGCAGCCGGCGAGCAGCGCGGCCGCGCACGCGAATGCGCCGAGGCGGTGAAGCGGGGAGGATTGCGTGATGGCCATGTTTCGTCAGTCGCGCGCGAGCGCATCGATCGGATCGAGCCGCGACGCGTTGCGCGCAGGCATGAACCCGAAAATCACACCGGTGAGCGTCGAGCACACGAACGCGGTCGCGATCGCGCCGGCCGAGAACACCATCTTCCACTGCGCGACGAACATCGAGAACAGCGCGCCGAGCCCGAACGACAGCGCGATGCCGATCGTGCCGCCGAGCAGGCACACGAGCACGGCCTCGACCAGGAACTGCTGCAGGATGTCGGACTGGCGCGCGCCGACCGCCATCCGGATGCCGATCTCGCGCGTACGCTCGGTGACCGACACCAGCATGATGTTCATCACGCCGATCCCGCCGACCACGAGCGAGATCACCGCGATCAGCGAGAGCAGCAGCGTCAGCGACTGGCCGGTCTTCTCGACGGTCTTGACCACGCTGTCCATGTTGTACGTGAAGAAGTCCTTGCGGCCGTGGCGCTGGATCATCAGTTTCTCGAGGCTTTTCTCGGCGGCGGCGCTCGGCTGCCCGTCGCGCACGCGCACGGTGATGCTGTCGAGATAGCGCTGGCCGAACAGGCGCCCGCTCGCGGTCGTGTACGGCACCCACACGTTCAGGCTCTTCACGCTGCCGAATGCGCTTTTCTTGTCGGCGGTCACGCCGATCACGACGCACGGCACGTTGTCGACGAGGATCGCTTCGCCGACCGGATTGCGCGTCGCGCCGAACAGCTTGCGGCGCGTGTTCTGGTCGATCACGACCACCTGCGCCTGGCGGCGCACCGCGTCGTCGTCGAACGCGACGCCGAGCGCGAAACGCATCCCGCGCGCCTGGAAGTAGCGGTCGCCGACGCCGCTGACGAGCGCATTCACGTTGATGTTGCGATAACGCAGCAGCAGCGTGCGCGACGTCTCGGGTGTCGCGCTGTCGACGTACGGCTGCTCCGCGAGCGCGGCGACGTCGTCGGGCACGAGCGTCTGGATCGTGTCCGCGCGGCTGTCGCCCCAGTCGGTGCCCGGATAGAGGCTGATCGTATTGGTGCCGATGCTGCCGATCTCGTCGAGCATGTAACGCTTCGCGCCTTCGCCGACCGCGACGATCGACACGACCGACGTGATGCCGATGATGATGCCGAGCATCGTCAGCAGCGTGCGCAGCCGGTGCGACACGAGCGCGATCCAGGCCATCCGGCACGCCTCGCCGAAGCGGCCGGTGCCGGCGGCGAAGCGTCGGGCGCGCGGGGCGGGAGCGGTGTCGGCGTCGGCGTCGACGGCCGGCGGGGCATCCCCGGAAGCCGGTGCGGACCGCCCGTCGGGTGCCGTTTCGGCCGTTGCGGCTGGCCCGACGCCGGATTCCGCGAGCGCTTCCGCGTAGTGGCGGTTCGGCCGGTCGGCGACGATCTCGCCGTCGCTGATTTCGATGATGCGCCGCGCATGGCGCGCCACCGCCTTGTCGTGCGTGACGATCACGATCGTATGGCCGAGCGCGTTCAGTTCGTGCAGGATGCGGATCACGTCCTGGCCGCTTTTCGTGTCGAGCGCGCCGGTCGGTTCGTCCGCGAGGATCACCTGGCCGCCGTTCATCAGCGCGCGTGCAATGCTCACGCGCTGCTGCTGGCCGCCGGACAGTTGCCCGGGCCGGTGATGCGCGCGATCGGCGAGCCCGAGGCGCGCGAGCAACGCGCGGGCGCGGGCGTGCCGCTCGGCGCGCGGGGTGCCTGCGTAGATCGCCGGCATTTCGAGGTTCGCGACCGCGTCGACGTGCGGCAGCAGGTGATAGCGCTGGAACACGAAGCCGAAGTGCTCGCGGCGCAACTGCGCGAGCTCGTCGCTGTCGAGCATCTGCGTGTCGCGTCCGCCGACCGTGTACGTGCCTTCGCTCGGATGATCGAGGCAGCCGAGGATGTTCATCAACGTCGACTTGCCGGACCCCGACGCGCCGACGATCGCGACGATCTCGCCCGCGTCGATCGACAGGCTGACGTTGTTCAGGACGACGACGTCCTTGTCGCCGGCCGGAAAGCGTCGCGTGACGGCGGCGAGTTTCAGCAGAGGCTGGCTCATCGTTACACCACGTCCGACAATGGCGCGCGCTCGTCCGCCGACGCTTCGCCGATCACGACGCGCTCGCCGTCCTTCAGGCCGGCCAGCACTTCGACGCGCACGTTGTTGTTGATGCCGATGCGGATGTGACGCGTTTCCGTGCTGCCGTCGGCGCGCAGCACGCGTACCGCGACGGTGCCGTCCTTGCGCTTCTCGCCGAGCGCAGCGGCCGGAATGATCAGCGCGTTGCGCGCGTTGCCGAGCACGATGTTGACCTGCGCGGTCATCGCGATGCGCAGCCGGTGCTCGGGATTCGGCACGTCGAACAGTGCGTTGTAGAACACCGCGCTGTTGGGCTTCGCGCTGCCGCCTGCGCCGCCGAGCGTGCTTTGCGCGTCGGCGTAGTTCTGCGGTGCCGGTTCGATCGCGCGCAGCTTGCCGTAATGACGCTTGTCCGGTTCGCCGAGGATCGTGAAATAGGCGCTCTGGCCGGCGCTCACGCGGATCACGTCGGCTTCCGATACCTGCGCCTTCACGGTCATCGTGTCGAGATTCGCGAGCTTCAGGATCACCGGCGCCTGCTGCTGAGCGATCACGGTCTGGCCTTCCTGCGTGACGATCGCGACGACCTCGCCGTCGATCGGCGCGACGATACGCGTGTAGCCGAGGTTGGCCTGTGCGGTCTCGATCTGGATGCGGGCCGAACGGATCTGCGCGGCGAGCGACGCGAGGGTGGCGCGCTGCACGTCGAGCGCCGCGCGCGCGGCCTCGAACGCTTCGCGCGACGTCGCATCGTCGGGCAGCATCGCCTGCTGGCGGCGGAACGCGAGCTCGGCCTGTGTCAGTTGCGCGGCGGTCGATTGCTGCTGCGCGCGCAGGCTTTCTTCGCTGGCGCGCGCCTGGCGCAGCGCGTTTTCCGAGATCACGGGATCGATCTCGGCGAGCCACTGGCCCTTCGTGACCTTGTCGCCGAGCTTGACCTTCAGCGTCTTCAACTGCCCCGACACCTGCGCGCCGACGTCCACTTGCTTGAACGCCTGCAGCGCGCCGGTCGCGAGCACCGCATTCTCGAGATCGCCGCGCGTGACGGGCGCGGACAGGTACTGCGGATGCTTGTCGGGCGCGCAGGCCTTCAGCGTGACGCCGGCGGCGATCGCGACGATGGCAAGGGTGGCCAGCACGATGCGCCGGCGGCGATGGGTCTTCTGGATCATGAGAATGCAGCGAGGATGAAGCAGGCGCCGGCAATGCGTGCGGCCGAACGGAACGATCCGGTCGGTGTCGCATGCCGGACGCGTTGTCCGCGACGGGTTCCGCGTACGCATCGCGCGGGTGTGCCGAATCGAATCAGGCGCTCATGGTAAGCGAGGAATTCGCGCCAAATCGTGTGGAAATTGTGCTGAATTGTGTGGATGCCGGACCGACGCGCTGCCGAACAGTGCAATTGTTTCGATCCGTGAAAAGGCGACGATCCGCCGCGCGACGACAATCGCCATCATCGGCCGGTCGCGTTTTTCGTCGAGCGGGGCAGCGCGTCGACTTGCTCGAGCGCCGGCCCCCATTCGTCGAGGTGCGTGACCGTGAAGCCGCTGCCGATCGGCAGGCTTACGAGCGTGCATTCGCGTTCGTACGAGCGGGGCGAGCGGGGTAGCCCGCCCGATCTCGCGAGCTCACGCGCGGTGTCCGCCCGCGTCGATCCTGCGCTGCGTATCGGCATCGACGATCTCGCGGATCGCGCTGAACAGCGGTGCGGCGTCGGTGTAGCGACGCCCGTAGCCGAGATTGAACGCATAGTCGAAATCGGGCGGATTGCTGCCCTGGTTGTGCTGCAGGATCGTTTCGAGCTTGTCGAGCGCCTTCGCCGCGCGGGCTTCCGGCGAGGCGGCTGCCTCGTATTCATCCCACAGCGCGACGATCTCGTCGCGCACCGCGCGGTCGAGCGGCGCGGTCAGCGTCAGCAGGTCGTCGCGTTCGTGCGCGCGCTTGTCGGGGTATGCATCCTGCGCGATCGCGGGGATGTCGCCGTGCAGCGCCTCGCCGAGGTCGTGGACGACGCACAGTTTCAGCAGCTTCAGCGTGTCGACGGCGGGCAGTGCATCGGCGAATACGAGCGCCATCAGGCATAGCCGCCAGCTGTGCTCGGCCGTGCTTTCGGGGCGGCCGGCCGACGTATGGCCGCTGCGCAGCACGTCCTTCAGGCGTTCGGCTTCGCGCAGGAAAGCGAGCCGCGCGTGGATCGTATCGGGATTCATGGTCGGCGTCCTTGCGATGAGCCGTCAAGCGTATGCCGGCCAGCCGGGCTTCGTCCACGCATGAAATATGCGTGGACCGTCAGTGCACGTCGAGCGTTTCCACGAGCCGCACGGCCGAGCCGTCCGACAACGTCATCCGTGTCCACCGGCACCGGCTGCCGCGAATCGGCACGACGCGCGACGCATTCGCGCCGGTGTCGAACTCGACGCTCGGCGGCCCTGCGCGTTCGTGCCAGCCGAGCCGGTCGAGCGCGGCTTCCATGCGGACGATCTCCGGCGTCGCGTAGCGCCACAGCGACGTGCCGAGCAGCGTCGAAAGCGGCCGCGAGAACTCGGCCGCGCGCGCCGGCGAGCTGGCAAGCAGACGGTGCGTGAGATCGCACACGAGATGCATGCGGCCCGCACTGCCGGCGATCAGCCGCGCGAGTGCGTGGTCGCCCGCGGAATCGAGGCGCGCGGCGAGCAGCCGTTCGGCCGTCGCGCGTTCGTCGGGCGACATCTGCTGGAGGCCGGCCTCCCAGCGCGAGATCGTCGATTGCGCGACGCCGAACAGCTCGGCCGCATGGCTTTGCTTCACGCGGTGCAGCGCGCGCCAGCGCTTGAGTTGCGGGCCGAGCGAGGACGGATGAAGCGGTGAGGCATTCATGACGATGCTCCTGTGGCAGCGTTGCCGTGCGCGCCCCGTCGGAATCGTTTTCGCGAGGCTTTCAACCGGTCTCACCATATCTTATTATTCGGCCAGAGCGGTGCGTGCCGGCCACCATCGATCATGTGAGCGACATGGTGCGCCGGCAACGATGACCGCCTTCCGGCCGGCGCGTCGCCCGACGCGCGGTCGCAACGACAGGGAGCGCGAGGCCGTGCGTTTCCCGAAAAAAGATACGAGGGCGCAATGGTACGACTGGTGTTGCTGCTGCTGGGCATCGAATATCTGCGAACCCGCTGGCGCGGGTTGACCGTGCTCGGCTGGCTGTGGGTCGTCGCGGGCGTCGGCATTTTCGTCGATGCGCTCGACGGCGCGCTGCATTTTCCGATCGAACTGTTCGCATGGCTGTTCCTGATCGAGGGGCTCGCGACGCTCGCGGTGGCTGGCAGCGGGGTCGGCGGGCAGCGCATCCTGCGCTACGTGAAGGGCATCGCGGTCGTGGTGGCTGCGGGGCTCGTGTTTGCCGGCCATCATCACGGCCACTTCCTGCTGTCGATGATCTTCGGCACGCTGTTTCTCGTCGACGGGCTGTTGCAATGCACGTCCGCATGGATGGTGCGCTATCGCCGCTGGCACGTCGCGTTCGCGTGGGGCGTCGTCGAGATCCTGCTGGCGATCTTCTTCTTTCAGCCGTACCCGACGCACTACGTGGGCACCGTGCCGTACTGCCTCGGCCTGTTGCTGACGTTCGGCGGGATGCACATGCTGAGCCTTGCCGCACGCGTGCGGCGGCTGACACGCAACCCGGCGTTCGCGACGTCGCCCGCGCCGGCGCTGGCGCCGGATCTCGACGATGCGCCGAACCTGCCGCAGTTCGCGCAATCCGAATGGGACGGCCCGCCGGCCGACGGCGAGCGGGCGCTCACCGTGCACGTGTGGACGCCGACCGGCACGTCGAAGGCCGAAGCGCAGCGTTATCCGGTGATCGACCGCTACATCGCGGCGGTGGACGTCAACGGCGTGATCTCGACCGGCCATGCGGCGCTGGAGTCGCCGGAGGGTATCTACATCAGCCTGTATCCGGGCGTCGAAATCGATCGTTCTCCGGACGAATTCACGCGCATCCTGCGTGCGACGCGCGAGAACGACGTGCCGGGCCTGTTCCAGCCCGACTATGCGACCGAGTCGAAAGCGTGGTGTCCGTCGACGGTGCGCGTGCGCATCCGCAACTACGATCCGGCCAAGCTCGATGCGTTCTGGTCGTCGTACCGGCAGAACACGACGTACAACCTCACGCACCGCAACTGCTCGAGCTCCGTGTCGAATGCGCTCGAAGCCGCGCTCGACGGCGCGGTGTGGCGGCTGAAGGGCGCGCGGGCCGGGTGGGGCGCGTTCGTGCGGCTGCTGCTCACGCCCGAGCTGTGGGTGGCCGCGCAGATCCGCAAGCGTGCGGTGACGATGGCGTGGACGCCCGGGCTCACGCTCGACTATGCGCGCGCGCTCAGCATGCTCGCCGATCCGCGTCCGTTCGCGTGGTGGAAGGTTGCGCGCTCGGCCGTGAGCGCGATCATGGCGTCGCGCCGCGCGTGGCGCGAGCAGGACAGCGCGGCGCTGTCGCCCGGCGGGTCGGAGGCGGCGTCGATGAAGTGAACGCGTGGCGCCGGACGCGGGCCCGACGTCACGAGGGGCGCCTTCGCGCGGCGCCGCGATATTGCCTGCCATCAGCCCCCCACGGACGACGACGATGAACAACACGAGAGCGTTCCGCATCCTGATTCCGGCCGCGCTGACGCTGGCGAGCGCCGGCCTCGCGCAGGCGGACACGGACGAAGTGCCGCGCATGAGCAACGACGTTTACCGGATGTCGGTGTCGTTCTGCTCGAACGTCGCGGCCGCCGAGAAGGTCGCGTGCCAGGGCGACATGATCGCCGCGGGCAGCCGGATCGTCGCGGCGCTGGGCGGCCTGCCGCCGGCGTCCGCCACGGCGATCGACGAAGGCGCGCGCAACAAGCTGCCGCCGGCGGAGCGTAACGGGCTCGCGCCCGTCGAGCCGGCCGCGATCGACAAGGACGACGTTCTGGCCGGCCTCGCCGGCATGGTGCGCCTCTGCGACGTGTACGAGCCCGAACCGGCGTCGCGTGCGCGGCACCACGCGGCGCTGCAGCAGAAGGCGCCCGATGTCGCTCCCCGTGTCGAGGCGTTGCTGGCCGATGCGTCGACGGCGGCGCGCCGGCGCGTCAGCATCGGCGTGTGGCAGATTCTCGCGCTCGAGGGCCCCGAAGCGTCGGCGCGCGCGTGCACGCAGCTCGGCACCTGAGCGATCGCGCATTCTTTCGTCCACCTTCACATTCGTGCCATGTTGCGTCAGCAACAATCGCGGGCAGACATTCGACAACCTTGCGGCGCATCCCGCGACCGCAAGCCCTTTCCGAGGAAACACGCCATGCTCAAGACGCTCGCCCGCGCCGCTGCCGCACTCGCCGTCGCTTCCGTTTCACTGCACGCCGCCGCGCAGACCAGCTACGACTACCTGTTGCTCGCCGCATCGTGGGAGCCGGGCTTCTGCGCGTCGCACGACACGCCGGAATGCACGAACCTCGCCGGCTCGTATGCGGCGACGAGCCTGTCGCTGCACGGGCTGTGGCCGAACCGCTACGACGGCAATCAGCCGTTCTATTGCGGCGTGCCGCAGAGCGACATCGACCTCGACAACGCTCACCAGTGGTGCAGCATGGACGCATACCCGATCAGCAGCGCGACCCGCAACACGCTGTCGACGTACATGCCGGGCGTCGCATCGTGTCTCGACAAGCACGAGTGGTTCAAGCATGGCACGTGTTCGAATTCGGCGACGCCCGATGCTTACTGGAATCAGGCGTCGGGCATGATCAGCCGGTTGGGCAACACGTCGTTCAACGCGTTCCTGCAAGCGAACGCGGGCAAGACGGTCACGCGTAACCAGTTGCTGTCGGCGTTCGAAGGCGCGTTCGGCAGCAACACGCGCAGCGCGGTGTCGCTGAAGTGCACGAAGACGAACGGCGTGAGCTACTTCACCGAAGCGTGGATCGCGGTGAAGACGAATGCGACCGCGCAGTTTCCGAGCGCGGCGTCGCTCGTGACGGACGGCAATACGCAGGGCACGTGCCCGACGTCGGGTGTGTTCATCGCGAAGTGACGGGGCGCGGCTGACGTGCGCGATATCGCGCACGTCGCGAGCGGTCAGGGTTGCGGCATGGCGGGTGGCATGGGCATTCCAGCATGTTGGGCGTGCCGTTGACGGAGCGCATGCGGGTTTGTCGGTCGGCTGCGCTCAACGCGTCGCGGACGGCACGCCGAACCACCGCATGGCCGCATGCGCGACTGCGTCCACGTCCGCATCGTCATTGCAGGCCCATGCGACGAAGCCGTCGGGGCGCACCAGCACCGCGCGCAATCCGAGCCGGTCCTTCGCGTCGCTCGCGAGATACGCGATCCGGTCGTGCCAACGGCTTGCGAGTGCCCGAAGCGACGGGTTCGCATCGAAGTCCAGCAGCATGCCCTTGCCGTGCCTGACGTGTTCGCCGAGCCGCGTGCCGTCGGCCAGTTCGAAGTCGGGAACGCCGTGGCCCACGAGTGGATGGCCGCCGCCGAGATCGTACGCGAGCGACACGCCCCACAGGCGCTCGGCGAAGTACGTCGCGCCGTCGCGCGTGTCGACGAGATCGCGAATGATCGCGGCGAGCGCGCGCGAACTCGGAGACGGTCGCATCAGCGCGACCTGCGCACGCGACCAGTCGAGCACGCGTGCGCCCACCGGATGCCGTTCGTTCGTATAGCTGTCGAGCAGCCCGTCCGGCGCGTCGCCGCGGATCGTCGCGGCCAGCTTCCAGCCGAGATTCATCGCATCGCCGAGCCCGAGATTGAGCCCCTGGCCGCCGAGCGGCGAATGGATGTGCGCGGCATCGCCCGCGAGCAGCACGCGGCCGTTGCGGTACGTCGATGCCTGGTACGCGCGATCGGTCCACGTGGCGGCGAGCCGAAGCGCGGTCAACGTGACGCCGGTGCCGGACACGCGGCGCAGCACGGCCTGCGCATGCTCGAGCGTCACCGGCCCGCCCCGGTGGAATGCGCCGCCGTCGAATTCGACCAGCGCGACGGTTCCGGGCGGCGTGTAGGTGTACATCCCGGCCGCCGTGTGGTGACGGCCCGGCAGCAGCGCGCCCGGATCGGCGAACTCGGCTTCGATCGAGTAGCCGGTGAACTCGGCGTCGGTGCCGGCGAACGCGAAGCCGCCGGCTTTGCGGACCGCGCTGCGCCCGCCGTCGCAGCCGACGAGCCAGCGTGCGTGGAATGTCTCGCCGCCGGCGTGCAGCGTGACGCCATCGTCCGACTGATCGAAGCCTTCGACGGCGACACCGCGCCGGATCTCGACGCCCGTTGCGCGCGCGCGGGCGCTCAGCACGGATTCGACCCGCGCCATGTCCGTCGCCATGTGCGTGCCGGCCGGGCCGGGCAGGTGATATGGCCACTGCGACGTATCGACGTCGTCGTGGAAGAACTGGATGCCGGCGAAATGGCCGGCCGGCCGACGCGATTGCTGCATCCAGTGCGCGGTGTCCTTTGCACGGGACGGTAGCGCGATGCCGTCGAGCAAGCCGCGACGATAGAACGCGTCGATGGTCGGCGCGGACAGGCCGCGCATGCCGAACGGGAGATGCTTCAGCGGGGATTCCGGATCGTCCGCCTGTTCGACCACCAGCACGGAGGCGCCGGCGAGGCGTAATTCGCACGCGAGGAACAGGCCGACAGGGCCGGCTCCGGCGATCGCGACATCATGGGTCACGGGCTCGTTCATCGGTGGCTCGGTTTCGGGCCAAGGCGGCCCCGGTGTGATCGAGAGGGCGGTACGCACCGGCATTGCGCCCGCTTCGGGAAAGTAATGGAATGTCGTTCCATCGGCGAGATATTGGAACGATGTTCCAGATGTGTCAAGCTAGCACCCATGAAAACCAGCAACCGGACCGAGCGGCGTGCGGACGCGCTGTCGAAAGAGCGGATCGTCGAGGCCGCGATCGGGATACTCGACCATTCAGGCGAGGGCGCGCTGACGTTTCGCACGCTCGCCGCGCACCTGGCGACCGGAAGCGGCGCGATCTACTGGCATGTCGCCGACAAGCAGGACCTGCTCGCGGCGGCCGCGGATCAAGTGATCGAGGCTGCGCTGACGGACGTGCCGACGGAGCGCGACGGCGATGCGGCGGAAGCGATCCGGCGCATCGCGCTGCGCCTGTTCGACGCGTTCAGCGCGCATCCGTGGGTGGGTGCGCAGTTGTTCCGGGAGCCGTGGCAGCACGCGGTGCCGAGGATCCTGGAGCGCATCGGCGGGCAGCTTCAGGCGCTGGGTGTGCCCGAGTCCGCGCAATTCAATGCGGCGTCGGCGCTGATGCATTACATCTTCGGGCTGGCCGGCCAATACGCGGCCGGTGCGCGGCTGCATCCGCGCGAGGCGGGGCAGCAGGCGATCGTCGCGGCCGTGGCCGAGCGGTGGGCGCAGCTCGAACCGGCGCAGTATCCGTTCGTGCGGAAGGTGGCCGAACAACTGGCCGCGCACGACGAGCGCGCGCAGTTCCTGGCCGGCATCGATCTCATTCTGGCGGGAATCGGCGTGGCGGCTCGGTAAGCCCGCCATCGGATGCATGGTTTCGAACAGCGGTGCGACGAGTCCGTCGTCACGCCAGCAGCCGCAACGCATCCGCGAGCGACAACACCGTCGTGCGCGATTCGAACGCGGTGGCGAACAGATGCTCGTGGACGATCGGGTCCGGGTCGTAGCAGCAATCCTTGACCGTGTAGAGGCCGAAATCGGCGTCGCTCGCGTGGGCGATCGACGACAGCATCACGCCGGTCGACGCGATGCCGACCATGATCAGCGAATCGACGCCCTGCGCGACGAGCCGCGCCTGCAGATCGGTGCCGAAGAATACGCTCGCGCGGTGGGCGACGATCAGCGGTTCGTCGGGCTGCCTGGCCAGTTCGGGACACGGGGCGTCGTCGATGAAGAGGCCGAGCTGCTTGATGCCCTGGCCATTCTTGTTGCGCGGGCTGACTTCCGGATAGCCGGGGCTGAAGCGCAGATTCGCGAACCAGACGCCGATGCCGGCGGCTCGTGCCGCGTCGCAGAGACGGCGCGTGTTGGCGAGCAGCTCGGGCGCGACCGACGGGAAAAGCCCGAGGATATCGGTCTGGTAATGCATGACGAGCAGCGCGGTTTTTGATGGCACGATGGGCGGGATCGGCGAGGAGGAACGGCTGCCGGCGTGCGCGCGGGCGGAGGTTGCAATTTCTGATGCGTTGTCCGGATTCATGCGTGGCGTTCTCCAGTAATCGCTTCGGAATGTCGGAAAATCGGCGGTGCCGACGATGCAGCCCGGCATCGCCCCTTCAAAAAATCGACCGCCCCGTATAAGTCGTCAACCACTCCAGCGCCAGCGTGCCGGCCAACGAATTCCCGTTCGCATCCAGCCCCGGCGCCCACACGCACACCGCCATCTCCCCGGGCAGCACCGCGACGATCCCGCCGCCGACGCCGCTCTTCGCCGGCAGCCCGACCCGGTACACGAAATCGCCGGCCGCATCATAGGTACCGCACGTCAGCATCAGCGCCGACAGCCGCTTCGCGGAACTCGAATCGACGATCCGCTCGCCGGTCGCCGGCGCGACGCCGCCGTTCGCCAGAAACAGCGCGGCGCTGGCGAGCTCGACGCAGTTCATCGTGATCGCGCACTGCCGGCAATACGCGTCGATCACCGTGTCGGGCGGCATCTGCATGTTGCCGAAGCTTGCCATGAAGTGCGCCATCGCGCGGTTGCGCTCCGCGTGCTGCAACTCCGACAGCGCGACGCGCGAGTCGTAGTCGATGTCGTTCGCGCCGATCAGCCGCCGCACGAATTCGACGAGCGCCGTCTCGGCCTTCACGAAGCGGCGGCACAGCACGTCGGTGACGACCAGTGCGCCCGCGTTGATGAACGGATTGCGCGGCTTGCCGCGCTCGCTTTCGAGCTGGACCAGCGAATTGAACGCGGTGCCGGACGGCTCGCGGCCGACCCGTTCCCACAGCGCGTCGCCCAGCAACTGGAATGCGAGCGTGCACGCGAACAGCTTCGAGATGCTCTGGATCGAGAAGCGCTCGTGCGCATCGCCGACGGTGTAAACGTTTCCGTCGAGCGTCACGACGGCCATCCCGAACTTGTCGGCGGGCACTTTCGCGAGTTCGGGAATGTAGTCGGCCACCCGTCCCTGGCCAATCCAGGGGGCGAGTTCGGTGTGGATGCGTTCGAGGATCGTCGGGTAATTCATCGCGTCAGGCAGGGTAGAGGCAGGCCGGATTCCGGCGAGCCCGTATGGAACCGTCCCGGCGCCGATTCGTCAAGCGCGGCCGAAATCGCGCCCTTATTTTCAAGACCGGCAAACAGGCGAGCGGCGGGCGCAGTATCATGCGGTACGTTTCGGCCGATGGCCGGCGTCCGGCACCGGCCGGCGCCGCCGCGGCTTCTCCGATGATCCGACCGCTGCCCATGTCTTTTCGCATTCTGCTCGTCGAAGACGACACCCGCCTGTCCACGCTGATCGCCGGCTACCTGCGCAAGAACGACTATGAAGTCGACACCGTGCTGCATGGTGACGCCGCGGTGCCGGCGATTCTGTCCATTCGTCCCGATCTCGTCATCCTCGACGTGAACCTTCCGGGCAAGGACGGCTTCGAGATCTGCCGCGAAGCGCGCAAGCAGTACGACGGCGTGATCATCATGGTGACGGCGCGCGACGAGCCGTTCGACGAGCTGCTCGGCCTCGAATTCGGCGCGGACGACTACGTGCACAAGCCGGTCGAGCCGCGCATCCTGCTCGCGCGGATCAAAGCGCAACTGCGCCGCGCGCCCGTGCGCGCGGCCGAGAGCGCCGCGCCGCAGCCGGAGCGCTACGCGTTCGGCAAGTTCTCGATCGACCGCACCGACCGCACCGTCGTGCTGCCCGACGGCAGCACGCCCGACCTGACGTCGGCCGAATTCGACCTGCTGTGGGCGCTCGTGTGTCATGCGGGCGAAGTCGTCAGCCGTGACGATCTGATGCTGCAGCTGCGCGGCGTCGAATTCGACGGTCTCGATCGCACGATCGACGGGCGTATCTCGAAGCTGCGCCGCAAGCTGCGCGACGACGCAAGCAACCCGCAGCGGATCAAGACGATCCGCAGCAAGGGTTATCAATTCAGCAAGCACGCGTGGGAATGACGCCGCCGTCGCGCGACGCCGTCACGTTCCGCGCGGGCATTCCGCCCGCGGGCCGGGAGCCGCGATGATCCGACGAACCCGTTCGCACCCCGATGCGCCGCCGCTTCCGCCGCTGCGCTACGTCAAATGGCGCTGGCTGCATTTCCGACGCGCGTGGACCGACACGCGCGCCGATCGCATTCCGAGCTGGTCGCGCCTGTATGTGCGCACCTACGTGCATCTGCTCGGCCTCGTCTTGCTGACCGCACTGGTGCCCGCGCTCGCGCTGTCCGTCGAATTGTCGCCGCAGGTCGTGTGGCATGCGTTCGACTCGCTGCCGGGCGACATCTGGATCGTGCTGGCGTTCGTGTTCACGGCGCCCGCGCTCGCCGCGTACCGGTGGATGCGGCCGGTGTGGTCGGATCTGGTGATGGTGCGCGAGCGCGCGATCGATTTCACCGGCGGCCGCTTCAACACGCGCGCGCGCGAATCGCACAGCGTGATCATCGGCCCGCTCGCGCGCACGCTGAATGCGCTCGCGATGCGCATGGAGCGGCTGATCGCCGCGCAGCGCGATCTGACGAACGGGATCTCGCATGAACTGCGCACGCCGCTCGCGCGCGTGCGCTTCGCGCTCGAAATGCTGCGCGAACCGGGTTCGGCGGCCGAATACCAGGGCGCGCTCGAGAGCATCGCGCAGGACGTGACCGAGCTCGAGGAACTGATCGACATGAGCCTCACGTATGCCCGGCTCGAATACAGCTCGCTGCAGTCGAACCTCGAGATGACCGCACCGGTCGCGTGGTTCGAGCACCAGGTGAACGACGCGCAACTGCTGTATCCGGACCGCACGATCGAGTCGCGCATCGCGATCGGGCCGGATCTGCGCGTGAAGATGGATCGGCGGCTGATGTCGTATGCGATGCGCAACTTGTTGCGCAACGCGAGCAAGTACGCGAAATCGCGGATCGTCGTCGGGATCTCGCTCTTGCACGGCAACATCGGGATCTTCGTCGAGGACGACGGTCCCGGTGTGCCCGAGAACGAGCGCGAACGGATCTTCGACGCGTTCGTGCGCCTCGACCGTCGCACCGGCGGCTACGGGCTCGGCCTGTCGATCACGCGGCAGGTGCTCCACGCGCACAACGGCCGGATCGCTGTCGTCGATCCGGTCGAGCTCGGCGGCGCGCGGTTCGAGATCAGTTGGCCGGTCTAGCGCCACGCTGCGCGCGGGCCGATCGACGGCAATCGCGAAGACGCAGGCCGCCGGCGGGCGCACGCGCGCCACGGATGCCGCCGAAGCGGCATCCGCGCATGCTCAGTAGGTGCGGCCGAGCTGCAGGTAGAAGTTGCGTCGGCCGCTGGGCGCGAGCGCTACGCCGATGTAGACGGGCCCGAACGCGGTCGACAGGCTCGTGAAGAACGTGTAGCTCTGCTTGAGCGAGCCGCCGCCGATCTGCTGGCCGCTGGACCAGACGTTGCCGACTTCCGCACTGGCGCCCACCGACAGCGCCTTGATCGGCGATGCATTGAACGTCATCAACTGGTTCATGTACGTGATCTGCCCGTACGCCAGCTCGTTGCCGTTCAGCTGATCGGCCGCATAGGCGGACAGATGCTGGAAGCCGCCGAGCGTGAAGTTGAACGCGTTGATCAGGTTGGTGCCGCCGATGCTCTTGCCGCCTTCGATCGTCGCGCTGACGCTGTGTCGGCCGAACTGCTGCGCAATCATCGCCTTGCCGTAGATCTCGGTATAGGGCGAGTTGTTGATCCCGTCGTCGAATTCCTGCGCCGAGCCGCCGTTACGCGACACGAGCGAGCGGTCGATCCGCAGTTCGCCGAAATAACCCTTGCGCGGGAACATCGGATCGTCGAGCTGATCGATCACGAGCCGCGCCCGCGCGACCAACGCCTGGGACGTGAAGCTCGGCCACAGCAGCGTCTGGCCGCTGCCGTCGTCGAACGGTACGTTGTAGGTCGGCGAGCCGTGCCCGGTCATGTAACCGACGCCGATCCGGAAATCGCCGAGCCGCGCGATCGGCAGGCCCAGATCGATTCCCGCGCGTGCCGTCTGCATCAGGTACTGCGTGACCTTCACGTCGCCGGAGTCGTTGTACAGGTTCGCATAGCGACGCTGGTATTCGGCGTACGGCGACAGGTACACGCCGTACGCGGTCGACAGCGGCTGGCGCAATTCGACGCGTGCCGACTGCAGGTCGCTGCCGATCGTCGTGTCCGCGCGGAATTCGAGCCCCGATTCGGTGAGCCACGGCCGCCGGTAGCCGACGTGCAGGCGGAAGCCGCCTTCGTCGGTCGAACTGCTCGACATGCCGAGCCCGAACAGCAGGAAGTTCGGCCCCCAGTACTTCTCGCGCGCGTTGATCTCGAGCACGTTGTCGTCGCCGTGGCTCACGATCTGCTGCGTGACGCTCTCGAAGTTGCCGCCGGTCGTGAGTCCGAGCAGATCCTGGCTGACGGTCTTCGGATCGTAGATGTCGCCGGGTTTCACATGCAGCGCATTGCTGACGACGCGCTTCGGCACGCCGCCGCTGGTCTTGATGTCGATGCGCGTGATCCGGATCGGCGGCGGCAGCGGCTGCGCGTGCGCGGACCGGTAGGCCGCGTACTGTTCCGGCGTGAGCGCGAAACGCCGCAGTTTCGGCAGCGCCGCGGTCGCGGCGGCCTCGCCGGCGGCAATCGCCTGCTTCGCGTTCTGGAAATCGGTAAACGCGAGCGGGCCGAGGTTCGGCGTGAGCAGCACGTCGTGCGCGTCGAGCTGCTTGCGCTGCGCGGTCACGTTCTGGCGGATCAGGATGCCGACCATCTGCTGCATCACGTCGGCAGGCGACGCGAGTGCGTCGAGCGGGCGCAGTTGCGAGCCGATGTCGACGGCGATCACGATGTTCGCGCCCATCTGCCGCGCGGTGTCGACGGGCAGGTTGCTGACGAGCCCGCCGTCCACCAGCGCGCGTCCGTTGATCTCGGCCGGCGCGAACAGGCCCGGCATTGCCATGCTCGCGCGAATCGCGAGCGGCAGCGAGCCGTGGTCGAGCACGACCATCTGGCCCGTCTGCAGGTCGGTCGCGACCGCGCGGTACGGGATCGGCAGGTGGTCGAACGGCTGGTTGGTCGGCACGGCGGCCGTCCAGTTCGCGAGCAGCGCCTGCAGCCGGTTGCCCTGTACGAGGCCGACCGGCGCCTTGACGCCTTTCTTGCCGAAGCCGAGCGTCAGCCCGTTGATGTACAGGCGTTCGTCTTCCCGGCTGGTTTGCGGCAGGTCCGCGCGGTCCGTCACGTCGAACGCGATATCCGCCAGATTGACCTCCGACAGCCGCTTCTGCATCTCGTCGGCCGCCATCCCGCTCGCGTACAGGCCGCCGACCACGGCGCCCATGCTGGTGCCCGCGATGCAGTCGATCGGAATCCGGTTGTCCTCCAGCACTTTCAGGACACCGAGGTGTGCGTAGCCGCGCGCGCCGCCACCGGACAGCACGAGGCCGATCGACGGCCGGCCGGCCGGGCCGCCGTCGGCCGTGCAGGTGTGCGCCGACGCGGCCGGCGCGGCGGCAGCCGGCGCGTCGGCGGCGGCAACGGGAGCAACGGCTTCGGTGGCCGGCAGCGGTTGTGCGGCGACCGTGCAGCACCAGAAGGCAACGAGCGTCGTGCAGAGCGGGCGCACCGGCGCCCAGCGGAAGAAAACGGTCGCTGTCATGGCGAACATACCTGGCGTGATCGTGCGTCTGAGGCCTGCCGGGAGCAGGCAAGACCGAGAGATTACCGTGTTTTACAGGCCCGACGCGAGAGGTTCGTTGCGTAGCCGGACGTGCCCGAAACGCCACATTCGGCAATTTCGTCGCGAAAAAATCATGGGAATTGCCTAAAGTATCGGAACGATTTGCCGCTAAGCTCGTGATGGGACGGCATGGACGCGTGGCAAAACGTGCGGCGCGGCTGTCCCGGCCCGTTCCCTCACAAAGGTTTGAAATATGTCGACACCGCTGTTCGGAAAGTTGTTTGCGCAACCCGTTGCGATCGACCTGGGAACGGCAAGCACGCGGATCTATACGCACGAACGCGGCGTGGTGCTGAACCAGCCGTCGGTCGTCTGCTTCCGCAAGGGCGGCGCAAGCGACGCGCGGCCGACGCTCGAGGCCGTCGGCGAGCTCGCGAAGGCGTTGCTCGGCCGCGAACCGGGGCATCTCGAATCCGTGCGGCCCATGCAGCACGGCGTGATCGCCGACGCGCACGCGGCCGAGCAGATGATCCGCAGCTTCATCGACATGTCGCGCACCCGCTCGCGCTTCGGCCGCCGCGTCGAGGTCACGTTGTGCGTGCCGTCCGACGCGACGGCCGTCGAGCGCCGCGCGATCCGCGAGGCCGCGTTCGCAGCCGGCGTATCGGAGGTCGAGCTGATCGAGGAATCGCTCGCGGCCGGGCTCGGCGCGGGTTTGCCGGTGACCGAGGCGGTCGGCTCGATGGTCATCGACATCGGCGGCGGGACGACCGAAGTCGCCGTCATCGCGCTCGGCGGCATCGTGTACCGCGAGGCGATTCGCGTCGGTGGCAACCAGTTCGACGCGGCGATCGTCAACCATGTCCGCAACCTGTACGGCGTGCTGCTCGGCGAGCAGACGGCGGAGCACGTGAAGAAGACGATCGGCTCGGCCACCAGCGCGGTGCCGCGCACGTCGACCCGCGCCGTCGGCCGCGGCATCGGCGACGGCCTGCCGCGTTCGGTCGAGCTGTCCAATCACGACGTCGCGGACGCGCTGGCCGCGCCGCTCAAGCAGGTGATCGGCGCGGTCAAGTCGGTGCTGGAAAACGCGCCGGCCGAACTCGTGACCGATATCGCGAATCGCGGCGTGGTGCTCACCGGCGGCGGCGCGCTGCTCGCCGGGCTCGAACGCCTGCTGTACGACGAGACCGGGCTGGTTGCGCGGATCGCCGACGAGCCTGCCACCTGTGCGGTGCGCGGCGCCGGTGAGGCGATGGGGCGGCTCGCGATGTGCCCGGCCGATTGAGCCGGGGCGGTGCCGGCCGGGCGCCGCGGTGCAGGCTTCACATTCTTTCGATCTCGCTGTTGTCGGCCCGGCCGGCATCGTCCACTGCATGGACGGGCGCGGGCACTGCGCGCCGGCGGCGAGACGACCCACAGCAGCTTCTCGACGCTCGGCCTGCGCGCGGCGTCGCCGCC
This sequence comes from Burkholderia sp. MSMB1459WGS, assembly GCF_001534535.1. Classification (NCBI taxonomy): domain Bacteria; kingdom Pseudomonadati; phylum Pseudomonadota; class Betaproteobacteria; order Burkholderiales; family Burkholderiaceae; genus Burkholderia; species Burkholderia sp. MSMB1459WGS. Next base: position 182,844 of record NZ_LPMU01000075.1, read on the forward strand.
CGGTTCGATCGCGAGCGGCACGTTCACCGCGCGCGGCACGGTCGGCTGGCGGCATGCGTTCGGCAACGTGCGGCCGTCGTCGGCGTTCGCGTTCGCGAAAGGCGCACGTCGTTCCAGGTGTCGGGCGTGCCGATTGCTCGCGACAGCGCGGTGCTCGAAGCCGGCATCGACGCGAACGTCACGAAGCGCGCCTGACGCTCGGCCTCACGTTACAGCGGCCGGTATGACACTGGCGTGCGCGACAACGGGACCCTCGGCAACATCCTGCGGAAATTCCGACCGGCAACCGATGTACCCGCACGCGACACGGTGCGACGACGCGACTTCGCATCGCGTCGCGGCCGTTTCGGCGCTGCGCGCGCCCCCCGTTCTGGCCTATCCTGTGCGAAACACGCGACGCGCGCCGCGCGTTGCGCCTCGACACAGGAGCATCGATGCCGAATCACGCCGAAGCCACGACGACGCAGGCGCCGCAAGTCGCGCCGATTGCCCCGACCACCGCGTCGGGTCCCGCTTTCATCGCGCCCGAAGCCGATCCGCAGGCGATCGCGCGCAACAATCAGTACGTGCTGAAATCCGGTGACGCGTTCGTGGTCAGCGACGCGCTCGGCGACATCGGCGGGCATGACGACGGCCTGTTCGTCGACGACATGCGCGTGCTGTCGACCTGGCGCCTGACGTTCGGCGGCCGTGCGCCGTCGTTGCTGTCGGGCGCGACGAGCGCCGACAACGCGTCGTTCACCGCGCACCTGACGAACCGCCCGCTGCCGCCGCTCGGCGGCCACGAGACACCCGAGGGCGTGATCCACATCGAGCGGATGCGCGTGCTCGCGGGCGACGTGCTGTACGAAGCGCTGACGCTGACGAACTACGGTGCGAGCGAAGCCGAAGTGCCGCTGTCGCTGTCGTTCGCGGCCGATTTCAAGGACATGTTCGAAGTGCGCGGCACGCAGCGGCCGAAGCGCGGCACGGTGGGGGCGCCGCGCGTCGACGCGGGCGCGGTGCGGCTGTGCTATGACGGCCTCGACGGCGTGGAGCGCAACGTGACCGTGCATTTCTCGCCGGCGCCCGACGCGCTGTCGGTCGATCGCGCCGACTACACGCTGACGATCGCCGCGCAGGCGTGCGTGTCGATCTACCTGACCGTCGATGCGACGCTCGGGCCCGCGCAGGGCGAAGGGCCCGGATGCGGCCGCGTCGCGCTGCGTACGGCGCTCGTCGGCGTGCATCGCGAGATGCGGGCGCGGCGCGAGTCGATGGCGCGCGTGAACACCGGCAATCCGCTGTTCGACGCATGGCTCGATCGCTCGCTCGCGGATCTCGGGTTGCTCACGACGCAGCTCGACACGGGGCCGTACCCGTATGCGGGCATCCCGTGGTTCTCGACGCCGTTCGGCCGCGACGCGATCATCACGTCGCTGCAGATGCTGTGGCTGCAGCCGTCGCTCGCGCGCGGCGTGCTGCGGTTTCTCGCCGAGCATCAGGCGCGCGAGACCTCCGCGTTCCGCGACGCGGAGCCCGGCAAGATCATGCACGAGTTCCGCCGCAGCGAGATGGCCGCGACGGGCGAGGTGCCGTTCGCGCTGTACTACGGCGGCGTCGATACGACTCCGCTGTTCATCGTGCTCGCGGGCGCCTATGTCGAGCGCACCGGCGACGATGCGCTGATCGACGAGCTGTGGCCCGCGCTCGAGCGTGCCGCGCAATGGGTGATCGACAAGTGCGACCGCAATCCGTACGGGCTGCTCGATTATCAGCGCACGTCGGAGCGCGGCCTCGCGAACCAGGGCTGGAAGGACAGCCACGATTCGGTGTTCCACGCGGACGGACGTTTCCCGGACGGGCCGATCGCGCTCGTCGAAGTGCAGGCCTATGCATGCGCGGCACTCGACGCGATGTCGGCGTGCTCGCACCGGCGCGGCCATGCGGCCGACGCGACGCGCTACGCGTTGCGCGCGAAGACGCTGCGCGAGCAGGTCGACGCGCTGTTCTGGATGCCGGAAGGCAATTTCTACGGGATCGCACTCGACGGCCATGGCGACCTGTGCCGTGTGTTCGCGTCGAACGCGGGCCATCTGCTTGCCTTCGGGCTGCCCGACGCCGAGCGCGGCGCGGCGGTCGCCGGCGTGCTCGGCTCGGCCCTGTTCCAGACCGGCTGGGGCATCCGCACGCTCGCGGCCGGCCAGCCGCGTTTCAATCCGATGGCCTATCACAACGGCTCGGTGTGGCCGCACGACAACGCGCTCATCGCGCGCGGCCTGGCGCGCTACGGCGACAAGACGGCCGCGGTGAATCTGCTGCGCGCGCTGTTCGAGGCGGCGGTGAGCTTCGAGATGCGCTTGCCGGAGCTGTTCTGCGGATTCCCGCGCCGACGCGGCGAACCGCCGACCGCGTATCCGGTGGCCTGCCTGCCGCAGGCGTGGGCGGCCGGCGCGCCGTTCATGATGCTGCAGGCGTGCCTCGGCGTGAGCATCGACGCGGCGCGCCACGAGGTGCGCGTCGAGCGTCCGGCATTGCCGGAAGGCGTCGACTGGCTGCGGATCGATGCGCTGCGCGTCGGCGACGAAACCGTGTCGCTGACGTTCCGCCGCGTCGACGGCCAGGTCATCGCGGCGGCGGAGCAGCCGGGCCGTGTGAAGGTGGTCGCGGTGCTGTAGCGGCGTGCCGCGCGAACGTTGCGCGATGTCGCGCCACGTTCGCGCGCAGCGGCATAGAATCGTGACATGACCCTTGAACGATGGCGGAGGTAGACGATGACGACCGACAATCGGCCCGACGACGGCGAGCACAAGCTCGAGAATCTGGAAGCGGCGGTCGACCACCTGCACAAGTCGATCGAATCGCAGAGCATCGCGGTCGGCGCGGCGAAGGGCATCCTGTTCAGCCTGATCGAAACGCTCGGCGCACTGATCGGCGATCCCGACCTGCCCGAGCATGCGCGTTCGGGCTACGAAGCGTTGCGCGACAAGGCGAGCGAATTGCGCGGCGGCCTCGAGCGCCATTGACGCACGGGCGGCGCAGATGCTGCCCGATTCGGCAGACGCAGCACAAAACCCCGTGTGCTCAATCAGTTAGGTGCCCGATACGCAGGATATCCACAAGCTTGCCAACACAATCTGTGGAGAACCACCCGGCCATCGGCCGGGTGCGCCACGCGTGCGCGGCGTGCGGTTCGACAATCTTTGCGGTGCCACACCATTGACCGGCCAAGGTCCGTGAACTGAATCCCCTTCTGTATCAAGATGTTACGCGCCCGATGTGGCGGATATCCACAGGCTTGCCAACAAAATCTGTGGACAACTCGCAATCGATTGCGTCGCAGGCGTTGAGGATCCGGCCGGAATGCGACGGGTGCGCGAAGCCCGTGCGCAAAGCCTGCCCGCGCCGCGCATCGGCGCACGAATGCGTGCGCGATCAAAGGCTTAGGCTCCGGATACCCAGGATATCCACATCCTTGCCAACACTTTCTGTGGACAAGCGCGGCCGCGTTATTCGGCGGGCGCCGCGCCGGCCGCTTCCGCCACGATCCAGTCGCGAAAGAGCGTCATCGCGGGCGTCAGCGGTTTCGACTTCAGCGACGTGAGCCAGTAGCCGCCCGCGCGCACGTCGATGTCGAATGGCCGCGCGAGCTGGCCGAGTTGCAGTTCGCGCGCGAACATGCAGGCGGGCGCGAGCGCGACGCCCGCACCTTGTATCGCGGCCTCGACCATCAGCCGGGACGAATCGAATACGGGCCCGTTGACGGCCCACGGTTCGAGTTGCGCGGCGTCGAACCAGCCGAGCCATTCGTCGGTGCGGTACGAGCGCAGCAGCGTTTCGTTCGCGAGGTCAGCCGGCTGCGCGAGACGCCGCGCAATGTCCGGCGTGCACAGCGCGGTGAGCGGCGCATCGAGCAGTTGCTCGTTGCGTGTCGTCGGCCAATTGCCGACGCCGAAGCGGATCGCAAAATCGAGGCCCTCGGCGGCGAGGTCGACGACGTTGTTGTTGGTCCGCAGCCGCAGCTCGACGAACGGGTGTGTGTCGCCGAACTGCTTCAGCCGCGGCATTAGCCAACCTAGGGCAAAGGTGCCGACGACGCCGAGCGTCAGCACCTCGCGGAAGCGCCCGCCGTCGAACTGCTTGAGCACCGTCTCGATGCGGCTGAACGCGTCGCTCAGCACCGGCAGCAATGCACGCCCCTCGTCGGTCAGCCCGAGGCCGCGCGGCAATCGCGTGAACAACGTGCAGCCGAGCCGCTCTTCCAGCGAGCGCACCTGCTGGCTGACCGCGGCCTGGGTCACGCTCAGCTCGAGGCCGGCGCGCGTGAAGTTCAGGTGGCGCGCCGACGATTCGAATGCGCGCAACGCATTGAGCGGAAGATGAGGGCGGAGTTTGGTCATAAGAATTTCTTTTGTCAGCGCTCAATTATCGTTGCTTGTCGGGCAACCGTAAAGTCTCGATAGTGCTGTCTCGGCGGCCGGCCGTTTTCGGCACGCAATACCGACACGCAATGCCGTTTCGCCGCCATTCCACCACGAGACAACCGACATGACTTACTCAACGAAACGTCGAACCCTGTTGCTGGCCGCCGCGACGGCGCCGCTCGTTCTCACCGTCACCGCGTGCGCGTCGCGGCAGGCCGCGGCGCCGGACCCGGCCGCGGCGGCAGCGGCGGCTGCCGCGGACGCCATTGCGCCCGTCGCGGCGGCGACGACGCTCGCCGATCTCGAGCGCGACGCGGGCGGCCGTCTCGGCGTGTGCGCGATCGACACGGCGAGCGGCCGCGCCATCGAGCATCGCGCGGGCGAGCGCTTCCCGTTCTGCAGCACGTTCAAGGCGATGCTGAGTGCGGCGGTCCTCGCGCAGAGCGTCGAGCGGCCGGGCTTGCTGCAACAGCGCGTGACGTACACCAAGGCCGACCTCGTCAACTATTCGCCGGTGTCGGAGAAGCATGTCGGCGCGGGCATGACGGTCGGCGCGCTGTGCGAGGCCACGATTCAGTACAGCGACAACTCGGCCGCGAACCTGCTGATGAAGCTGATCGGCGGCCCGTCGGCGGTAACGGCCTACGCGCGTTCGATCGGCGACGACATGTTCCGTCTCGATCGATGGGAGACCGAACTGAATACCGCGCTGCCGGGCGACCCGCGCGACACGACGACGCCCGCCGCGATGGCCGCCAGCATGCGCGCGCTGACGCTCGGCGACGCGCTGCCGGCCGCGCAGCGTGCGCAGCTCGTCGCGTGGCTGCGCGGCAACAAGGTCGGCGACAAGCGAATTCGCGCGGGCGTGCCCGCCGGATGGACGGTCGGCGACAAGACCGGTACCGGCGATTACGGAACGACCAACGATGCGGGCGTCATCTGGCCGACGTCGCGCGCGCCGATCGTGCTGGCCGTGTACTACACGCAGGCGCAAGCCGATGCACGGGCGAAGGACGACGTGATCGCGTCGGTCGCGCGCATCGTCGCGCGCACGTTCGGTTGAGCAGCGCGGCACGGCGCGCGTGGCGAGCGCCGCGGGCGCGCCGTGCCGCAGTCGTGACCCGCGCGATCAAACGTTGTGCGATCAACGACTTAGGTCGCGCATGCTCAGGATATCCACATGCTTGCCAACAAAAATTGTGGACAAGCCCGCGCGCCGCGGCGTCCGGCGCGACGCGCGCCGGGCGTGCCGCGTTTGAGGCAGCGCGAACAAAGTCTTTCGGATCAAGCGCTTGGTCGCGGTATGCGCAGGCTATCCACACGCTTGCCAACACAATCTGTGGACAAGCACGGCAGCCCGCGCGTCACGTGCCGACGCGGCATGCAACGCGCGATCGGGTGTCGTCGTGCCCTTTTCGAGGCGGCGCGGACAAAGTCTTTCGGATCAAGTGCTTGATCGCGGTATGCGCAGGCTATCCACATGCTTGCCAACACAATCTGTGGACAAGCTCGCGCGCGGCCGCGACCGCAACGCTCAGGGCTGCCGATCGTCGACGGCGGGCCAGCGCGCGAACGCGAACACCCACAACATGATGAAGTTCAGCACCGGGACGAACATCGTCAGGATCCACCAGCCCGAATGCCCGGTGCGCCGAACGATGCGGACGTACGGATAGACGACGATGGCGACGAGCACGAGCGAGACGAGCAATTGCCACGCGGTGAAGTGTTCCATGGTCTTCCTCGGAGTGAGGTGTCGTGATGCGGTGCCGGCGGCACGGCCGGCCCGGGGCGCCGACGCGCATGGCCGACGATGCGCGGCCGCGTGCGGCTTGCGTGATCTTGATGCGCGGCGGGCACGGGCGTCAAGGCAGCGGCAGGGCGCTGCCCGGATGCCCGATCGTCGCGTTCGCGCATGCCGATGCCGCGCGTTGCCGAAACGGTGACGCGCGGCGCGAATCGTAGGCCGATCAACGGGTTAGCGCAGGCTTGCGCAGGATATCCACAAGCTTGCCAACAAAATCTGTGGGTAAGTGGCGCAGCGCCGGTCCGGCATGCGTGCGGCGGTTGCGATGCCCATCGGACGTACATCGTGGACGTACATCGTCGTGGCGTCGTGATGCGATGTGCGGCGAAGCGGTGACGGCGATGGCCCTTGCCCGGGCCTTGTCTGCATCACGCGTGCCAAAGTCCATCGGATCAAGGGTTTAGCGCCGCGGTGCGCAGGATATCCACAAGCTTGCCAACATTTTCTGTGGAGAAGTCCGCATTCGCGATTCGGCCAAATGCCACGCGCTGCCACGCTTCGCACGCCGGCTCACGCTGTGCAGATACCGGCCACGCCGATCTTCTGGAACAGGTGCGGGCTGGTGACGGCGGACCACGGATAGGCCGACAGCTTCGCGACGAATTCCGGATGCGTGAAGGCTGCGCGAAAGGCGTCCGTCGATTCCCGGACCGCGTGGTTCAGGTAGGTCGGGCTGTCGCCGAGCGCGCGATGAAGCTGCGTCGAGATGAATCCCGGCTGGCGCTTCATGAATTCCATGTCGTCTTTCCAGACGGCGAGAAAGTCGGCTTCGTCGGCGGGCGCCGGCGTAAACATGTTGACGAGCACGACCGGCGCCGCGTCGATCGCGATCTGTTGCCGGATTTGCCAACATAATCCGGGGACAAGCCGACCGCCGCGCGCGCGTCAGGCCGGCCGCGGGAAGCGCACCGTGACGGTCAGCCCGCGCCCGCCGCGCGTGGTCCCGAGCGCGACGGTCGCGCGATGTTGTTCGGCGATCCGCTTGACGATCGACAACCCGAGCCCGCTGCCCGACGACGTGGCGGCTTGCGCGCCTTCGCCGCGATAGAAGCGTTCCCATACGTCCGTGCGTTCGGCCTCCGGAATGCCGGGGCCGTCGTCGGCGACTTCGAGCACGGGCGTCGCGCCGTCCATGCGCGCCGATACGTCGACGCGCGCGCCTGCGCCCGCATAGCGGATCGCGTTGTCGACGAGATTGTTCAGCAGCACGCGCAGCGTGTCGGCATTGCCCGCCGTCGTCACGGGCACGTCGACTATCGCACCGAGATCGATCCGGTGCGCGTCGGCGACGCGCGCGCGGTCCGACACCACCGAACGGCACAGCGCGGCGAGATCGACCGGCGCCGACGCGCCGACGGCCGCCTGCGCATCGGGCTCGAGGCGTGCGAGCGTCAGCAACTGTTCGGCGAGGTGGCCGAGGCGCGTCGTGCCCGCATGGATTTGCGCGAGGATGCGCTCGCGTTCCTCGGCAGTCGCCGCGCGTCGCAGCAATTGCGACTGGATCGACAGCCCCATGATCGGTGTGCGCAGCTCGTGCGCGGCATCGGCGATGAAGTGCCGCTGCAACGTGAACGAGCGGTCGAGGCGTGCGAGCAGGTCGTTGATGGCCTCGGCGAGCGGGCGGACCTCGTTCGGCATCGATGCGACGTCGACCGGCTCGAGGTTGTTCGCATTCCTGCGTTTCAGGCCGGACGCGATTGCCCGTAACGGCCGCAACCCCGCGCCGATGCCGAACCACAGGCCGAGCGCGAGCAGCGGCAGCATCGAGAAGACGGGCCACAGCAGGTGGACGGCGATGCCCGCGATCGCTTCCCAGCGCGCATGCCGTGCCTGCGCGAGCCGGATCGTCGTGCCGCCGCGCTCGGTCACATAGGTGCGCCACGGCTGGCCGCCGACGTCGACGCTCGCGATGCCCTGCTGCGCGGGCGGCGGCAGCTTCGAGTCGCGGTCGGTCGAATACACGAGCGTGCCGTTGCGCCATACCTGCAGCAGCACCGCATCGGGGTCGCTCGCTTCGAAGCCGTGCTTGCCTGTGGCGCGGTTGCTGAACGACAGCTCGCCGTTCGGGCCGACGACGATCTGTTTCGACATGCTGCGCATCTGGTCGTCTAGCAGATCGTCGAGTTCGCGCAGCGCGCCCCAGTAGGTGCCGGCGCTCGCGACCAGGCCGATCACGCACGCGGCCGGCAGCAGCCACGTCAGCAGGCGCCGCCGCAACGACGCGTTGCGCCAGCGCGCGACCGCGCGTTGCAGGCGCGTCACGTGCCGTCACCGATCCGGTAGCCGACGCCGCGCACCGTGCGGATCATGTCGTGGCCGAGTTTCTTGCGCAGGTTGTGGATATGCACCTGCACCGCGTTGCTCTCGATTTCCTCGCCCCAGCTATACAGCCGTTCCTCGAACTGTTCGCGCGAAATCACCGCGCCCGGTTCGCGCATCAGCTCGTGCAGCAGCACGAATTCCTTCGGCGACAGCGGCACTTCGTCGTCGTCGAGCCAGACGAGGTGCTTGACGGGATCGAGCCGCAGCGGGCCGATCGCGAGCGTCGTCTGCGCGCGGCCTGCATGGCGGCGGCTGACCGCGCGGATACGGGCGAGCAACTCGTCGAGCGCGAACGGCTTGACGAGATAGTCGTCCGCGCCGCTGTCGAGGCCCGCGATGCGGTCGGGCACGCCGTCGCGCGCGGTGATGATGATCGCGGGCAGGTTTTCGTCGCGGCGGCGCAGCGCGGCGAGCACCGACAGGCCGTCGCGATTCGGCAGCCCGAGATCGAGCAGCAGGAGCCCGTAGCCGGTCGCACGCAGCGCGAGCGACGCGGCGTCGCCGTCCTTCACCCAGTCGACCGCGAAGCCTTCCTGCTTGAGGCCCTGTTCGAGCCCGCTGCCGATCAGCGAATCGTCCTCGACGAGCAGTACGCGCATGGATTCGTGTCTCTCCGACAGGGGCGCCGCGGCGCCCGGGGTTCTCATGATAAGCGCACGCGCCTTAGGCCGAGCTTAAATGCACGCCGTGCGCGGCCCGCGTTCGTACCGGTCCAATGCGGCACCGTGTCGCTTCGGCATGCCCTTCAGGTTTGCTTAATCTTACGGTCCGTAAGCTGGCGCCGTCGCGTTCAACGGAGCGCGGCGCCACATCGAAGAAGAGGACCGAGATCATGAAACACCTGGCCAGAATCCTGGCGGTCGCGCTCGTCGCGCTGCCTGCCGCCGTCTACGCGCAATACACGGGGCCGTCCGCGCTGACCACGACGACCGTGAAGGAACTGCTCGCCAACGGCCGCGACGACCAGCACGTGCAGTTGCAGGGGCGCATCGTCAAGCACGTCGGCGGCGAGGATTACGAGTTCGCCGACGCCACCGGCACGATCCGCGTCGAAATCGACCCCAAGCTGTGGGCGGCGGGCCAGCCCGTCAGCGACAAGAACGAAGTGAAGCTGACCGGCGAATTCGAGCGCAAATGGTCGGGCCGCGTGAAGGTCGACGCCGATCACGTCGAAGTGCTGCGCTGACGGTGGGCGCGGGGCCGGTGATACCATGGACGACCGGTTCCCGTTCCCACCAAGATGGCCGCCAATTTCGACGAACTCGCGTCCCGGATCCGGGCGCAATTTTCCGAGCTGAGCCCGCAATTCCAGGCGGGCGCCGCCTTCCTGCTCGATCATCCCGACGAAGTCGCCACGTCGTCGATGCGCAAGGTCGCGCAGCGCGCGCAGGTGCAGCCTGCGTCGCTCGTGCGGCTCGCGCAGCAATTCGGCTTTCCCGGCTGGAACGAGCTGCGCGACCTGTGCGTCGCGCGCGTGCGCACGCGTCCCGAGCCGCTCACGCAGCGTGCGCGCTCGCTCGTGCGGCCCGACGCGAAGGCGTCGCTCGCGCACGATCTGCTCGCCGCGCAGCAGCACAACCTGTCGGCGACCGCCGCGCAGAACGAGCACGCGCTCGCGGACGCGGCGAAGCTGATCCGCAAGGCGTCGCACGTGCACGTGGCGGGGTTTCGCTCGTGCTATCCGGTGGCCTTCGGTTTCGTCTACGGCTACCGGCTGTTTCGTCCGACCGTGTCGCTGCTCAACGGCGTCGCCGGTTCCCTCGAAATGGAGTTGCGCACGATCGCGAAGCAGAGCGTGACGGTGATCGTCAGCTTCGCGCCGTATTCGGCCGAAGCGACGCGCGTCGCGCAGGCCGCGAAGGCGCAGGGCAGCCGGATCGTTGCGATCACCGACAGCGCGGTGTCGCCGATCGCGCTGCACGCGGACGCGCAACTGATCTTCACGCACGACAGCCCGTCGTTCTTTCCGTCGCTGGTGGCCGCGCATGCGATGGCCGAGGCGCTGGTCGCGCAGTTGCTGGCGCTCGAAGGCAGCGATGCGATCGCGGCGCTCGAGCGGACCGAAGCGGAACTGCACGCGAAGGGCGCATACGTCGTTTGACGGGCGCGGCATGCACGATTTCCGCCCATTTTCATCCACGACCCCGCGCAACCGATGACGTTGACCTATGCCGTGACCGATGCGGGCGACCCGGAGGTGCGCAAGCAGATCGTCGCGCCGCTCATCCGCTTCAACGAAAGCCAGGCCGGCCCGGTCGACTTTCGGCCGCTGGCCGTGATCGTGACCGACGAGGCCGGCGCGGTGGTCGGCGGCCTGTGGGGCGGCACGGCGTTCGGCTGGCTGCATGTCGACCTGCTCGTAGTACCCGAAGCCGCGCGTGGCCAAGGCGCCGGCACGCGCATCATGGATCTGGCCGAACAGGAGGCCGTCGCGCGCGGTTGCCACAGCGCGTGGCTCGATACGTTCGACTTCCAGGCGCGGCCGTTCTACGAGAAGCGCGGCTATGTCCGCTTCGGCGAGCTCCACGATTACCCGGTCGGGCACAGCCGCATTTTCCTGACGAAGAAACTCGCGGGGTGAGCGCCGCAGCGCCGCACGATTGACGACGCCGGCGGCCGTCGCCTACGATACCGGCCAGCGATGCAGGTCGCTTCCGGGTCCGCGGAAAGGGTTCAACCCACCTGTCGCTGCAAATCCAGTCTTCCCCCATCCTTTGTGCTGGCGGTATTGCGGACCTTCGGCCATCCACGCACGAGGATCCGCATGAAAAAGCTGCCTCCCAACGCTCATCCCGATCATCTGAAAAAGCAGGCCAAGGCATTGTTGCGCCTGTACCGGCAGGGCGACGCCGATGCCGTCGCGCGCTTCGTCCAGTCCCTGCCGGCAGCCGCGAATCGCACGCATGACGAAACGCTCGCACTCGGGCTCCGCCTGCACGACGCACAGTCCTGCATCGCGCGCGAGTACGGTTTTGCTTCATGGGCCGATCTCGGCGTGTTCGTCGAAACGCATGCGCTCGCGCGGCAACCGCGGTCGTCGTTGATTCGCCGCTGGCTCGACCTCGCGTACGGCGCCGACGTGACCGGCGGTTTCGACGCGGCCCGGCCGCGCGTCGCCGCGCAATTGCTGCGCGATCGCCCCGATCTCGTATCGGCGGACTCGACGATCGCATGCGCGTCGGGCGATCTCGACGCGGTGAAGGCGGCGCTGGCCGCCGATCCCGGCTGGATCGCGCGCGCCGACGGTGCGCTGAAGTTGCCGCCGCTCGTCGCCGTCACGCATTCGCGGCTCGGCCAGCTTCCCGAATTCGCGGCCCGGCTGCGTGCGTGCGCGCGCTATCTGCTCGATGCGGGCGCCGATCCGAACCAGCGGATCGGCAACCGGACGCCGCCGGCCTCGCTCGCGCAGCCCGACGAGTCGGCGCCGCTGTCGGCGCTGTATGGCGCCGCCGGCGTCAATCGCGATCCGGCGCTCACCGCGATGCTGCTGGAAGCCGGCGCCGATCCGAACGACGGCGAATCGCTGTATCACTCGGTGGAGAATCCGGCATGCACGCGCCTGCTGCTCGAGCACGGCGCCCGGGTGAGCGGGACGAATGCGTTGCGGCGGGCGCTCGACGTGCCGGACGCTACCGCGCTCGAGTGCCTGCTCGCGCATGGCGGCGACCCGAACGAGCCGGCCGGCGACGGGCCGACCAAGACGTGGGGCGCGCCGTTGCTGCGCGCAATCGCCGTGCGTTGCCCGGCGCGCCATGTCGCCGCGCTGCTGGCGGCCGGCGCCGATCCCCGCGCGCGGACCGCCGCGGGCGTCAGCGCGTACCGGCTCGCGATGCAGACCGGGTTGTCCGACGTCGCGGCGCTGTTGCGCGCGGCCGGCGCGGAGGAAGCGCTCGATGCGCAGGACGCATTCGTGGCGGCCTGCGCGCGCGCCGATGCCGACGACGCGCGGCGCATCCAGGCGCGCCATCGCGAGCTGCCCGGTACGTTGCCCGACGACCGGCTGCGGTTGCTGCCGGACGCCGCCGCATGGGGTTCGCGCGATGCGGTGAAGGTGATGGTCGAACTGGGCTGGCCGATCGCCGCGCGCGGCGGCGACTGGGACGCGAGCGCGCTGAACCACGCGGTGTTCCGCGGCGATGCCGAACTGCTGGCGTTCCTGCTCGCGCACGGCGCAAACTGGCGCGACGTGCACGGGTTCGGCAGCGATGCGCTCGGTACGTTGTCCTGGGCGTCCGTCAACGAGCCGGAGGGCGTCGGCGATCCCGACTGGGAAGCGTGCGCGCGCGTGCTGATCGCGCACGGCGTGTCGCCGGCGGTGCGCGATCCGTCGAATCCGGATGGCGTGCTGATCGACGGTCGCGCGATGCGGTTTTCCGAGGCCGTCACCGACGTGTTGCTCGGCGTCGACGCCGGGCGGCCCGCATCGAAGTGAACCGACGCGGGCGGCCATGCGTGGCGGCCTGCATTCGGCATCGGCGAGTTTGTTCTGTTGCGCCACGACATTTCGGCGAATGCTGAAACGTCGCGTGCACGACCGGCGTAAGCTCACCCGTCAACACTTTCCTCGGAGTTCGCGATGACCCGTTCCGACCTGCAAGCCCGCCACGCCGAAGCCTTCCGTGCGCTGCACACGCGCCCCGGCGCGTTCATCATCCCGAACCCGTGGGACGCAGGCACCGCGCGCCTGCTCGCGATGGCCGGCTTCGAGGCGCTCGCCACGACGAGCGCCGGTTACGCGTTTTCGAAAGGGCGACCCGACAACGCGATCGACCGCGACGCGATGCTCGCTCACATCGCCGATCTCGTCGCCGCGGGCGGCTTGCCCGTGAGCGCCGATCTCGAGAACGGCTTCGGCGACGCACCCGACACGGTGGCCGAAACGATCCGGCTGGCGGCCGAGGCGGGCGCGGTCGGCGGCTCGATCGAGGACGCGACCGGCCGTGCCGATACGCCGATCTATCCGCGCGACGCGTCGGTCGAGCGGATCGCGGCGGCCGTCGACGCGGCGCGTGCGCTGCCGTTTCCGTTCACGCTGACCGCGCGCTGCGAAAACTACCTGCACGGCCGGCACGACCTCGACGACACGATCGCGCGGCTCGTCGCCTATCGCGACGCCGGCGCCGACGTGCTGTATGCGCCCGGCATCACCGACGCCGACGAGATCGCGGCGGTGACCCAAGCGGTCGGCGCGCCCGTCAATGTCGTCATGGGTCTGCAGGGCGGGTTGCTGAGCGTCGACGAACTGGCGGCGCTCGGCGTGAAGCGCGTCAGCGTCGGCGGCGCGCTGGCGCGGGCCGCGCTCGGCGCATTCCTGCGTGCGGCGACGGAGATGAGGCGCGACGGCACGTTCACCTTTACCCGGGCGGCCATACCGGGGCGCGATATCAACCGCTGGTTTGCTGCACCGGATAATTCGCCGATTTTGTTCGACGAATGATCCCTAATAAAAACTGGAATCGTTTACGGCGTAACGTTGATTGACGATAATCAACCGGTTTCGCGTCCGGATTAATCGTCGATGACGGCGCAAAAATCATCGTATATTCTCCGCATTCCGCCCGATCGGTCGCAGGCGGCGTGTAAGCCGCGCCGGGGCTGGCGCCCGGCGGGCCGTCATACGCGACGATCCCGCACATTGTTGCAGGTTCCCGTTCAGAGCGTTTCCGCGCATGGGAGTTGCCGGATGATTTTTTGATTGATAATCTGCGGCACGTTCCAATGACCGGTGAGTGGGCCGCCGGGAATATCAATATATTCAATATATAAAAAGCTGAGAGAGCGATGACGATCCGAGAAAATCACCGCGTCAGGTTTCGCGTGGGCGATGTCGTGACGCTGAAAACGGGCGGGCCGCGCATGACCGTCACGTATGCCGGGCCGGTCGTGTTCGACGACGGCGACTGGTTGATCTGCCAGTGGTTCGACGAAAGCGGCGAGTTCCGGCAGGAAATGTTCCATCACGACACGGTGGTGCCCGAGCCGCGCGCGATTTCGGCCGGGCGGGTACGGCTGCGCATGCAGTCGCACCGCGACCGGTCGGCGGCCTGACGCCGGCCGGCCGCTGCAATGCCGCGGCGCGCGGCGTCCGTGCGACGACATTTCACGTCACCCCGAAACATGCGACGGCGCGCTGCGCCGATACTGGACGCATGAACCCGATCGATCCCATTGCAGCGGTCACGCACCGCGATCCTTATCCCTATTACGCAGCGCTCGTCGACGGCCCGCCGCTCGCGTTCGACGCCGCGCTCGGCCTGTGGGTCGCGAGCCGCGCGGCGGCCGTGACGGCCGTGCTCGGCGATCCGGCCTGCCGTGTGCGCCCGCTGGACGCGCCGGTGCCGCCCGCGTTGCGCGGCACGACGGCCGGCGCGTTGTTCGGCGAGCTGGTGCGCATGAACGATGGCGCGTCGCGACACGATGTGCCGAAGCAGGCGTTGCGCGCGGCGTTCGCGCCGATCGACACGGACGCGCTGCGCGATCGCGCCGACGCGCTTGCCGCGCGGCGACTGCCGGCGCCCGGCGATGCCGACGCGCTGAACGCATGGTGCATGACGGTGCCGGTGTGCGCAGTCGCCGATCTGCTCGGTTTCGACGAAACGCAGCTCGACGACATCGCGGCGCGGGTCGTCGAATTCGTCGCCGCGCTGTCGCCGCTGTCGGATGCCGCGGCGCTGGCGCGCGCGAGCGACGCTGCGCGGCAACTGCTCGACCGGATGACCGAACGCGTCGCGCAGTCGCATGCAGAGGACGGCACGCTGGTCGCCGCGGTGCAGCAGGCGGCCCGGGCGTCGGGCTGGCAGGCGAGCGGCGCGCGGGTCGCGAATCTCGTCGGATTGCTGTCGCAGACGTGCGAGGCGAGCGCCGCATGGCTCGGCAATGCGCTTGTGGCATGGAACGGCGAAGCAGGCGCGATGCCGGACGCGGCCGCGCTCGACGCCTTCGTCGCCGAGGTCGGGCGTTTCGATTCACCGGTGCAGAACACGCGCCGCTTCGTCGCGGCACGCACGACGATCGAAGGCGTGAGCGTCGAGGCCGGCGATGCGATCCTCGTCGTGCTGGCTGCGGCGAACCGCGATCCGGCCGTGCATCGCGATCCGCACCGGCTGATGCCTGGCCGCACGACGGGGCCGAATTTCGGCTTCGGCACGGGGCCGCACGGGTGTCCGGGCGAGCGGATCGCACGGGCGGTGACGGCGGGGGCGTTCGCGGCGCGGTTGCGCGCGGGCGGCTGGCCGCCGCGCGATGCACTGAAGTGGGATTACCGCGCGTCGACCAACGTCAGGATGCCGAAGTTCGACGCGATACGGTGAAGGGGGAAGCGGGGCTCAACGGCAGCCTTGCTTTTCCGCCCATTGCTCCTGGGCGGCGACGCGGCGTTGCACGCGTTCGACGAGGCCGGCCGAGAAGGTCCGCATGCTGACGCCGCGGCGCTTCGCGAGGATCGTCTGCGCGACGTCGGTGCGCGGGTTCGGCTGGCACGCCCAGTACAGCGTCATCAGCCAGCCGATGCCCGTCCACCCGAACAGTGCGTTGAACATCGCGATCGTCAGCTTGTCGTGCCGGGCACGCCGGTCGGCAATGACGGCCGGCAGGAAATAGAGCGCGATCGCTGCGACTGAACCGGCCACTTGAATCAGGACTGCATCATGCATGGTGCTGCTCCGTCCGAACTGCAATGAGGCTGATTGTCGCGCTTTTTCCGTTTATGTGCCGGCAATTGATTGTTGCGCTTTCGGTGACGATCAGGCGGCTTCGGCGTCCGCCGGCTGCACTTCTTTGCTCAGTGCGAAACCTTCGTCGAGCCAGCCCGTCACGCCGCCGATCATCAGCTTGACGGGGCGGCCCAGGCGCGCGAGCCGGATCGCCGCACGTGCGGCGCCGTTGCAGTGCGGCCCCGCGCAATAGACGACGAAGAGCGTGCCGGCCGGGTAACCGGCGAGCTTGCTTTCGACGATCTTGCGGCGCGGCAGGTTGCGCGCCCCGGGCACGTGGCCGGCGGCGAACTGCTCGGGGCCGCGCACGTCGAGCAGCACGAAATCGGGTGCGCCGGACGCCAGTGCGTCGTGCACGTCCCAGCAATCGGTCTCGAAGCGCAGCGATGCCTCGAAATGCGCGAGGGCGGCGAGGCTGTCGGCGGCGGGGACGTCGGTGACGTAGGACATGGTCAGGCTCTCCTGGTTGAACGGGCGCGGAACGCGCCGCAATGAAGGGCAGTATCGCGGTTCGGCGCATGTCGCGGCAGTGGCGCGATCGACAAGTTCCGGTAACATTGCGCCATGCACAATCATCTCGTCGTCGCACTCGCCTACGATCGCCTCTGCACGTTCGAATTCGGCTGCGTGGTCGAACTGTTCGCGCTCGAGCGCCCCGAGCTGGGCGTCGACTGGTATCGCTTCGCGGTATGCGCGAGCGAGCCGGGGCCCGTGCGGGCGGCGGGCGGCATTACCGTCGCCGCACCCTACCGGCTCGCGACGCTCGATCGCGCGGATACCATCGTGATTCCCGGCTGGCGCGATCCGGACGAACTGCCGCCCGAGCCGTTGCTGAAGAAGTTGCGGGCCGCGCATCGGCGCGGCGCACGGCTCTGCTCGATCTGTTCGGGCGTGTTCGTGCTGGCGGCGGCCGGCGTGCTCGACGGGCTCACCGTGACGACGCATTGGCGGTATGCGGAACGCCTGCAGGCGCGTTATCCGGCGCTGCGCGTGAATCCGGATGCGCTGTACGTCGACGAAGGGCAGATCGTCACGTCGGCCGGCTCGGCGGCGGGGCTCGACATGCTGCTGCATCTCGTGCGCCGCGATCATGGCGGCGCGATCGCGAACCGCGTCGCGCAGCGCCTCGTGCTGCCGCCGCATCGCGACGGCGGGCAGGCGCAGTTCGTGCCGCGCCCGGTCGCACCGGGCGGCACCGACCGGCTCGCGAAGCTGATCGACTGGATGCGCGCGCATGCGGCCGAGCCGCACACGCTTGCGTCGCTCGCCGCACAGGCCGCGATGAGCACGCGCACGTTGCAGCGTCGGTTCGCGGACGCGACGGGGATGTCGCCGCTCGCGTGGCTGATCCGCGAACGCGTGAACGTCGCGAAGGACATGCTCGAAGCGCAGCCCGCGTTGTCGCTGGCGCAGGTCGCGGCGCGGGCGGGGTTCGGATCCGAGGAATCGCTGCGTCGGCATTTCCGGCGTGTCGCGGCGACGAGCCCGGCCGCGTACCGGCGCGGGATGGATCGCGGCGGCACGTAGCAGGCGCCGGGCGGAGCGCTCGCGTGCGCGGCGCGTTCGAGCGGCAGGCCAGCGGTTTCTCGCCGCGGTGGTCGGCGAGCCCGCGGCGCGTTCGCGTGAAGAGGATGCGGGTGAACTGACGCGGTGCCTGCGGCGCGACGCGCCTGGCCTGCGCGACGCGTTTCCGAAGGCGGTCCGAACGGCGGGCAAGGGGGCGCCGGCAGGGGAGCATCGGCGTATGATCTGGATTTTCGTCAGCCCGATCCAGGCATCCCCACCATGACATCCGTCGACACCACCCCCGTCCTCGACCATGACAAGCTCGTGACCTTCATCGAGCGCAAGTGGAACGATGAAATCCTCCACGCCCTGACCGACTACATCGCGATTCCCGCGAAGAGTCCCGCGTTCGACCCCGACTGGGCGAAGCGCGGGTATCTCGAGCGCGTCGTCACCGACGCCGCGCAGTGGGCTGAACGACAGCCCGTGAAGGGCCTGAAGCTCGAGATCGTGCGCTTGCCCGGCCGCACGCCGGTGATTTTCTTCGAGACGCCCGCGACGCGTTCGGGCAGCACCGACACGATCCTGCTATACGGCCACCTCGACAAGCAGCCCGAATTCGACGGCTGGCGCGCGGACCTCGGCCCGTGGACGCCGAAGTTCGAGAACGGCAAGCTGTACGGCCGCGGCGGCGCGGACGACGGCTATGCGATCTACGCGAGCCTCGCGGCGCTCGGCGCGCTCGACGAGCAGGGCATCGAGCGGCCGCGCTGCGTCGGTCTGATCGAGACTTGCGAGGAGTCGGGCAGCTACGACCTGCTGCCGTACGTCGACGCATTGCGCGACCGGCTCGGCCAGGTATCGCTCGTCGTGTGCCTCGATTCGGGCGCCGGCAACTACGACCAGATGTGGCTGACCACGTCGCTGCGCGGCCTCGTGTCCGGCGACCTGCAGGTCGAGGTGCTGGAAGAAGGCGTCCATTCGGGCGTCTACGGCGGCATCGCGCCGTCGAGCTTCCGCGTGATGCGCCAGTTGTTCGAACGCCTCGAAGACGCGAAGAACGGCAACCTGCTGCCGGGCGCGTTTCATTGCGAGATTCCGTCGAGCCGCGTGCGCGAAGCGGAAGCGGCCGCCGCGATTCTCGGCGATACGGTATGGAAAGGGCTGCCGTGGGCGTGCGGCGCGGACGGCAAACCCGTGCTGCCGACCACGACCGATCCGCGCGAGGCGCTGCTGAATTCGACGTGGCGCCCGTCGCTGTCGGTGACCGGGGCGGCCGGCATGCCGGCGCTCGCCGATGCGGGCAACGTACTGCGCCCGCGCACCGCGTTCAAGCTGTCGCTGCGGCTGCCGCCGCTCGTCGACGCCGCGCAGGCCGTGCAGCAGCTGAAGGCATTGCTCGAACTCGATCCACCGTACAACGCGAAGGTCACGTTCAAGCCGGACGCGGGCGCCGCGACCGGCTGGAGCGCGCCGGATCTCGCGCCGTGGCTCGCGTCGTCGCTCGACGCCGCGTCGCGCCGCCACTTCGGCGCCGACTGCGCGTACATGGGCCTGGGCGGCACGATTCCGCTGATGAACGTGCTGCAGGAGGGCTTCCCCGCAGCGCAATTCATGGTGTGCGGCGTGCTCGGCCCGAAGTCGAACGCGCACGGCCCGAACGAGTTCCTGCACGTGCCGTACGCGAAGAAGCTCACGGCGGCGGTGGCCGACGTGATCGCGACCGCGCACTGATCGTCGCAATATCCGACGTGCCGATTGCCCGACCCGAACCGACTTGATGGAGTGTTGCCGATGACCGCACTGCCGACGCCCGATACCGAACCGCTGCGCATGCGCGCCGAACCGCTGCATGCGTTCGTCGCGGCACTCTGGGAACGGGCCGGCAGCCACCCGCGCGAGGCGACGCTCGTCGCCGATCACCTGGTCGCCGCGAATCTCGCGGGCCACGATTCGCACGGCGTCGGGATGATCCCGAACTACGTCGCGTCGTGGCGGGAAGGGCAGTTGCAACTGAACGGGCACGCGTCGATCGTCCGCGACGGCGGCGCGGTGCTGACGATCGACGGCGGCCGCGGCTTCGGCCAGGTGATCGCGTTCGAGGCGATGGTCGAAGGGATCGAGCGCGCACGGCGCATGGGCATTTGCGCGATCGGGCTGCGCGACGTCCATCACCTCGGCCGCATCGGGCACTGGGCCGAGCAGTGCGCGCGCGCGGGGCTCGTGTCGTTCCATTTCGTCAACGTGCCGGGCGACCTGCTGGTCGCGCCGCTGCACGGCACCGATCCGCGTTTCGGCACGAATCCGTTCTGCGCCGCGTATCCGCGGGCGGGCAAGCCGCCGCTGTTGCTCGATTTCGCGACGAGCGCGATCGCGTACGGCAAGACGCGCGTTGCCTACAACCAGGGTAAGCGCGTGCCGGCCGGCGCGTTGATCGACCATCGCGGCCAGCCGACCGACGATCCGGCCGTGATGCACGAGCAGCCGTTCGGCGCGCTGCTCCCGTTCGGGCTGCATAAGGGGTATGCGCTCGCGGCGATGTGCGAGATCTTCGGCGGCGCGCTCGTGGGCGGGCATACGACGTACGGCGATACGCTGCAGAAGACGAGCGCGATCGTCAACGGGATGCTGTCGGTGCTGATCGATCCGAAAGCGTTCGACGCGGCCGACGCCGAACGCGAAGCCGATGCCTTCGTTGCGTGGGCGAAGGCGTCGCCGCGGGCCGGCGATGCACCGGTGCAGGTGCCCGGCGAGCCGGAAGAGGCGAGCCGCGCCGTGCGCGGCACGGCCGGCATTCCGGTCGACCGCGCGACGTGGCGGCAGATTCGCGAGAGCGCGGCGGCCGTCGGTTTCGACGCGGCCGAGCTCGATGCGTGGACGCAGCGCTGCGAGGCATCCGCATGAGCTGGCAGGCGGAGAAGGCGCACGGCGAGGAAATCGCGTATCAGCTTGCGCCGCTCGGTACGGTCGCCGTCGCGCGGTTTTTCAGCGGTGCGGCCTTGCGGCTCGACGGCGTGATGTTCGGCTTCATGTCGCGCGGGTCGCTGTTCCTGCGCGTCGACGATGTGAACCGCCCTGCGTTCGTTGCGGCGGGGATGGGGCCGTTCTCGTATGCGCGGCCCACGCGCACCGTCGCGCTCGAGGGCTATTACGAAACGCCGGCCGACGTGCTCGAGGATGCGGGCGCGCTGTTCGACTGGTGCCGCAGCGCATATCGCGCGGCGCTGCTGGCCGGGCCGCCGAAGCGCAAGGCGAGGGTGGCGTCGAAGACGGTATCGGGAGCAGGGCCGAAAGCCGCGCCGAAAGCTGCAGCGAAGCCCGCATCGAAACCGGCGCCGAAAAAGGTGTCCGGTCCAGCGGCGAAATCCGCATCGAAACCGGCGTCGGCGCGGAAAGCGGAGCCGGCTTCGAAATCGTCACGGGCGCAGGCGGCGAAGCCCGCGACGAAGCGCAAGCAGACGTAGTACCGACCGCGCGGCGCGACCGCCTCGCGATTTTTCGTTTTCCTTTCTTTCGGGCAAACCCGCACGACCCGGCGCACGCATGCATCGAGCTTGACGCACCGCACATCGTGCATGCTTCACAACGGCGGCCCCGGCGTTTATGATCGGCGCGGGTTGCGCCCGTGCCTGGCGCGACCTGCGCCGGCCTCGCCGCCGGCCCCGCGAACGGCGCACCGGACGCCGCGCGGAACGCTTCCCCACTCATCATTCCAGACGGAGACAGCCGATGCTCGTCCTGATTCTCGGTTTAGCGATCTTCCTCGGTGTGCATTCGATCCGGATCGTCGCCGACGGCTGGCGGTCCGCGACGATCGAGCGGATCGGCGAGAGGGGCTGGAAGGGCGGTTACGCGATCGCGTCGATCGTCGGCTTCGCGTTGATCATCTGGGGGTCCGGGATCGCCCGCACGAGCGCGACGTTGCTGTGGATGTCGCCGGTCGGCGTGCGCCACCTGACGGGCATGCTGACCGCGGTCGCGTTCGTGCTGATCGCCGCGTCGTATGTGCCGCGCAACCGGATCAAGACGCTCGTCGGGCATCCGATGCTGGCCGGCGTGATGGTCTGGGCGGTGGCGCACCTGCTCGTGAACGGCACCGTGCACGCGTTCGTGCTGTTCGGTGCGTTCTTCGTGTGGTCGATCGTCGATTTTGTCGTGTCGCGTGCGCGGGATCGCCGCGACGGTGTCCGCTATCCGGCCGGCGGGCTGGCCGGCGACGTCGCGGCCGTTGCCGCCGGGCTCGTCGCCTGGGCCGTGTTCGCGCTGTTCCTGCACGGCCCGCTGATCGGCGTGCGGCCGTTCGGCTGAACGGAACGCGCGCGCCGGTCGGCTTCCCGCTCGTCAGCGGCTCTTCGCGTCGGCTGCCTGCCCGAATGACGGCTGCTTGCGCCGCAAGAAGTACGCCGCGACGATCGCGAGCGCCGTCAGCACCGTGAACCAGAACTGGAAGCGCGAATCCGGATTGAACGCCTGCGACCCCAGCACGGCGACCAGCGCCAGCAACGCGACCCAGTTCGACACCGGATAGAACCACGCGCGGAACGCCGTCGGGTCGCGTTGCTCGTGGCGCGTCTGCCGGCGCATCGCGAAGTGCGCGACGACGATGAAGATCCATACGATCATCACGAACGCGCCGCTGCTCTTCGCGAGCATCAGGAACAGATCGCCGCCGCTCACGAAGTGAATGCCGAGGATCGACACGCAGATGGCGAGGCACAGCACGAGCGCGTTCATCGGCACGCCCTTCGCGTTGGTGCGGCCGAACATCGCGGGCGCGTGGCCGCGCTGGCTCAGCGAGAACAGCATGCGCGAGTTCGAGAACAGGAACGAGTTCATCACGGACATGAACGACACGAACAGCACGATCTTCATCGCGACGGCCGCCCCCGTGAAGCCCGCCATGCCGAACAGCGACACGTACGGCGATTTCAGGTTGACCTTGTCGGTCCACGGCATGCACAGGATCAGGATCGACACAGAGCCGACGTAGAACACCATCACGCGCACGATCACGCTCTTGATCGCGCGGATCACGTTCCTGCGCGGGTTTTCCGATTCGCCCGCGGCCACGGCCGCGATCTCGCTGCCGCCGAGCGAGAAGATCACCACCATCACGCCGGCGAGCACGGGCGAGATGCCGTTCGGCATGAAGCCGCCGTGATCGGTCAGGTTCACGAGCCCCGGTGCGGGAATACGCGGCTGGAAGCCGAGCAGGATCGATGCGCCGAGCGCCATGAACACGATGATCGTCGCGACCTTCGCGAACGACAGCCAGTATTCGGCTTCGCCGAACGAGCGCACCGAGTAGGCGTTGCTCGCGATCAGCGTGACGAGCATGAACAGCGCGCCGCCCCACACAGGCAGCCACGGCAGGAAATCGTGGAGGATCGCGCCGAGCAGAATCGCTTCGACGGTGATCGTCATCATCGATTTGAACCAGTACAGCCAGCCGACCGCGAAGCCGGCCCATTCGCCGAGATAGCTGCTCGCGTACGTGGAGAACGAGCCGCTGTCGGGATGGCGGGACGCCATTTCGCCGAGCATGAACATGACCAGCGTGACGATCACGCCGCCGATCAGGTACGACAGGATCGCCGCGGGGCCAGCCGTTGCGATGATCGCGCCGGAGCCGACGAACAGGCCCGCGCCGATCACGCCGCCCAGCGCGATCATCGTGATGTGCCGTTGCTTGAGGCTTTGCCTCAACGAGTTGTCCTGCATCTCCTACCTCTAGTTATTGTTGGCCGGGAACGTATCGGACGGCGCGTCGGCAAGCGTTCTGCCGCCGCACGGGCGCCGATGTCGAGGGAGCGTGGGGTGACGCGATGTGCCGGACCGCCGGCGGTGAATCGAAATGGCGGCCGCAGTGTGCCGGTCGGCGCCCGCGAGAGGGCGCCGATCGCGGCAACCCGGATTGTGGTCGGGCACCGCCGCGACGGCAAACGAGATATGCGAAAGACGTCTTGCGGTTTGCTCATCAATTGCCGCGATCGCGGCAGGGACGAGCGTGAGCTCAGATCGGCTTGACGAACAACCCGACGGTCAGCAGCGCGCCGATGCAGACGATCGCGATCCGCAGCACGCGTTCGTTTACGCGATGCAGCGCCCACGCGCCGAGCAGGCCGCCGACGATCGCGCCGCCGCCGAGCGCGATCGCCGCGCGCCAGTGCAGGTGCGGCGACGTGACGAACAGGACGACCGCCGACGCGTTCATCACGCCCGCCAGCGCGTTCTTGGTCGACGTTGCACGACGTGGCGGCAGGCCGGCCATCGTCAGCGCGGCCATCATCAGGAACCCGATGCCGCCGCCGAAGTAGCCGCCGTAGACCGCGATCAGGAACTGCGCGACCCCGGTCGCGACGGGGCCGAGATGTTGCGCGCCAGCGTCCGGTTTGCGGAAGAAACTGCCCCATGCGAACACGACCGTCGCGAACAGCACGAGCCACGGCACCAGCTGCGAGAAGATCGACGACGGCGTTTTCAGCAGCAGCAGGCCGCCGAGCGCGCCGCCGGCCACGCTGATCGCGAACAGTGCGCGAAACGGCAGCTTGCCCACGCCGCTCACCATGTTCCGGCTTGCCCAGCCCGTCGTGACCTGGCCGGGGAACAGTGCGACCGTCGACGTGATGTTGGCCGCGAGCGGTGACATTCCCGACACGATCAACGCGGGCAGCGTGACGAACGAACCGCCGCCCGCGAGGGCGTTCTGGAGGCCGGCCCACAGGCCGGCGACGATGATGAGAGCGAGCACGATCGATTGATCCGGGATATCCGACCTTGAACCGCCGACGGCCAAGCCCGCCGCGTGAGGATGCACGATGGTAATTCAGGACCGCCGTCCACGCACGCGTGTCCGCGCCATGCCGGCGATGGCCGGTGGCGGACCGCATGCGCGTCGATTATTTGTATCGAGGATTCAATTCCGCCAAAACCCCGTTATTTGTTTCCTTTTCGGATTCGCCGGATCGGTTCGGGGAGGCCGGTTTTCGATGTGAATGAATATCGTTACGACGAAGACTGAATTGGATACCAGGTGCTCGGTAGAAATAGGTGTCGGGTTCGGAGGCGCCGTGGATGTATACGGGTTTTCCTGAAAATCCTTTTTGCCGATGAGGTTTATAGCTGGATGCGGTGCGTCGGGATGCGCAGTCTCAATACAGTTGCATACCGAAATCTGCTCTCGCGTTCATTCCGCTGAAGTCGACGCGGACCCAAGCGGGCCGGGCTTTTCGAGATAACCCTGTCGCGATGAATCATTGTCTTGGCAACGAATTCGTCGAATCAATCCTGAAAATTGTTCATCTTTTTATGGTGAGAGAAAAATATATGCACGAAAGACTGAAAATATTTGTAAAAGCTTCAGCGGAGTGCAATCATGTACGTGAAAGACCGGTGTAATCTAAATGCAGGCACGAGCGGTAACATAAAAGAGAGTGATGGTGCACCGCGACAATTCGCTCTGATCAAGCGAATCGTTGGTTATTCGCGATAAAAGGAAATAACTAATATGGCGAGGGCGGTAGAGATGCAGATCCAATATCAAACAAAAAATCGCCGTACGGAAAAAATCCGCGGCACGAGGGCCATCAAACACCTCCGTCCGGCGGGGTGGCGCACCGTGTCGGGCCGTTGCCTGGCCCGCAGGGCGAACGGCTGTTCCGGCCGTCTGGACTCGCCCCTGATTCCATAGCAGCCCCGGCTCCTTTCTTCCTTTTCCGTTATAGACCGCCTCGGGTGGGCTAGCGGCTCGTTGCGTCCCGCGTGAGCCGGATACCCGATTTGCAGCGGCGCGAAATCGCGTCGTGCCCCGTCGCGCCCGTTTGGTTGAACGTTTGCCCGTCAGCGACGGGCCAGGTTTGTCATCCCTATCTACAAGGAGTCGGGCAATGGTTTCCTCGTCGGTATTGAGCAATCACGTCGATGTTCCGGTCGCCAATGGTTCGCAGGTCGTCGCGTCGCCCGGTGGTCCAGCCAATTTCCTGCTGTCGGCTCACAAGGAGGACGTGGCCAACTACGCGCGTTCCGGGAACGACCTTATCGTCGAATTCAAGGACGGCCGAACGGTGCGCGTGCAGGCGTTCTTCGAAAACGGCGCGGATTATCACAATCTCGTCTTCGTCCAGGACGACGGGCGGTTTCTCGTGCAGTTCGGCCCCGGATTGCAGGCGACCGGCGACGGAATCGTCGATTCGGCGCTCGCCTATGCGCCGATCGGCGACGGGTTGTCGACCGGTGCCCTGCTCGGCATACTCGGCGGCGTCGCCGCGGCCGGCGGCATTGCGGCAGCCGCGGCCAGCGGCGGCGGCGGGGATGGTGGCGGTAGCGGCGGCGGAACGCCGACCGGATCGGCGCGACTGACGATCGATGGGCAGCCGATTGGCGGCAACGGCAATATCGTCACGGGTCGCACGTCGCCGACGATCGCGGGTTCGGGTGCTCAGCCGAACGCGACGGTGACGATCCAGGTCGATGGTCAGACGGTCGGTACGGTGACCGCGGACGCGAACGGGCACTGGTCGTACACGCCCGGTACGTTGCCCGACGGCGCCCATCAGATCACGGTGACGCAGACCGACAGTAGCGGCAATACGAGCGAACTGGGCACGGTCGGGATCGTGGTGGATACGGTCGTGCCGGAAGCGCCTGCGATTACGGCCGTCAACGACGATGCGCAACATCCGGTTGCGATCGGCGGTGCGACGAACGATACGACTCCGACGTTGAGCGGTACAGCGGAAGCGGGTAGCAGGGTGAGCGTCTATGACGGCACGACGTTGCTGGGCACGACGACGGCGGATTCGTCCGGGAAGTGGACCTTCACGCCGAGTTCGGGTTTGGGAGAGGGCGCGCACTCGATCACGGTGACTGCAACGGACACGGCGGGCAACGTGAGTGCGCCGAGTGCGGCATTCGGCTTGACGATCGATACGACGGCGCCGGCGGTGCCGACGGTGAACGCGACGGACGGTACGTCGCTGTCGGGTACGGCGGAAGCGGGCGCGACGGTCAACATCGATACGAACGGCGACGGTACGCCAGACGCCACTGTGACGGCCGATCCGAGTGGCGCATGGACGTACACGCCGTCGACCCCGCTGCCGGTCGGCACGGTGATTGGTGTGACGGTTACAGATGCGGCAGGCAACACGGGGCCGTCTGCCTCGGTGACGGTGTCGGGTGACACGACCGCGCCTGCGGCACCGGTCATCGGCACCGTGACGGACGACGTGGGCTCCGTTGTTGGCGCGATCGTTTCAGGCGGCAGTACGGATGATGCGACACCGACACTGAACGGTACTGCGGAAGCAGGTAGCACGATCAATGTGTACGACGGCACGACGCTGCTGGGCACCACGACGGCAGATCCGTCCGGAAACTGGACATTCACGCCGCCGACGGCGCTGGGGGAAGGCGCACACAGCCTGACCGTCACCGCAACCGATGCCGCAGGCAACGTAAGCACGCCAAGCACGGCATTCAACCTGACGATCGATACGACGGCGCCTGCACTGCCGACGGTGAACGCGACGGATGGTACGTCGCTGTCGGGTACAGCCGAAGCAGGCGCAACGGTCAACATCGATACCAACGGCGACGGCACGCCGGACGCCACTGTGACGGCCGACCCGAGCGGTGCATGGACGTATACGCCGTCGACCCCGCTGCCGATCGGCACGGTGATTGGTGTGACGGTCACCGACGCAGCAGGCAATAC